>JAYRKR010000028.1:18506-25096 GCA_041905645.1 Luteimonas sp.
ATGCCGCCGGTGGCTGCGCCGGCGCCTGTGCCTGCGGGTCCGCCGCGGCCGCCGCCTGCTGGCCGGCATCGCCGGCCTGCGTCGACTGCGCGAGGGCCAGCGCGCTGGCGCCGCAGGCCGAGGCGAGCGCCAGGCGCAGGAGCCAGCGGCGCGTCGCGGCGCTCACAGCTGCAGCTCCAGCAGGGCGCCGACCATGTTGGCGCTGTAGTCCTCGGGCCCGCCGTCGGTATAGACGCGATGGTCGATGACCTGGCCGTCCTCGAAGCCGAGGTAATGCCAGTCGAACAGCCTGCCGCGCATGTAGGTGTCGAACAGCCGCACGCTCAGCCGCCGGTGGATCGGGATGGTGAGGCCGAGCGTGAGCGCGTTGGTGCGGTAGATCATGTCCGGGTAGCGGCCGTCGAGCAGCGGTGCGAGCGCCGGCACGGTCAGCGCGTCGGGCGAGGCGAAGCGGTAGCTCGTGGCGCCGCGCGAATAGCTCCAGTTCCAGTCCGCGTCGAGCGTGATCCGCCCGACGCGCTGGCTGTAGCTGGCGCCGGCGTAGTGGTTGCGCTGGCGGTCGCGCAGCCACCAGCGGTTGGCGTCGGGATAGGTCGGGCCGCCGAGGGTCGGGTCGGGCGTCGGCACCGCGGCGTCGTTGACGTTGGCGATGTCGAGCACCGAGCGGTCGTAGCCGTACCAGGCGCTGGCGACCGTCGCCGGCGCCGGCTGCCACTCCCATTGCAGGCTGCCGCCGAGCGTGTCGTAGCCCTGGCGGCCGAGCACGGCGTCGTAGTCGTTCCAGTCGCCGCGCGCCGAGGCGTACAGCGTCATCGAGCGAGGCAGGATGAACGTCGCCATCAGGTCGAGCTTGTTCTGCACGCGGCTGCCGACGTCGTACTTGCGCAGTGCCGAAACGGTGTGCGCGGGGGTGCCACCGGCGGGCTCGACGTAGCCGGGCAGGTCGCTGGAGAAGGTGAACTCGTAGGGGTCGTAGTCGTACTCGCTGCCGGTGCGGCGCATGTAGCTGTAGTTGGCGCGGAAGGTGAGCCAGTCCAGCGCGCGGTTGCTCCAGGTCAGCTTGAGCAGGTGGTCGTTGGTGGTGGCGACCTCGCGGTGGGTACGCTCGGTGCGGTCGAAGGTGTAGGTGGCGCCCAGCGCGTTCTTCCCGCCCAGGCGCCAGTCGCCGCCGAACGAGACCTCGTTGAGCTCGCGGTCCAGCGGCAGGTTGCGCACGCGGGTCAGCGCGCTCGGGCTGGCGAGCGGGTCCCAGATGCCGGCCTCGCCGGGCACCACGCTGCCCTGGGAGCCGTTCTCGGACGGGTAGCCCCATTGCCCGGTGAGGGGGTTGAAGGCCCAGTAGGTGCCGTCGTAGTCCTGTCGGTCGTACTTCGCGCTGGCCCGCCAGGTCACGGCATCGGAGGGCTGCAGGACCACGCGCGCGTCGACCATCTGGGTGTCGATGGCGAGGTCGGCGCGCTTGCGCGACAGCGACTCGGGCGTGTTCCAGTCGGCGCAGTCGAACAGCGCGCCGGGAATGCCGTCGATGCCGAACTGCCCCTGGCAGGTCATCGACGGTACCAGCCAGTCGTCCTGCTTCATCGTGCCGCCGGAGGCCGTGAGCGAGAACTCGCCGTTCCACGCGATCCGGCGGCTGAAGCTGGCGCGCAGGTGGTGGTAGTCGTTCTCCGGCTCGTAGGAGAACGAACCGAGCGTCAGCAGCGGCGTCGTCAGCCCCGGCACCACCGGCGCCAGCGCGAAGGGCACCTCGTAGTCGAAGCTGCGGTGGGCGTGGCGGAAGAACGAGCCGGAATAGGAGAAGTCCATCCGCCACGCGTTGCCCGTGAAGCGCACGCCGCCGTTGAAGTTGACGGTGCTGTCGTCGATCGGGCGCGGGATCTCGTAGGCGCCGCCGTTGTTCGCGAACGGGAAGTTGAAGAAGAACGGGCCGCCGAACGGCCGCGCGCCCTCGCGCGATTCGTGGCTGGCGTTGGCGTAGGCGGTCCAGCGCCGGTCGATCATGTAGTTGATGCCGACGCCCTGCTTCTCGCGCACCACCGTGAGCATGCGCTCGGGCTGCGCCGCGGACACCGCCGCCGCCTGCGCCGGCGTGCTCGCGCCGGGCACCAGCCCGTCCTGGAGGGTGAGGTGGTCGCTGCCGACGCCGTTCCAGATCGAGCGCGCGTTGCCGCTGGTGATGTTGGGCTGGCTGCGCGCGAAGGCCTGCACGCGATACTTGCCAGCGCGGCCGAACACCGCGCGCACGTACTGGCTGTCGTCGGCCAGGCGGCTGGCGCGCAGCTCGAGGTAGCTGCCGTCGGCGGCCTTCTCGAAGCGCAGGTCGGCGCCGGCGTAGACGCCGTCGTCCCAGTTCGAATAGCGCTTCCAGGCCATGTTGCGCTCGTCGCCGAACACGCCCAGGTAGCCGAGCGTGACCGAGCCGCGGTGGCGCCATTCGCCGTCGCCCGAGAACGCCGGCCACGCGGGCGGGCAGGCGTAGAGGAAGCCGGTGGGCGTGCGCTTGCGGTCGGCGTCGAGCCAGCTGGCGCCGTCGGGGTCGCAGCCGTATCCCGCGGGCCCGCCGCTCGGGTCCAGCGCGTTGCCGAACTGCAGGTCGACGCCCAGCCCGGAGTCCTGCGCGAACGCGCATGGCGCCACCAGCGCGAGGGCCAGCGCGGGCAGGGAGGGCGGCAGGCAGCTCTTGCGTTCGCGCTTGCGCATCGCCGTGCCCTCCTACTTGTGGAACCGCGGCCCGGCCGGGTTGTTGGAGCCGTGGATCTGCGCGTGGCAGGTCAGGCAGCCACGGCCCATCAGGCGCTCGTCCGGCGCCATGCCGGTGGCGAGCTGCTGCTCGTTGAACAGGTCGTTGGGATGGCGCGTGTGCGAGTGGCACTGCTGGCACAGCATCGGCACCGGCGCGACCAGCAGCGCATGCTGGTTGGAGCCGTGCGGGGTGTGGCAGTTGAGGCAGTTCTCGCGCACCGGCGCGTGCTCGAACAGGAACGGGCCGCGCTTCTCGGCGTGGCACTGGTAGCAGGTCTCGTTGACCGTGTCGGTCTTGAGCAGCGCCACGTTGATGGTGCCGTGCGGGTTGTGGCAGTCCACGCAGGCCATCTGGCCTTCGGGCAGCGGCATGTGCGAGCGGCGGTTGAACTGCTGGCGGATGTCCTTGTGGCAGGTGGCGCAGGTCTGGTTGATCGCGTCCTTGGCTTCCAGCCCCTCGGCGGAGAGCTGCGCCATCGGGTTGTGGCAGTCGCTGCAGGAGAGCTGGTTGCGCTGGTGGATCGAGCCCAGCCAGTGGTCGCGCGGACCGCCGGCGTGGCAGCCCAGGCAGCTTTCGGCCTGGGCCTGGACCGGCGTGCCGCCATCCTTGGTGAAGGCGATGATCGCGCCCGGGCGGGCCGGGTCCTGGGCATGCGCGGAGCCCGGGCCGTGGCAGGCCTCGCAGGTGGCGGTCGTTGGGTTGGCGGCGAAGGCGGCCTGCATGCCCAGCGCGTGGGTGGTGTGCGCGAAGGTCTGGCTTTCCTTGGCGTGGCAGGCGGTGCAGACCTGCTGGCCGACCGGCCTGGCGCCGGGCGCCAGCGGATTGTCCGGGATCGGCGCGTCGGCGAATCCCGGCGCGGCCTCGAAGCCGTGGACCGCCTCCGGGCGCTCGCTGCCGAAGTGCGTGGGCGGGAGGTGGTAGGGATTGGCGGGCGGAGCGGCGGCTTCCTGCGCCACCACCGGCGCCAGCCAGCCCGCGGAAGCGAGCACGCCCGCCGTCGCCAGCCCCAGAGCCGCCATGAAGATCCGCATCTGTCCCGTCCCCGCGCGCCTGGCTTGCCGGAACGCTGGCTAGCCGCCGGGCGTAATCCTCGTTACGTGGCAGACTCGCACGCCGGTTCAGCCGCCGTCAAGCCGGGGCCGGCGCCAGCTGGCGGCGGATCAGCGGGGCAGCGCGCCGTGCAGGAACAGGTCGATGGCCGCGCGCGCCTCGGCCCGCGCGGCTTCCGGGTCCGGGTTGGACAGGTTGCCGCAGGCCACGCGGATCATCATCTCGCCGAAGATCATCATGAAGAACTGGCTCGAGGCCACGGCCGGCGCGTGCAGCGCGAGCCGGCCGGCCTTGATTTCCTGCTCGAGGTACTCGGTGAGGATGGCCTGCGCGGGCAGCACCGCGTTGTCGAAGAACCAGTCGCGCAGGTCCGGGAAGTCCTTGCCCTCGCCGATCACGATGCGGTGCACCAGCAGCGATTCGCGGCTGAGGATCGCCTCGATCAGGCTCTCGCCGACCTGGCGCAGCGCCGCCTCCGGCGGCAGCCCCGACAGGCTCAGGTCCTGGAGGCGCGCGGTCACGGTGGCCAGGTGGCGCTCGATGATCGCGTGCGCCAGGCCTTCCTTGTCGCCGAACACGCGGTAGAGGGTGGACATCGAGCCGCCTGCGCGGGCGACGATCTCGCTCAGCGACGCGCGCCGGTAGCCCTTCTCGATGAAGGCGTCGGTGGCCGCGTCGATGAAGCGCTCGATCCGCAGTTCGCCGCGCCGGCACAGTTCGACCTCCGGGCGCTGCCGGAACGGCACCTGCGCCCGCTTGGCGGGGGAAGGCGGCGTGGCGATGGGCTTGGACATGTCGGACACCGGGGATTGCAGGGGTGGCCGGCGGGCGCGGCGCCCGCGCGGCGGGGGGCTGCGGTCAGGCCGCGGCGTCGGTCCGCAATGCGCTGTCCGTGCGCAGGAACCACTCGCCCGCCTGCGGCTGGAACTTCGAGCAGCACTCCATCGGCGCCTTGTAGATGTGCAGCGAGATCGCGACCGCGTCGGCGCTGGCGTTCTGGATGGTGTGGTACTCGTGCGGCGGGATCAGGCTGCCGGCGCTGCCGGGGCCAGCGTGCATGCCGCCGGCGGCGCGGAAGCGGAAGCGCTCGCCTTCGCGCTCGAGCAGCTCATACTGGGTGATCTCCAGCTCGCCGTCCCAGACGCCCTCGACGCACCACAGGCCGCAGTGGTCGTGGATCGGCGTGCCCTGGCCGGGCGCCCAGGTCATCGCGACGACGCTGTAGCCGTGGTCCGGGCTGCGATAGAGCTCGCGGCGTGCGTAGTGGTCGGCGATCGGCTCGAACACGCAGTCGGGCAGCTTCACCCCGCGATCGCGGATCAGCGCGCACATGCTGTTGCGCAGCGCCGCGGTGACCGCGTGTTCGTCGCCCCGCGAGACGGCGGCATCGATGGCGGCGACGAGCTTGTCGTGGCCGGGGAAATCGAGGTCGGGCAGGGCGGCGGCGTTCATGCGGGCCATTCTAGCGCGGGCGCGGGCCGGCGACCCGGGAGCCGCCGTAGGAGTGCCCCCTGGGCGCGATCCGGCTTGCGTCGCGAAAGCGATCGCGCCCAGGGGGCGCTCCTACAGGGAGGCCAGGAAGCCGGAGAGGGCGGGGCCGAAGCGTTCGAAGTCGACCAGGAAGGCGTCGTGCCCCTGCGGCGACTCCAGCGGCAGGAAGCGAGCGTCGGCGCCGCCGGCGCGCAGGCCGTCGGCGATCTGCTGCTGCTGCTGCAGCGGGAACAGGATGTCGGTGTGCACGCCGATCGCCAGCGCCCGTTCGACCCGGATCCGCGCCAGGCCCTGGTCGGTGGTGCCGCCGCAGGACTCGCCGATGTCGTACCAGTCCATCGAGCGGCTCAGGTACAGGTAGCAGTTGGGATCGAAGTTGCGCACGAACCGGCGCGCGTGGCCCTCGAGGTAGCTCTCGACCTCGAACTCCAGCCCGAACGGGTCCTCGCCGTCGCGCCGGTCCGAGTCCAGCCGGACGCGGCCGAAGCGGCCGTCCCATTCCAGCGCCGAACGGTAGGTGATCACGCCCAGCTTGCGCGCCATGCGCATGCCGCTTTCGGGGTAGCGGGCCTCGTCGTAGTCGCCCTCGTTCCAGTTCGGGTCCAGGCGGATCGCCTCGCGCTGCAGCGAGCGGATCGCGATCGAGAACGGCAGCGCGCGCGCGGCGCCGGAGATGTTGACGTGCGCCCGGGCGATGCCGGGGTGGCGGGCGAGCAGCGCCAGCGCGGTCATGCCGCCCATCGAGTTGCCGATCACGCAGGCCAGGCGCTCGATGCCCAGCGCGCGCAGCACCGCGAGCGCGGCCTCGGCGCCGTCCTCGATCGACAGCTCGGGGAACGCCAGCCGGTACGGCGCGCCGGTGGCGGGGTCGAGCGACGCCGGCCCGGTCGAGCCCTTGCAGCTGCCCAGCGAGTTCACGCAGACCACGTGCCAGCGGTCGGTGTCGATCGGCTTGCCGGGGCCCAGCATCGCTTCCCACCAGCCCGGCGCGGGATTGGCTTCGCTGGCGGCGGCGTGCGCGTCGGGCGACAGCCCGGTGAGGATGAGGATGGTGTTGCCGCGCGCCGCGTCCTGCGTGCCCCAGGTCTCGAACGCGATGCGCGCGCCGTGCAGCGCGCCGCCGCGCTTCATCGGGAAGGGCGAGGGCAGGTCGACCCAGCGCGTGCCGGGCGGGATGAATTCGGTCATGCCGGCAAGTGTAGCGGGCCGGCACTCCCGGACGCCTTCGTTGCGGCCGCAGGAATCGCCTGTGGGAGCGGCTTCAGCCGCGAGCTCTTTCCATCGTCGGCTGGGATCAACAAGAGCT
>JAYRKR010000028.1:25106-36154 GCA_041905645.1 Luteimonas sp.
CCGCGGGTCTTGTTTCCTTGGGGGGGGGTGTCACACACGCCCCGCGCCCCCCCCCCCGCTCCCACAGGGATTGCAGGCTGCACCTATTGCGCGCCGATCACCAGCTCGACCGGCGTCTTCGCCGGCAGCTTCACGCGCACAGGCTTCGAGTCGACGTCGCCCTCCTGCCGCACCGCCTGGCCGCTGGCCGACAGCCGCGCGAAGACCTCGACCTCGCCCAGCGCGGACAGCTTCTGGGTCGGCATCGGGCTGTCGCCGTCGTCGAGCGTCGCGATGAACGGCAGCTCCTGCAGCGAATGCTTCTCCACCGCCACCGGCATCGGCGGGCCGCCCGGCGCGCGGGCGATGACGAACACGCTGGCATCGCCGCGCAGCCGCGCGCGCGCGGCGAAGGCGGGGTCGAGCGAGACCTTCACCGCGAGCGCGCGCGCCGCATCCGTCGCGCCGGCGGCGGCCGGCTGCGCCGCCGGTGGCGGCGGCAGCGGCGCGAGGCCGGCGTCCTTGCGCGCCGCGTCGATCTGCACGCGCAGGGTGGCGGCGGTGGCGGCATCGACCTGGGCCAGCAGCGGTTCCCAGGTCGCGGCGGCGTCCGCCGCACGGCCTTCCTGTCGCTGCGACACGCCGAGGAACCAGCGCGCGCGCTGGTGCTGCGGCTGCAATTCGAGGGCGTGCTCGAGCATCACCACCGCCTTTCCATCGAGGCGCTTGCCGGGGTCGGCGAACAGCCGCGCCTGCGCCGCCTGCACCAGCAGGTCGGGATCGTCGGGGGTGATCGCGAGCGCGCGCGCGTAGGCGTCGCGCGCCTCGGCGCGGCGGTCGAGCATCTCGTACGAGCGCGCCAGCAGCTGCCAGCCGTCGGCGCGTCCCGGGTTGCGCCGCATTTCCGCTTCCAGCTGCGCGACCGCCTCTTCCATCGAGCGCGGGGTCGCCTGCGCCGCCGGCTGGTCGATCGCCACCGGCGTGCCGACCAGGCGGTAGGTGGCCAGCGCGATCGCGCACAGCGCCACCACGGCGGCGATCGTCGCGCCGCGCGAGGCGCGCCACAGCGGCCACAACACCAGCGCGAACACGGCCACCGACAGCGCGGCGGCGATCGCCACGAACACGGCCATCACCACTCCTGCCCGTCGTCGGGCGCCGGCACGCCCTGCCTGCCGCGCGCCCGCACGATCCGCGCGACGACCACGCCGCCGCCCAGCAGCAGCAAAGCCGGCCCGAACCACAGCAGCCAGGTCGACGGCTCCATCGCCGGCTTGTAGCGCACGAACTCGCCGTAGCGCTGCACCAGGAAGGCGACGATCTCGTCGTCCGACTTGCCCTGGCGCATCAGGTCCAGCACCTCGCGGCGCAGGTCGTGGGCGATCTGCGCGTTGGAATCGGCCAGCGACTGGTTCTGGCACATCACGCAGCGCAGCTCGTGGGTGAGCGCCTGGAAGCGCGCCTCCTCGGCGTCGTCGCGGAACCGCAGCGGCGCCGGATCGCTGGCGGCCTGCGCCTGCGCGGGCCGCGCCGCCGGCAGCAGCAGCGCGAACGCCAGCGCGCAGGCGGACAGCCATGCGACGGCGCGGCTCACCGGCCCGCCTCGATGCGTTCGAGCATCGGCACCAGCTCGCCATCGATCAAGTCGTCGTCGAGCGCGCCGACGTGCTTCCAGCGCACGATGCCCTTGGCGTCGACCAGGAAGGTCTCGGGCGCGCCGTAGATGCCCCAGTCGATCGCCGCGCGGCCGTCGCGGTCGGCCAGCACCAGCATGTAGGGATTGCCGAACTGCTCCAGCCAGCGCAGCGCGTCCTCGGGCTCGTCCTTGAGGTCGTAGCCGACCACGCGCACGCGCTTGGTCAGCGCGAAGCGGGTCAGCACCGGATGCTCGACGCGGCATTCCGGGCACCAGCTGCCCCAGACGTTGAGCACGTAGGGCGCGCCGGCGAGGTCCTTCGAGGACACCATGCGGCCGGGCTCGTGCAGCAGCGGCAGCGAGAATTCCGGCGCCGGCTTGCCGATCAGCGGCGAGGGCAGGGCTTCGCGGTCGGCGCGGCCGGACTGGCGCACGCCGTAGAACATCAGCGCGAGGAAGGCCACGAAGCACAGCGCGCCGACGATGACGCCGATGCGCAGGCCGCCACGGCTGCCCGCGGGGGCGTTCATGCGGCCTCCCCGGCGGCGCCTGCCGGCGCGGGCCGCGGGCGGAATCGGCGGTCGGTGGCGGCGACGAAGCCGCCCAGCGCCATCAGCGCCGCGCCCAGCCAGATCCAGCGCACGAACGGCTTGACGTGCACGCGCACCGCCCAGGCCCCGGCGGCGCGGTTCGGATCGCCGGCCGCGCCCAGCGGCTCGCCGAGCGCGACGTAGACGTCGGCGAACACGCCCGGGTGGATGCCGGCCTCGGTCATCACCTGCCCGCCGCTGGCGTAGGCGCGCTTTTCCGGATGCAGCAGCACCAGCGGCCGGCCGTCGCGCGAGACCTGCACGTGGCCGCGGTCGGAGAGGTAGTTGGGGCCCTGCACCTCGTCGACGCCCTCGAAGCGGAACGCGTACCCGCCCAGCTCGACGGTCTGGCCCGGCTTCATCGCCAGCTCGCGCTGCGACTGCTGCGCCTCGACCAGCAGCGCGCCGACCAGGAACACCGCGATGCCGCAGTGCGCCAGCACCATGCCCAGCATCTCCGCGGTGAAGCGCCGGCCGTTGCCGCGCAGGCGGGTCCAGGCGAAGCGCGCGGTCCCCAGCGCCACCCACGCGGAGGCGGCGATGCCCGCCGCGGTCTTCCAGGGGCCCTGCGGCGCGAGGAAATAGGCGACCACGCCCAGCGCCAGCGCCAGCGCCAGCCAGGGCGCCAGCATCGCCAGCGGCTTCGACGCGGCCTCGCGCTGCCACTTCGTCAGCGGCCCGAACGGCAGCAGCAGCACCAGCGGCGCCATCAGCAGCACGAACAGGAAGCCGAAGTAGGGCGGCCCGACCGAGATCTTGCCCAGCTCCAGCGCGTCGGCCAGCAGCGGGTACAGCGTGCCCAGCAGCACCATCCCGCAGGCCGACGCCAGCAGCAGGTTGTTGGCCAGCAGCAGGGTCTCGCGCGAGCTGGCGGCGAACGGCGCGCCTTCCTCGAAGCGCGGCGCGCGCAGCGCGTACAGCAGCAGCGAGCCGCCGATGACGATCGCCAGGAAGATGAGGATGAACAGCCCGCGCGCGGGATCGGCGGCGAAGGCGTGCACGCTGGTCAGCACGCCCGAGCGCACCAGGAACGTGCCCAGCAGCGAGAGCGAGAACGCGGCGATCGCGAGCAGCACCGTCCAGCCGCGGAAGCTGCCGCGCTTCTCGGTCGCCGCCTGCGAATGCAGCAGCGCCGCGCCGGCCAGCCAGGGCATGAAGCTGGCGTTCTCCACCGGGTCCCAGAACCACCAGCCGCCCCAGCCCAGCTCGTAATACGCCCACCACGAGCCGATCGCGATGCCGCAGGTCAGGAAGCCCCAGGCCACGTTGGTCCACGGCCGCGTCCAGCGCAGCCAGCGCGCGTCCAGTCGCCCGTCGAGCAGCGCCGCCACCGCGAACGCGAACGGCACCACGAAGCCCACGTAGCCCAGGTACAGCACCGGCGGGTGCGCGATCATGCCCGGGTCCTGCAGCAGCGGGTTGAGGTCGCGGCCTTCGGCCACCGCAGGCAGCAGCCTCGCGAACGGATTCGAGGTGAAGATCAGGAACGACAGGAAGCCGACGCTCACCAGCCCCATCACGCCCAGCACGCGCGCCACCACCTGGTCCGGCAGCCGGCGCGAGAATTCCGCCACCGCGGCGGTCCAGCCGGCGAGGATCAGCGCCCACAGCAGCTGCGAGCCCTCGTGCGCGCCCCAGACCGCCGTGTAGCGGTACACCAGCGGCAGCAGCGAGTTGGAGTTCTCGGCGACGTAGCGCACCGAGAAGTCCTGCATCACGAACGACACGGTCAGCGCGACGAACGCGCCCAGCACCAGCAGCAGCTGCGCGAACGCAGCCGGCCGCGCCACCGCCATCCACGCGGCATTGCCGCGCTGCGCGCCGACCAGCGGCAGCGCCGCCTGCAGCAACGCGACCAGCAGCGCCAGGACCAGCGCGACCTGTCCGAGCTCAGGCAGCACGGGATCCGGACCTCGTCATTCCCGCGAAGGCGGGAATCCATGGACGTTGCTCTCCTCCATGCGCTTGGGAGAGGCGAGCCCCAACCTCGAAGACGAACCGATCTGAAAATTCAGCCTTCCGGAGAACTCGCAACGGCTGCGGCAAAGGTCCATGGATTCCCGCCTTCGCGGGAACGACGACGGTTGCAGGAGCGGCGGCGGTTGCGGGAATGACGGCGTTCCGGTTCAAGGCGACGTCCCCGCCGGCGCATCGGCCGGCGTCTGCACGCCGTGCTTCTGGTGCGCCAGGCCCATCTTGTCGGCCACTTCCTTGGGCACGTAGGTTTCGTCGTGCTTGGCCAGCACCTGCTCGGCGACGAAGGTGCCGCCCCGCATGCGGCCGGTGGCGACCACCGCCTGGTTCTCGCGGAACAGGTCGGGAAGGATGCCGGTGTAGCTCACCGGCAGCTGCGCGTCGCCGTCGGTGACGCGGAAATGCGCCTCCATCGAGCCCTCGGCGCGCGCGAACGAATGCTCGGCCACCATCCCGCCCAGCCGGAACCTGGCCTGGCCGGAGGCGACCGCGTCGCCGGCGCGGCCGTCGAGCACCTCCGCGGGCGTGTAGAGGTAGGCGACGTTGCGCTGCAGCGCCAGCACCACCAGCGACGCCGCCACGGCGGCGGCGACCAGCGCCGCGAGGACCATCCAGAGCCGGCGCTTGCGGACGGGATTCATCGCGGCAGCTCCCCGGAAGGATCGTTCGAGGTCGCCGCGGCGCGGCGCGCCGCCTGCCGGCGCGCGCCGCGCAGCAGCTGGCGCACGCGCAGGCGCGGGGCGAGGTAGTCCCACAGCAGCATCGCGGCGAACACCAGGTAGGCGGCGGCGACGTAGCCCGCGTAGCTCATCGCGCCGCCTCGCCGAGCCTGCGCACCCAGTCCTTGCCGCCCTCGCGCCAGAGGTTGTCGGCGCGCGCGCGCGCCAGCAGCGAGCCCACGAACCACAGGTGGGTGCCGATCACCATCGCCCACAGCGGCGGCAGCATGCTGGGGTCCATCTTCGACCGGCCCATCAGGCTGATCGTCTGCCCCTGGTGCAGCGAGTTCCACCAGTCGACGGAATAGCGGATCACCGGCAGCAGCACCACGCCGACGACGGCGAGCAGGCCGGCGGCGCGCGCGGCGGCGCGGCGGTCGTCGATCGCGTGGTACAGGCCGATCACGCCCAGGTACAGGAACAGCAGCACCAGCTCGCTGGTCAGGCGCGGATCCCAGTCCCACCAGGTGCCCCACATCGGCTTGCCCCAGATCGAGCCGGTGGCGAGCGTGACCGCGGTGAACGCCGCGCCCGCGGGCGCGCACGCCATCGCCAGGATCTCGCAGAGCTTGATCCGCCACACCAGCGCGATCGCCGCGTACGCCGCCATCAACGCGAACACCGCCAGGCTCATCCACGCGCTGGGCACGTGGATGTAGAGGATGCGGAAGCTGTCGCCCTGCTGGTAGTCGGCGGGCGCCACGAACAGGCCCTGCCATGCGCCCCACGCCATCGCCAGCAGCCCGGCGCCGTAGGCCCACGGCGCCCAGCGGGCGGCGAACCGGTCGAAGTAGGGCGGCGAACCGAGTTGGTGGAACCAGCGGTACAACCGATTCATGCGGGGTGTTTCATGCGGGGCGGTCGACTCGAAGCGTGGCCCGGCGGGCAGCCGGGCCTCCTGCCGGCCGTCGTCGCGAGGCGACCGCCGGCGGCGGTCGCGCCGCGGCCGGCTGAGGCGGCGGGCAAGGATACCAGTCGCCCGCCGCGCGGGCACGCCGGCATCCAGGGCGCCCGCGCACAGGGGCCGCGGCCCTTGCGGTGCGCGGGGCCGCAGGCGGTCAGGGAACCAGCGTGATCGTGCCCTTCATCAGCGCCGAATGGCCGGGGAAGCTGCAGAAGAACGAATACGGGCCGCCGCTGGCCAGCTTGGCCACCGGGACGCTCACCGTCGTGCTCTCGCCGCCGCCGACGACCTTGCTGTGCGCGACCACGCGCGCATCGCCGGCCTTGACGTAGTCGCTGGCCAGGCCGGCCTTGATCCCGTCGGCGTCGATGCCGGACATGTCGGCGGTCTTGGCGATCACGATGTTGTGGCCCATGACGTTCTTGGCCATCTTCCCGGCGTGCTTGAGGTTGATGGTGAAGGTCTTGCAGCTCTTGCTGATGTCGATGTTGGCGACGTTGTACTTCATCGCGTCGTTGCCCTCGACGTTGGCCGAGCAGGTGGCCGCGAACGCGGCGGGCGCCAGCGCGGACAGCGCCAGGGCGATCAGGACTTTGCGGATCATGGGAACCTCCGGGTCGGATGGTGGGGATGCGCCGGGCCTAAGATAACAACAATTACGTTTGCGGCCCGTCGCCGCGTGCGTCGCCCGGCGGCCGTGCCGGCCGGGCTGGCGGCATCATCGGGCCGGACTCGCCCGGGCGCCTTGATCCAGCGCAAGCGGCCGCTCCCCGCCCGCGTCAGGCGTGCGCGATCCGCAGCGCCGCCGCGGTGGCCAGCGGCGCCAGCACCAGCGCCAGCGCCAGCCCGGCGGCGAGGTAGAGCAGGCCGCCGGCGGGATCGAAGCCCTGCGCGCTGGCCGCGACGCTGCCGGCGGAGAACACCAGCACCGGCACGTACAGGGGCAGGGCCAGCAGCGCGACCAGGATGCCGGAGCGGCGCATGCCCACGGTCAGCGCGGCCACCACCGCGCCGAGCAGGCTCAGCAGCGGCGTGCCCAGCAGCAGCGAGGCCATCAGCACCGGCAGCTGCGCGTGCGGCAGGTGCAGCAGCTCGGCCAGCACCGGCGCGGCCACCACCAGCGGCAGCGCGGTGGTCGCCCAGTGCGTGAGCGTGCGCACCAGCACCAGCCAGGCCAGCGGCACCGGCGCCAGCATCCATTGCTCCAGCGAGCCGTCGTCGGCGTCGCCGCGGAACAGCGTGTCCAGCGCCAGCAGGCCCGAGAGCAGCACCGCCACCCACAGCACGCCGGCGGCCACCGTCGCCAGCATCCGCGCTTCGCTGCCCAGCGCCAGCGCGAACAGCACCACCACCAGCAGCGCGAGCAGTGCCGGCTGCAGCGCATCGCCGCGACGGCGCCAGAGCAGGCGCAGGTCGCGCACGACCAGCGCGCGAGCGGCGCCGACGAGGCCCGGGGTGTCGGTCATGGCGCTACTCCACCGCCTTCGGCACGCCCGGGACCGCCGACGATGCCGATGCGTCGTCGCCGGAGCGCGCGCCCCCGCCCAATGCCAGCAGCCGCGTGCGCACCGGCGGCGCCGCGTAGGCGCCGTGGGTGGTCACCAGCGCCGCGCCGCCTTCGCGCAGGTGCGCCTGCACCATGCGGTTGACCAGCCCGATGCCGCCCAGGTCGAGGTTGGCGTAGGGCTCGTCGAGCAGCCACAAGGGGGCCGGCGAGAGCCACAGGCGTGCCAGCGACAGCCGCTTCTTCTGGCCTGCCGACAGCTGCCGCGCCAGCGCGTCCTCGTGGCCGGCCAGGCCGACGACCGCCATCGCGCCTTCCGGCGACTGCGTGCCGCGGCGGCCGTGCAGGCCGCACAGGAACTCGAGGTTCTCCAGCGCGCTGAGGTCGGCCTTGAACGCCGGCAGGTGGCCCAGGTAGGCGAGCGTCGAGGCGCGTGCCGACGCGCTCGTCGGCCGGCCGTGGATGCGGACCGTGCCGGCATCGGCGGGCAGCAGGCCCGCCAGCACCCGCAGCAGCGTGGTCTTGCCGGCGCCGTTGTCGCCCTGGACCAGCAGGGCCTCGCCCTCCGACACCGCGAAGTCGACCGGCCCGAACACGATGGCCTCGTTGCGCGCGAAGCGCAGGCCTTGGACGTCGAGCAGGGCGGGCGAGGGCGGCATGGCGGGCGGGAGCGGGACGGAAGCCTGCCCGCGATCCGCGGCGGCGCCCGCATGCTAACGGTTCGCGCCGGGGCGACAAAGCCCGGACGACGCGCCGCTCAGCCGGTGGCGTCCGGCGGGCGCAGCCAGTCGACGTCCACGTCGTCTTCGAAATCGTCCGGCCGCACGGCGTCCACGCGCAGGCGCACCGGCCTGCCGCGCGTCCACCACAGCGTCCCGAGCTGGCCGTACCGCCGCGAAAGCGCGTCGAAATGGCCGACGGAAAACCCCATCACCACCCAGCTCGGTTCCCGCCAGCTGCGGTTGGGCGCCGATGCGAACGCCGCGCAGAACGGCAGCCCGGTGGCGGCCAGCGCTTCCTGCAGCATGCGGTCGGCGGTGCGGTTGGCGATCTCGGTCTGCGCGACCGAATGCGGGTTCCAAGCCGAGAGCAGGCCGAAGGTGTCCATCTCCGGATGGAGCAGCTCCACGGCCGGCGCCGGCAGCCCGACGCGCAGGTCGTGCCAGTCGCCGCCGTGCTGCCAGCGGTAGTCGGCGGCGAGGTAGGCATGGACGAGTTCGGCGATCGGCGCGTGGCCGGCAATCGGGGGCTGGAGCGTCATCGCCAAGGTTTAACCGAAACGCCGGCCTCCGTAAACTTCCGCGGACCATCCCGCGACTCCCGGACGGACCGACGCATGCCGCACCTCGAAACCAAGCTGCCGAAGGTCGGCACGACGATCTTCACCACCATGTCGCAGCTGGCCGTGGAGCACGGCGCCGTGAACCTCGGGCAGGGCTTTCCCGACTTCGAGGTGCCGCAGCGCCTGGTGGCCGAGCTCGACCGGGCGATGCGCGAGGGCCACAACCAGTACGCGCCCATGACCGGCGTGCCGTCGCTGCGGCGGGCCATCGCCGCCAAGACCGGGCGCGTCTACGGGCACCTCCCGGACGCCGACGCCGAGGTCACCGTGACCAGCGGCGCCACCGAGGCGATCTTCAACGCCATCCACGCGGTGGTCCGCGCCGGCGACGAGGTGATCGTGCTCGACCCGGCCTACGACTGCTACGAGCCGGCGATCGACCTGGCCGGCGCGCGCGCCGTGCACGTGCCGCTGGACCCGGCCACCTTCGCGCCCGACTGGCAGCGGGTGAAGGACGCGATCTCGCCGAAGACGCGGATGCTGATGATCAACAGCCCGCACAACCCCTCCGGGGCGATGCTGTCGGCTGAGGACATGGAAACGGTCGCCGGGCTGCTGCGCGAGACCGGCATCTTCCTGCTCTCGGACGAGGTCTACGAGCACATCGTCTTTGACAGTGCGCGCCACGAGTCGGCGCTGCGCCATCCGGAGCTGCGCGAGCGCGCGTTCGTGATCTCCAGCTTCGGCAAGACCTACCACTGCACCGGCTGGAAGGTCGGCTACTGCATCGCGCCGCCGGCGCTGTCGGCCGAGTTCCGCAAGGTCCACCAGTACAACGTGTTCTGCACCTTCGCGCCGGCGCAGCACGCCTTCGCGGCGATGCTGGAGGCGGAGCCGGAGCACTACGAGCGGCTGGGCGCGTTCTACCAGGCCAAGCGCGACCGTTTCCGCGAACAGCTGCTCGGCACCAGGCTCAGGCCGCTGCCGGTGCCGGGCGGCTATTTCCAGCTGGTGGACTACTCGGCAGTGAGCGATCTCGACGACCTCGCGTTCTGCCGCTGGCTGACGACGGAGAAGGGCGTGGCGGCGATCCCGCTGTCGCCGTTCTACGAGGCGCCCCCGGCCGGGCAGCGGCTGGCGCGGCTGTGCTTCGCCAAGAACGAGGCGACGCTGGACGCGGCGATCGAGCGGCTGGGAAGGCTGTGATTCGTGATTCGCAATTCGTGATTCGAAAGAGCGACAGCTGCACAGCTTCCGTCCTAAGATCACCGAACCAATAGTCCAATCACCAATCACCAATCACCAATCACGGCCCCACTCATGCAGGACCTCCGCATCTCCCTCGTGCAAGGCGCCACCCGCTGGCACGACCCGGCCGGCAACCGCGACTACTACGGCGCGCTGATGGCCCCGCTGCACGGCACCACCGACGTCGTGCTGCTGCCGGAAACCTTCACCAGCGGCTTCAGCAACGAGGCGATCGACCGGGCCGAGACCATGGACGGCGCGACCGTCGGGTGGATGCGCGAGCAGGCGGCGCGGCTGGGCGCGGCGGTAGCGGGCAGCCTGCAGCTGCGCGCGCGGTCGGAGGAGGGGCCGGGCGTGTTCAACCGCATGCTCTGGGTCACGCCGGACGGCGAGGTGCGGCATTACGACAAGCGCCACCTGTTCCGCTACGCGCGCGAGCACGAGCGCTATTCGGCCGGGCGCGAGCGGCTGGTGGTGGAGTGGAAGGGCTGGCGGATCAACCCGCTGGTCTGCTACGACCTGCGTTTCCCCGTGTTCGCGCGCAACCGCTACGACGTCGAGCGTCGCGACGCGCTCGATTTCGACCTGCAGCTGTACGTCGCCAACTGGCCGTCGGCGCGCGCCTACGCCTGGAAGACGCTGCTGCGCGCGCGCGCGATCGAGAACCTGTGCTTCGTCGCCGGCCTCAACCGCGTCGGCACCGACGGCAACGGCCTGCACTACTCGGGCGACAGCGCGGTCATCGACTTCCTCGGCCACCCGCTGAGCGAGTGCAGCGACGAAGAGGTGGTGACCACCACCACGCTGCCCGCCGCCGAGCTGCTGGCCCACCGCGAGCGCTTCCCGGCCATGCTCGACGGCGACCGGTTCACGCTGTCGTAGCGAAAGCTTTGCCCCTTTTGTTTGCCGCCTTTGTAGGAGCGACGGAAGTCGCGATATCCGGGCGCAGCCCGGATCCCGGTCGCGACTTCCGTCGCTCCTACAGGGGAGGAAGGGGCTTCGGCGCGGTGGCCCGCCTGCGGAAATACACCTGCCGCGCCGCCCAGCGCAGCGGCGGGGTGTCCAGCCAGAGGTCGAACGGCCAGTCCATCTGCGCGTGGTCGAACAGCCAGCGCAGCGCGCGCTTGGCGCGGAAGCGCGGCGCCGCCGCTTCCGCAACCCGCACCGGGCAGGGGCCGTCGCCCCGCAGGTGGGCGCCGATCGCGGCGCCCA
>JAYRKR010000029.1:0-10433 GCA_041905645.1 Luteimonas sp.
GTCGCGACGGCTCTTGCCGGCAGAGCGTCGCGACTTCCGTCGCTCCCACAAAACCTTTGCTTGCGCAAGGGCTCCCCCAAAAGGGCGGGCCGAACGCCCATACGCCGGCGTCCGTGCCGCAACGCGCAACGGTCGTTCCGCCGCCAGCGGGTATCATCGTCGGACTTGCCCGCCGGACGACGCCGTCCGGCGGCGCGGAGCCGGGCCGGCGGCGCCGCCCGGCCAGTCCGGTTGCCGCACCGCGCGCCGACGGCGCGCGCGGCCCGGAGCGCCCTCGCAGACAAGACGAAGAGAAAGGACCAGCCCGCGATGACCATCGCCGCGACATTCGAAATCGAATACCTGCAATACCTCGATCCCGACGGCAAGCTCTCCGGCAAGCTGCCGCCGGCGGTGAAGGACGCCAAGGCGCTGCTGCCGCTGTTCAAGCAGATGCTGTACGTGCGCACCTTCGACACCAAGGCCATCGCGCTGCAGCGCACCGGCAAGCTGGGCACCTACGCCTCGTGCCTGGGCCACGAGGCCACGCACGTGGGCATCGGCGCGTCGATGGAGCCCGACGACGTGTTCGCGCCCAGCTACCGCGAGTACGGCGCGCAGTTCATGCGCGGGGTCAAGCCGCGCGAGGTGCTGCTGTACTGGGGCGGCGACGAGCGCGGCAACGACTTCTCCGGCCCGAAGCACGACTATTCCTGGTGCGTGCCGATCGCGACCCAGTGCCTGCACGCCGCCGGCGCGGCGCTGGCGTTCAAGCTGCGCGGCGAGAAGCGCGTGGCGGTGACGGCTTGCGGCGACGGCGGCTCGTCCAAGACCGACACCTACGCCGCGATCAACTCGGCCGGCGCCTACGCGCTGCCGTTCGTGCAATGCATCATCAACAACGGCTGGGCGATCTCGGTGCCGCGCAACGCGCAGACCGGCGCGAAGACGCTGGCGCAGAAGGGCCTGGCCGGCGGCCTGTACTGCCTGCAGGTGGACGGCAACGACCTGGTCGCCGTGCTCGAGGGCATGCGCCGCGCCATCGAGCGCGCGCGCAAGGGCGAAGGCGGCAGCGTGATCGAGTTCCTCACCTACCGCCTGCACGACCACACCACCGCCGACGACGCCCGCCGCTACCGCGGCGAGGGCGAGGTCAAGGACGCCTGGACCCGCGAGCCGATGCTGCGCCTGCGCAAGTACCTCGTCGCGCAGAAGCTGTGGGACGAGGACCAGGAGAAGGCCTGGGCCGAGGAATGCGCCAAGGCCGTCGACGTGGAGCTCAACGCCTACCTCGAGACGCCGGTGCAGGCGGTCGAGGCGATGTTCGACTACCTCTATGCCGATCCGCCGCCCGACCTGCTGGAGCAACGGGCCGCCGCCATCGCGCAGGAGAAGCGGGCATGAGCGCGGCGAAGCAGGCCGCGACCGCGGCAAGCAGCGAACCCAAGGCGATCACCCTGATCGAGGCCATCACCCAGGCGCTCGCCTACGAGATGCGCCACGACGAGTCGGTGGTGGTGCTGGGCGAGGACGTGGGCGTGAACGGCGGCGTGTTCCGCGCCACCGCCGGGCTGCAGGCGGAGTTCGGGCCGCAGCGCGTGCTCGACACCCCGCTCGACGAGACCACCATCGCCGGCCTCACCGTCGGCATGGCCACGCAGGGCATGAAGCCGGTGGCCGAGGCGCAGTTCGACGGCTTCGTCTACCCGATGGTCGACCACGTCATCTGCCACGCCGCGCGCTTCCGCTACCGCACCCGCGGGCGCATGCACTGCCCGATGGTGCTGCGCGTGCCGTGGGGCGGCGGCATCCGCGCGCCCGAGCACCACAGCGAGGCCAACGAGGCGATCTTCACCAACGTGCCGGGCCTGCGCGTGGTGCTGCCGTCCTCGCCGCAGCGCGCCTACGGCCTGCTGCTGGCGGCGATCCGCGACCCGGACCCGGTGATCTTCATGGAGCCCAAGCGGATCTACCGCCAGTACAAGGAAGTGGTGGCCGACGACGGCGAGGCGCTGCCGCTGGACGTGTGCTACGTGCTGCGCGACGGCAGCGACGTCACCCTGGTCACCTGGGGCTCGCAGGTCAAGGAAACCCTGGAGGCCGCCGACAAGCTCGCCGGCGAGGGCATCAGCGCCGAGGTCGTCGACGTCGCCACGCTGCGCCCGCTGGACTTCGCCACCATCGCCGAGTCGGTGTCGAAGACCGGCCGCTGCGTGATCGTGCACGAAGCGCCCAAGACCGCCGGCTTCGGCGCCGAGATCGCCGCGCGCCTGGCCGGGGAATCGATGTACGACCTGCTGGCGCCGGTCGAGCGCGTCACCGGCTACGACACCCACATCCCGCTGTTCCGGCTGGAGATGAAGTACCTGCCGAGCGTGGACAAGATCGTGGCCGCGGCGAAGCGCACGATCGCCGCGTCGTAGGGCGCGGCCCGGTCCCGCCATCGGCCCCAGCGCGCAGCGCCTCCACCGCGACTACCGACACACCACGGCGGGCCGAGACCCGCCCTACGGAAGAACGGAACATGACCACCAAGCAATTCCTGCTACCCGACCTCGGCGAAGGCCTGCCGGACGCGACCATCGTCGAGTGGTACGTCAAGGAAGGCGACAGCATCCGCCTCGACGAGAACCTGGTCTCGATGGAAACCGCCAAGGCGGTGGTCGACGTGCCCTCGCCGGTCTCGGGCAAGGTGCTCAGGCTCGCCGGCGGCGCCGGCGACGTGATCGTGACCGGCACCATGCTCGCCGAGTTCGAGCTCGACCCCAACGCGCCGCAGCGCGCCGAGGGCCAGGACACCGGCCACCACCACGGTCCGGCCGCGGGCGCCTCGGCGCCCGCACCGGCGCGCGGCGCGGGCAGCCCGGCGCCGGACGACGGCGACCGCGTGGTCGCCTCCGACGAGGGCGGCGAGATCAGCGAGACCGACACCACCCGTACCGAGGAGCTGCGCGAGGACAGCGGCACCGTGGTCGGCGCGATGCAGAGTTCCGACGCGGTGCGCAGCGAGCAGGCGGTCGCGGTCGGCGGCATCAAGGCGGTGCCGGCGGTGCGCGCGATGGCGCGCAAGCTGGGCGTCGACCTCGCCCGCGTGCGCGGCAGCGGCGCCGACGGCGTGGTGACCATGGCCGACGTCAAGCAGGCCGCGGCCGACGGCTCGGCGAAGGCCGGGGCGGCCACGGCGGCCGCCGTGGGAGCGACTTCAGCCGCGAAGCCCGCGCCCGCGCCCGCGCGCGACGCCGCCCAGCGCACCCAGCTCTCCGCCTCCGGCAGGCCCATGCGCACCCAGCCGCCGTCGGTCTCCGCCAGCGGCCAGCCCGAGCAGCTCAAGGGCGTGCGTCGCAACATGGCCCGCGTGATGGCGGACGCGCACGCGAAGGTGGTGGCGACCACGCTCAGCGACGACGCCGACATCCACGCCTGGGCGCCTGGCAACGACGTCACCGTGCGCCTGATCCGGGCGATCTGCGCCGCGGCCAGGGCCGTGCCCGCGCTCAACGCCTGGTTCGACGGCGACAAGCTGGTGCGCACGCTGCACCCGCACGTCGACATCGGCATCGCGGTCGACACCGACGACGGCCTGTTCGTGCCGGCGCTGCGCAACGCGGACGTGCTCGACCCGCGCGCCGTGCGCGAGGGCGTCAACCGCCTGCGCGCACAGGTGGAGGACCGCAGCATTCCGGCGTCCGAGCTGTCCGGCTACACGATCTCGCTGTCCAACTTCGGCATGTTCGCCGGCCGCTACGCGACGCCCGTGGTGGTGCCGCCGTGCGTGGCGATCGTCGCCGCCGGCCGCGGCCGCCACCAGATCACCCCGGTGATCGGCGGCTTCGAATCGCACCGCGTGATCCCGCTGTCGCTGACCTTCGACCACCGCGCCTGCACCGGCGGCGAGGCGGCGCGCTTCCTCAAGGCGATGCTGGACGACCTGGCGTTGGAGCGGTGATTGGTGATTGGTGATTGGTGATTCGCAAGAGCAAACACCGATCACCGCCCCGACCGCTCCCCCGCACGCTTTTTCGAATCACGAATCACGAATCACGAATCACCAATCACCAATCACGGCCTCCCAATGCCCCACCACAGCCGCCTCTCCACCTTCGTCCTCGACTGCAACGTCGACGACCTCGCGCCCCACGCCGAGTTCTGGAGCCAGGCGCTCGGCAAGCCCGTCGCCACCGTCGACCAGGACGGCGACGGCAGGTACGCCGAACTGGACACCGGGGCCGATGAGCCGATCCTGCTGCTGCAGAAGGTCGGCCACGAGAGCCGTATCCACCTGGACATCGAGGCCGACGACATCGACGCCGAGGCCGAGCGGCTGGAGAAGCTGGGCGCCAGGAAGATCGAGTTCCGCAAGCGCTGGTGGGTGATGGAAGCGCCCAGCGGGCACCGCTTCTGCGTGGTACGCCAGCAGCGCGAGCCGTTCGGGCCGCACCTCAACACCTGGGATTGATCCCACCGACAATCTTCTCGGCCGTCGTCGTCCTTCTCGGCCGCCGCCATCCTTCTCGGCCGTCATCATCCCCGCGCAGGCGGGGATCCATGGACCTTGCCTTCGATGCCCGGACGCCCTTGGGACGACCGGACTGCGTCCGTTGAAAACCCCGCCCGCGCGGGAGCGACGAATCCGGGACGATCCGGAGGGCGGCGAGCCTGGAATCCCGCCGGCGACGCGGGATCCGGAGGCAGGTGAAGGCCGCGGATTCAGCGCCTCGCCCGGTCCAGCCAGACCTCCAGGCCCTGCGCGTTGAGCTCGATGTCCAGCGCGAGCAGTTCCGGCACCCGCGCCTGCGCGTCGGCCACGCCGTGGCGGCGCGCGCGTTCGACGTAGAGCGCGGTCAGCGCCTCGGCCAGCCTGGCGTGGCGTGCGGGGCCGCCGTCGCAGTCGCGTGCCAGCGCGACCATCGCGTCGACCTGCTCGAGCAGGTCGCGGCCGAGCCGCTGCACCCCCTCGACGCGTCCGTAGTGGGTCAGGTACACCGCCGCCGGATCGCTGGCCAGCAGCCGCTGCACGGAGGCGTGCATCTCGTCGGGATCGAACTGCACCGGCGAGGTCGTCGGCACCGCGAACGCGCCCTGCGCCGTGGTGAGCTCGGGATAGGCCAGGCCGAAGACGTCGCCGCTGAACCAGCCGCGGCTGGCGGCGTCCCATACCGCGATGTGGTGCCGCGCGTGCCCGGGCGTGTCGGCGCACAGCAGCGGCCGCCCACCGAGGTCGACGACGTGGCCGTCGGGCGCCTCCACCACGCGCGCCTGCGGCACCGGCAGCAGCGTGCCGTAGCTGCGCGCGAACCCGGCCTCGCCGTAGACCGCGGTCGCGCCGGCGATCAGGCGCGAAGGATCGACCATGTGCGGTGCGCCGCGCGGGTGCATCACCAGCCGCGCCTCCGGCAGTTCGCGCATCAGCAGGCCGGCTCCGCCGGCATGATCCAGGTGGACGTGGGTGAGGATCAGCCAGTCGACCGCGTCGCGGCGCAGGCCGAGCGCGTCGAGCGCGGCCAGCAGGCGCGGCACGCTCGCGTTGCTGCCGCAGTCGATGAAGGCGGCGCGCCCGGCCTCGACGACGAGATAGGCCGCGCAGAACGCCGGCCGGTCGCCGAAACCGGTGTCGATGGTGGTGATGCCGTGCACCCGGTCCATCCCGCTCGCGCCGTGCCGGTCAGGCCGGCCGCGGGCCGGCGCGCCACAGCAGGCGCCGCACCAGCACCGCGAGCAGCAGCGCGGCGAGGAACACGCCATAGCCGACCGAGGTCGCCAGGATCTGCCCCCACATGCGCCCTTGCGCCGGATCCGCGAAACGCAGCGCCCAGTGCAGCGACCACACGAACGCCGCCGCCGCCAGCGCGAGGCTGGCCAGGTCGAACAGCCGCCGCCAGGCATGGCGCGGCTGCCGCGGAAAGACCCAGAACAAGGTCCCCAGGATCGCGAACCAGGGCAGGAACAGGATCAGCCCGAGGTTGAACTCGACCTGCGGGTTCACGCCGCGTCCTCGGCGAAGCCGGCCAGCGCCGCCAGGACCTCGTCCACCGCCACGCCCTCGGCCAGGTCGCCGACCACCGCCTGGCCCAGGTGCAGCGCACCGGACTCCGCGCGGCGCAGGCCGTCGCCGGCGGCCTGCTTGAGCCGTGCGATCAGCTGGCCGGCCTCGCGCGCCGAATCGTGGCCCGCGCCCTGCAGCAGCAACCGGCCCTCGCCGTCGACCAGCTTGAAGTAGTAGCGGCCGTCGGCCTCGCGGTACTGCTTGAACTGCGCCGTCGCGGTCTTCGCCGCCGAGGCGGCCTTGCGGCGCCCGCCCGGCGCCTGCGACAGGTCGCGCAGGCCCACCGCCGCGCGCAGCTCCTGCAGCTGCGGCGTCGCGTACCGGTCGCGCAGCCGCTGCGCACCGTCGCGCAGCAGGCGCTCGATCCGCGCCGGGTCGGCCATCAGCGCCTGGTAGCGCTCGCGTGCCGGCGCGATCTCCGAATCGATGCGCTCGAACAGCCGCTGCTTGGCCTCGCCCCAGGCGATGCCCTGCCCGAACTCGCGCCGCATCGCCTCGGCTTCCCCGGCATCGGCGAAGGCCTGGTAGAGCTGGAACACGTTCGACGTGTCCGCGTCCTTGGGCTCGCCCGGTGCGCGCGAGTCGGTGACGATCGAGGCGACCAGCTTGCGCAGCGTCTCGCGCGGCGCGAACAGCGGGATGGTGTTGTCGTAGCTCTTGGACATCTTGCGGCCGTCCAGGCCGGGCAGCGTGGCCACGTGCTCCTCGATCGCCGCCTCCGGCAGGTGGAAGTACTGCTTTCCGGCCGGCTGGCCGTAGAGGTGGTTGAAGCGCTGCCCGAAGTCGCGCGCCATCTCGATGTGCTGGACCTGGTCGCGGCCGACCGGCACGCGGTCGGCGTTGAACAGCAGGATGTCGGCGGCCATCAGGACCGGGTACATGAAAAGGCCGGCGTTGACGCCGGCGTCGTCGTCCTCGCCGTCGGCGCGGTTGCGGTCGACCGCCGCCTTGTAGGCGTGGGCGCGGTTGAGGATGCCCTTGCCGGCCACGCAGGTCAGCATCCAGGTCAGCTCGGTGATCTCGGGGACGTCGGACTGGCGGTAGAACCAGACCTGGCCGGGGTCGAGCCCGCACGCCAGCCAGGTGGCGGCGATCTCCAGGGTCGAGCGCTGCACGCGCGCCGGGTCCTGCACCTTGACCAGCGCGTGCAGGTCGGCGAGGAAGTAGAAGCTTTCCGCGTCGGGCGCGCGCGAGGCCGCCACGGCCGGGCGGATCGCGCCGACGTAGTTGCCCAGGTGCGGGGTGCCGGAGGTCGTGATGCCGGTGAGGATGCGGGTCTTGCGGGAGGTCATGGCGGGGCCGGGGACGTGCGTTGCGGCCATTTTACCCGCTGGTCCGGCGCGCCCGGCCCGATGCGGGCGCGCCGCAACCCCGGCGGGCGCGCCCGGGCGTTCGCGACAGTCCCCGCCACGGAGACGCCCCATGTCGCGATCCTTCCTCGCCGCCTGTGCGGCGCTGTTCGCCGCCGTCGCCTGCGCGCCGCTCTCGGCGCGGCCGCCGGTCGAGATCGCCATCGTCGACCGCGACGCCGGCGGCTGGCTGCCGCAGTATCGCCACGCCGGCGACGCCTGGGTGGCCGGCGTGCCCGGCCACCGCTACGCGGTGCGCCTGACCAACACCACCGGCGCGCGCGTGCTGGTGGTGCTGTCGGTGGACGGCGTCAACGCCGTCACCGGCGAGGACGCCGCCCCCTCGCAGGCCGGCTACGTCCTCGAGCCTTGGCAGGACACCGAGGTCGCGGGCTGGCGCAAGTCGCTCGACGACGTCGCGCAGTTCCGCTTCACCACCCTGCCCGACAGCTACGCCGCGCGCACGGGACGCCCCGACAACGTCGGCGTGATCGGCATCGCCGTGTTCCGCGAGCGTCGCCCGCCGGCGATCCACCTGCCGTCGCGACCGTACGAGCCGCCGCCATACCGCATCGAGGGGGAAGCGGCGAAGTCCGCACGCACCGAGGGTGCCGGTGCGGCCGCCGCTGCCGGCAGGGCCACGGGCGAAGCGACGGCGGATGCGATCGTGGCGCCCGACGACGGGGGCGACCGGCAGCGGATCGGAACGGGCCACGGCGAGCGCGAATGGTCGCCGGTCGCACGCACCGGCTTCGTCCGCGCCGGTGGCCCGGTGCAGCTCGCCCAGCTCCGCTACGACACGCCGGAACGGCTGGTCGCACTCGGGATCCTGCCGCGTTACGAGTGGCCGCGCCCGCCGGTCGCGCAGGCGCCGCAGGCGTTCCCGGGCAGCTTCGTCGCCGACCCGCCGTGAGCACGCGCCGGCCCGCGCGCGCGTGCGGGAAAGGGCCGGCGATCGCCGGCCCTTTCCCGCATCGATGCCCGAGGCGTCAGTGCAGCGACCTGCCGAATTCCTCGACCTCGTGCTCCGCGCGCTCGCGGTCCCAGCCGTAGCGCTCCTGCAGCTTGCCGGCCAGGTACTTGCTGTCGCCGGCGGCGACGTCGAACACGTCGTCGGTCAGGTCGCCCCATTTCGCCTGCGCCTGGCCCTTCAGCTGCGTCCACTTGCCGGCGATGATGTCCTTGTTCATCTGCGTCCTCCTGCGTTGGGTGTCGGTCGAGCATCGCAGCGGGCGCCTTCATTCCGCGTCGCCATTGCGTTAGGCGCGGCTTCAACCGCTGAAGGGTTCAGGCGGCGGGCGCGCAACGAAAACGGGCCGGCATCGCTGCCGGCCCGCTCGGACGACTCGATCGCGGCGCGATCAACGCGGCGTGGTCGCGCCGGTGTCGTCGGCCTTCTGCTCGACCTTCTCGCCGACCTTCTGCATGTCCTTGCCGGCGCCCTTGACGGTGTTGCAGGCGACGAGGAAGTTGGCGGCGAACAGCGCGAGCACGGCCAGGGAAACGATGCGCTTCATGGAATCCTCCTGTTTGGAATGGGGTGGTCCGCGGGACGGAACCGCGGCCCGCAGGGGCATTAACCGCATCCGTGCGTGAATGCGGCGTGCAACCGGCGCCGGCCGGCGGTTCCCGGTCAGTCGCGCCTCATGTCTGCGGGACTTCCGGGCGCCGCGGCGGCGGTCCCGCGGCGCCGGTCGCGCCGTTTCCTTTCCTGGGCCTCCGCTTTCGTGGGGGGACCCTGATGCGCCAATCGCGCCGTTTACTTTCCTGGGTGCCCGCCTTCGCGGGGACGACGTTGATGCGCTAATCGCGCAGTTTCCTTCTCTGGGTCTCCGCTTTCGCGGGGACGACATTGATGCGCTAGTCGCGCAGTTTCCTTCCCTGGGTCCCCGCTTTCGCGGGGACGACATTGATGCGCTAATCGCGCAGTTTCCTTCCCTGGGTCCCCGCTTTCGCGGGGACGACATTGATGCGCTAGTCGCGCATCAATGTCGACTTGCCGAACAGGCTTTCGACCAGGTCGACCGCGAGTTCGGCGGTGGCGTTGCCGGCGTCCAGGATCGGGTTGACCTCGACCACGTCCAGCGAGCCCAGCCGGCCGGTGTCCGCGATCATCTCCATCACCAGCTGCGCCTCGCGGTAGTTGACCCCGCCCGGGACCTTGGTGCCGGTGCCCGGTGCGATCGAGGGGTCGAGCATGTCGACGTCGAAGCTCACGTGCAGGTGGGTGTCCGCGTCGACGCCGGCCAGCGCTTCCTCCATCGCCCGCTTCATGCCGACCTCGTCGATGTAGCGCATGTCGTAGATGTCCAGCGCGTGCTGCTTGACCAGGCGCTTCTCCTCCTGATCGACCGAACGGATGCCGATCTGCCGCACCTGCGCCGGTTCGATCTCGGGCAGGTGCCCGCCCAGCCGGGTCAGCGCGTCGGGGCCGATGCCGCACAGGCAGGCCACCGGCATGCCGTGGACGTTGCCCGATGGCGTGATGTCGTGGGTGTTGAAGTCGGTGTGCGCGTCGAGCCACAGTACGCGCAGCTTCCTGCCGTTCGCGCGGCAGTGCGCGGCGACCGCGGCGATCGACCCCACCGCCAGGCAATGGTCGCCGCCGAGCACGATCGGCATGCGCCCGGCCTCGAGCTCGCGCGCGGACGCCGCCAGCACCGCGCGGTTCCACGCCACCACCTCGTCCAGGTGGCGGTAGCCGTCGACCGGCGGCAGCCACGGGTTGCGCGGCCCCTCGACGTTGCCGCGGTCGACCACGTCGACCCCGCGCGCCGCCAGCGCCTCGACCAGGCCGGCCACGCGCAGCGCCTCCGGCCCCATGCGCGCGCCGCGGGTGCCGGCGCCGATGTCGGTGGGCGCGCCGATGATCGAGACGGGAGGATGGATGCGGCTCATGGCGGACTCCGTGCTTGCTCGCCTGCCGCTCCGGCGGGCGCGTGGTGGGTGGCCCCGCGACGGACGTGCCGCCGGACCGCGCGTGCGCGGTGGCCGGGGGGCGGCGGCGGGGCGGGGCCCCCGCGCGGGGGGGGGGGGGGCCCCCCGGGGGGGACAGGGGGCCC
>JAYRKR010000029.1:10443-35574 GCA_041905645.1 Luteimonas sp.
CGCGCCGCCGGCGCGTGGATGGTGCCGGCACCCGGGTTCGAACTGGGGACCTACCGCTTACAAGGCGGTTGCTCTACCAACTGAGCTATGCCGGCATGGAGGAAACGCGTCCCGCCGTCGGCGGATACCGCCGCCGCGTGACGCGACACTGCCGCGATTCTAGCCTGCGGCGGGGACGGTACCGCAGTCGGCCGCCTCCAGCCGCTTCGCGCCCAGCGCCCTGGCGTCGGCCGCGGCGAGCGGGACCGCGCTGGCGACGTCGATCCATGTCGCGGATGCCGGCGCATCGCCGAGGGGATCCGCGCGCACGTCGGGAAAGCCGGCGGCGTGCAGCGCGTCCGCGCGGCGACGGGCCGACGCCTCGCTGCCGTAGCGGCCGAGCGCGATGCTGTTGGCTTCGTCGCCGGACGCGACGATGTAGTAGTCGTCGAACCCGCCGGCGGCGATGCGTCCCGCCACCGCCTGCGCAGCGGCCCGGTCGGCCTGCGGCGGCAGCCACACGCGCCAGCCGCGGTCCGGCGACGGCGCGGGCACCGCGCGCACGCGCAGGCGCAGCACGCGCGCCTGCAGCGCCTTGCGCGCGGCTTCGCCCGCGGCCGGGTCGGCGAACGGGCCGATCGCGTAGCACCGTTCCTGCGCGGGCGCGCCTTCCGATTGCGCGGCGGCAGGCGCGCCTTCGGATTGCGCGGCGGCGGGCGCGGCCTCCGCGCTTGCGGCGGACGCCGTCGCGACCGGTTTCGGCCTCGGCGCGCGCGCGCGCGGAACCTCGCGCAGCAGCTGCAGGCGCGCGATCCCCTCCGGCTGCGGCGCCGGCGCATCGTCGATCGCAGCGTCGCCGCGCGCCATCCACCAGGCGGCGACGCCGAGGTTCAACACCACCAGCAGGACGATCAGGGCGCGTGCGAGCATGCGGGGATTCTAGGGCCTTGCGACTGCGACGGAAGCCGTTGCGGTGCCCGTCCGCGGACCGACGGGAGTCGCGACGTCCTTTCTCCGCGCTGGTGTCGCGAATCCCCGGCCGCGGCATGCCGCAGCCACTTCCGCAACCAGCACGGCGCGCTCAGCCGATGCGGGCCCATTGCGCCAGGCCTTCGAGCACCAGCGCCGGCGCATCGATCGCCTGCCGCAGGCCCGCGCGGAGCTCGGCGGCGCCGCCGCCGTGCAGCAGCAGCCGCGGCGGCGCGCCGTCCGAGCCGGCGCGCTGCAGGCTGCGTTCGACCAGCGCCAGCGCGGCGCCGGTGCAGCCGGAGGCGAGCGCGTCGCCGGTATCCGCGGCGAATTCGACGTAGTTCCCGCCCTGCACGGGCAGCTGCCGCGCGCGCTCGTGCAGCGCGGCGCGCATCAGCGCCGGCGACGCGGCGATCCGGCCGCCGCGATGCCGACCCTCCGCATCCAGCCAGTCGATGGTCAGCGCGGTGCCCACCCCGACCACCAGCGCGGCCTGCGCGCCGCGCGCGCGCGCGCCGAGCATGGCCAGGAAGCGGTCGACGCCCAGCCGCTCGGGTTCGGCGTAGGCGATCCGGACATCGCCGAAGCGCCGCTGCGTGGACGCCAGGCAGATGCGGCCGCAGCGCGAGGCCAGCGTGTCCAGCAGCGCCACCCGCAGCGACGGCGCGGCGACGCTGGACACGCAGGCCGCCTCGAAGCGCGCCGGCAGCACGGCGTCGAGGCCGGCGAGCGAGGGCGCGTCGCCGTGCGCGAGCGCGAACACCTCGCCCGGGCGCCCGTCCGCGCCGAGCGGCGCGCACTTGAGGCGGGTGTTGCCGAGGTCGAACAGCCAGGTGCTCATCGCGCGCGCACGCTGACTTCGCCGGCGTGGAAGGCGCGCTCGCGGCCGTCTTCCATCCGCACGCGCAGCGCGCCGTCCGCCGCCACGCCCAGCGCGGTGCCGTCGTGCCCGCCGTTGCCGCCGTGCACCCAGACGGCGCGCCCGGCGAGCGCATCCAGGCCGGCATAGCGCGGCAGGAAGCCGGCGAGCCCCTCGCGGTCGAAGTCCCGCAGCGCGGGCAGCAGCGCCGACAGCAGCGCCGCGACGATCGCGTTGCGCGGCGGCGCCGAGTCGCCCGCCAGCGCCGCGACGTCGATCCAGGGCTGGTCGATGCCGAGCGCCTGCGCCGCCGGCATCCGCACGTTGAGGCCGAGCCCGACCACGGCGCGCACCGGTCCGGCGTGCTCGCCGCTGCCTTCGACCAGCAGGCCTCCCAGCTTGCGCAGCGACGCGCCGTCGGGCACCACCAGGTCGTTGGGCCATTTCAGCCGCACCTGCGACAGCCCGAGCGCGTGCAGCGCCTCGGCGGCGGCCACGCCGACGACTAGGCCCAGCCCGCCCAGCCGCGCCAGGCCGCCGTCGAAGCCGCGCGACAGGGACAGGTAGAGGTTGGCCGCCAGCGGCGAGGCCCAGCCGCGGCCGCGACGACCGCGCCCGCCGGTCTGGCGCTCGGCCAGGAGCACGGTCGCCTGCTCGTACGCGCCCCCTTGTCCGTCCGCCGCGCGCGGCGTCCCGCCCGGGCGCTGCCGCCGCAACAGCTCCGAGCTGGTCGAATCGATCGACCACGCCACCTCCAGGCCCGCCAGCAGCGCCCGCGCGGCGGGCGTCGTGGCGGCCACGATGGCGTCGGCCTCCAGCAGGTCCAGCGGCTGCGCGAGCGCGTAGCCGCGCCCGGCGCGCGCCTCGATCGCGACGCCGGCCTCGCGCAGCCCTTCGATGCGCTTCCACACCGCGGCGCGGGTCTCGCCGTTCTCGCGCGCCAGCGCGTCGCCGGACACCGGGCCGGCGATCAGGCGCTGCAGCAGGCGTCGCTCGGCATTCACCGGTCGCGACCGCGGTCGGAGGGGGAAACGGGGAACGGCATCGCCGCGATTATCGACGAGCGCCCGGACGGCTGTCCCGCCGGATTCCCCGTCCGCCGGTCGATGACCATCTTGTTGCGATGCAACATGCAACCTCCTGCACGCCCCCTGCATCCAAGGTATAGTCCGCGCTTGGTCGCGGCTCCGGCCAAGGATTCCCGATGCCCATCCGACTCGCCCTGTGCCTGCTGATGCTGTGCGCCAGCTTCCCGATGATGGCGCGCGATGTCCGCATGGCCGCTGCCAACGGCGACAGCGGCGGCTGCCAGGACGCGGTCGCGGAGCACGTCGATGCCGCATCGACCGAACCCGCCTCGGCCGCCAAGCCCGTCGTCCGCACGGTCAAGCCGGTCAAGGCGCGACCCCCGGTCGCGGGCCGCGGCGGCGGCGGCGACAACATCGGCGACATCCGGCCGCCGCGCTGGCACAGCTTCCTGCCAGGCATGTTCCGCTGACCGCACGCGCGTGCGTGCGCTGATCCGGCGCCTGTTCGCAGGCCACCCTCCGCCCCCGCCCGATCCGTCGCTGTGGGATGCCGTGCGCCGGCGCGTGCGCTGGGTGGCCGCGCTCGACGATGCGCGCGACGCGCGCCTGCAGTCGCTCGCGGCGCGCTTCCTGCGCGACAAGGCGATCACCCCGGTCGGCGGCCTCGCGCTCGACGACGCGGCGCGCGCCACCCTGGCCGCGCTGTGCTGCCTGCCGCTGCTGGAGTTCGGCGAACAGGGCCTGCGCGGCTGGTCCCAGCTGATCGTCTATCCCGACGCCTTCCGCGTGAACCGCAGCCACGTCGATGCGGCCGGCGTGCTGCACGAATGGGAGGACGAGCTCGCCGGCGAGGCCTGGGACGCCGGCCCGCTGATCCTGTCGTGGGCCGACGTGCAGGCCGACCTCGACGAGCCCGACGCCGGCTTCTGCGTGGCGGTGCACGAGATGGCGCACAAGCTCGACGCGCTCGACGGCGTGCTCGACGGCACCCCGCCGCTGCCGCGCGCCTGGCAGCGCGAATGGGCGCGCGACTTCCAGGCCGCCTACGACGCGTTCGCGGCCAAGGTCGACGCCGGCCGCCGCACCCGGATCGACGCCTACGCGGCCGAGGCCCCGGAAGAGTTCTTCGCCGTGTGCAGCGAATACCACTTCAGCGACCCGCGCACGCTGCGGCGCGCGATGCCGGCGGTGGCGGGGCATCTGGGGCGGCTGTATGGGCGGTCGCCGATGGAAACAGGAGGAGCAGGAACTAGTGAATAGGAACTAGGAACTAGTAAGAGTTGGCAGACGCCCGGCTTTCACTAGTTCCTAGTTCCTATTCACTAGTTCCTGCCTCATCACAGCCCCGGCGGCAGCGTCACCTCGAACCGCGCGCCGCCCAGCTCCTGCGACCTGCCTACATGCAGCTCCCCGCGGTAGCTGCGCACGATGTCCTGCACGATCGCCAGGCCGATGCCGTGGCCCTGCACGCGCTCGTCGCCGCGCACGCCGCGCTGCAGGACGTGCGCGATGCGGTCCTCCGGGATGCCGGGGCCGTCGTCGTCGATCGCCAGCGCCAGGCCGGGGCGGCGGTTGGGCTCGGTCGCGCCGGGCGCGGCGGTGAGCAGCACGCGCGACTTCGCCCACTTGAACGCGTTTTCCAGCAGGTTGCCCAGCAGTTCCTGCAGGTCGCCGGTCTCGCCGTAGAACTGCACCCCGGGGTCGACCTCGAACTCGCAGATCACGCCCTTGCCCGCGTAGATCTTCTCCAGCCCGCGCACGATCTGCTCGGCGTGCGGCTCGATCGCCACCGGCGCGGCGAACAGCTTGTGCCCGGCCGAGGCCGCGCGACCGAGCTGGTAGCCGACCAGGTCGTTCATGCGCCGTAGCTGGGTGGCGACCTCCTCGCGCAGCTCCGCCTCGCTGGCGTCGCCGTCCAGCCGCGTGCGCAGCACCGCCAGCGGCGTCTTGAGGCTGTGCGCCAGGTCGGACATCGTGTTGCGCTGGCGGTCGAGGTTCTCGCGCTCGCTCTCGATCAGCGCGTTGATGCTGTCGGTGAGCGGCTCGAGCTCGCGCGGGTGGTGCTCGCTCATGCGGTTGGCCTGCCCGCGCTGCACGCGCTTGAGCTCGCCGACCACGTTGCGCAGCGGCCACAGGCTCCAGCGCAGCACCCAGGTCTGCAGCAGCAGGAGCACGACGCCGGCGATGCCCAGGTAGCCCCAGAGCCTGCGCCGGAACACGTCGACCTGGCGCGACAGGGTGGCCTCGTCCTCCATCACGTAGACGGTGTACGGATACTCGATCTCGCTGCCGCTGCCGTTGTCGCGCGCCATCGCCGCGCCGATGCCGTAGCGGAACACCTCGCCCGGCAGGCCGTTGGTCTGCACGATCGGCAGCGGGCCGCGGAATTCCTCCTGGTTGGGCGCCAGCATCTCCGTCGCCGGCAGCTGCGGCCCGCGGGTGGACATCGACTGCCAGGGCTGCTGGTCGCCGGGCAGGACGATGACCGCGTACAGGCCGCTGCCCGGCTGGTCGAAGCGCGGGTCCGGCGGGACCTCCGGAATGTAGGGATCGCCGTTGCGGAAGAAGTCGATGTCGCCGACGTACTTGTAGGCGTAGGCCTTCAGGCGGTCGCGCTGGACCTGCCCGGCGACGTCGACGAAGGCGCGGTCGAGCGCGTAGCCGGCCAATGCCAGGAACGCCACCAGGCCCAGGCTCGCGGCCAGCAGCTGCCGCGCCTGCAGCGAACGCGGCCGCCAGGGCAGCAGCCGGTCGCGTTGCCCGCTGGCGGGCTTGTCGGATCGTGCAGGCAACGGCGCCTCGTCTGGCGGTGGTCCCGGGGGCGTGCCGCGCCGCCCCGCGGCGGCGCCGGCGGGGCGATCATCGCATGCGGGCTCAGCCCTCGCCGCTGCGCGGGATGGCGAAGCGGTAGCCGCGGCCGCGCACGGTCTCGATCGGCTTGAGCGCGCCGTCGGGGTCGAGCTTCTTGCGCAGGCGGCCGATGAAGACCTCGAGCACGTTGGAGTCGCGGTCGAAGTCCTGCTGGTAGATGTGCTCGGTCAGGTCGGCCTTCGAGACCAGCTCGCCGGCGTGCATCATCAGGTACTCGAGCACCTTGTACTCGTAGCTGGTCAGGTCGACGTTGCTGCCGTTGACGGTGACCGTCTGCGCGGCCAGGTCGAGCACCACCGCGCCGCACTCCAGGGTGGGCTTGCTCCAGCCCGCGGCGCGGCGCACCAGCGCGTTGATGCGGGCGAGCAGTTCCTCGACGTGGAAGGGCTTGACCAGGTAGTCGTCGGCGCCCTGCTTGAGGCCGTCGACCTTGTCCTGCCAGCTCGAGCGCGCGGTGAGGATCAGCACCGGGAACTGCTTGCCCTCCTCGCGCAGCGCCTTGACCAGCTCCATGCCGGACATCTTCGGCAGCCCCAGGTCGATGATGCCGACGTCGAACGGCACCTCGCGCCCCATGTAGAGGCCTTCCTCGCCGTCCTGCGCGGCATCCACGGCGAAGCCTTCGCGCTTCAGGCGCGCGGCCAGGGTTTCGCGCAACGGGGCTTCGTCTTCGACGAGCAGGATTCGCATCGGCTACTCCAGTCTGTGGGTGGTTCGAGGGCAACCGTGCCCGGTCGATGTGTGCGTGCGGAAGCTTGGAAGCTCAGTTGTCGTCGTCGCGTGTAGGGGGGCCGCGGCGCTGCTGCGGGTCGTCCATGTAGACGCGCACGCGGCCGCGGTCGTCCATCACCTTGATCCGGTTGACGTCGCGGCCGTCGGACTGCATGCGCTCGGCGCTGATGACCTGGCCGCGGGTGGAGCGCTGGATGCGGCGGATGGATTCGGACAGGCCGTCGTCGCGGCGCGACCGCCTGGACTCGGACTGCATCGGCTCGACGATCATCGACGGCGGCTGGCGCATCCGGAAGCCGTCGTCGCGCATCTCCATGGCGCGGTCCTGGCCGCCCCCGCGGTCGTGCCCCTGCCCGCCGCGCCCGTGTCCGCGCCCGTCCTGCGCCCAGGCGCCGCCGGCCGCCATTGCCATCAGGGCGGCTGCGAGCAGCATCGGCAGGGTGGAACGGGTGGGCATGGCGGTGGCTCGGCGGCCAGTGCGGTCGGGACGATGATTCTTGGAAGGAGGCGGTGAACAGGCCTTAACTTTTCGTTGCCCCGAGGATAGGCATTCAGTCGCCGTGGCGCCTCAGAAGATTTCTGCCACGCAGCAGCGCAGCGACCCGCCCGCGGCCTCGATCGCGTCCAGCGGCACCGAACGCAGCTCGAATCCCGCCTGCCCGAGCATGCCGCGGCCGGCCGCCGAAAGCGCTTCCGCGCCGCCGCGGCTCATCCATGCGGTGGTCGCGGACGCGGCGATGGCGTTGCCGGCGAACGCCGCCTGCTCGGCCGCCCCCAGCCAGGCCACGTGCGGCGCGTACAGGGCGCCGATGGCCTCGACCACGGCCTGGTCGGCGAAGCCGGCCGGGCAGGCGATCGCCGCCCGGCCGGCCAGCACCGCCAGCACGACGTTGGCGTGGTACTCGCTGGGCGCCAGCTCGAACATCAGCGTCGCGCGCAGGCCGAAGGCGGCGTGCATCAGCCGCGCCCCGGCCTCGTCGCAGCGCTCGGACAGGCCGCAGAAGCCCAGGCCGCGGGCGCGGTCGACCACCAGCGCGCCGGTCAGCTCGCAGGGATGGTCCTGGGCCGACAGGTCGGTTTCGGCGTAGCCGAGCGCGTCGCGGAAGAAGCCGCGGATGTCGGCGCGGCCGGCCTCGCGCCGGCGCACCGGGTGCCGCATCCTGCCGACGAGCAGGCGCCCGGGCACGGTGGCGAAGACGTTGTTGGGGAACAGCCCGTCGGGCGCGGCCGGATCGCCGGGGAAGCACGCCGTCGGCAGCACCGACGACAGCGCGGCCTGCAGGCCGCGGTGCTGGTCGAGGGCGCGCTCCCGGTCGAAGCCGGCCGCCTCGCGCATGTAGCGGTTGTCGCCGGCCGACTCGTCGGCGCGGGCGAAGCCGTCGGGCGCGACCAGGAAGGCCGCCTTCGCGGTGGCCGGCCCGAAGTCCGGCGCGCAGCGGCGGGCCAGGTCCAGGAACGCGGCGGGGTCGCGGGTGATCATGCGGCGGCCCGCGCCGCGTCCTCGGTGGCGGCGAGCGCCGCCTCGACCAGCGACCAGTCCGCGCCCGGCCGGTGCGCGCCTTCGCTGAGCACTTGGCGGAACGCGCGCCCGCCCCGCTCGCCGTGGAACAGGCCGAGCAGGTGGCGGGCGATGTGCTTGAGGGGCACGCCCTTGCGCAGCGGCCCGCCCGCCAGCTGCGCCTCCACGTACGGCCGCAGCGCGCGCAGCAGGTCGCCGCGCGTGCGCGGCGGGCCGCCGAACCAGGCCGCATCGAGCCGGTGCAGCAGGTAGGGATCGTGGTAGGCGGCGCGCCCGAGCATGGCGCCGTCGGCGTGCCCGAGGTGCGCGGTCGCCTCCTCGAAAGTGGCGATGCCGCCGTTGACGACCACCGCCAGCTCTGGCCGCTCGCGCTTGAGCGCATAGGCCCAGTCGTAGCGCAGCGGCGGTACCTCGCGGTTCTCCTTCGGGGACAGTCCCTTGAGCCAGGCGCTGCGGGCGTGCACGACGAAGGTGCGGCAACCCGCCGCGGCGACGGCGTCGATGAAGCCGCGGAACACCTCGTAGCGGTGGTCGTCGTCGACGCCGAGCCGGCACTTCACGGTCACCGGGACCGACCGGTCGAACCCGGACACCGCCTCGATCATCGCCGCCACGCCGTCGGCGACCAGCCCGGGCTCGCGCATCAGGCAGGCGCCGAAGCGTCCCTGCTGCACGCGGTCGGACGGGCAGCCGCAGTTGAGGTTGATCTCGTCGAAGCCGCGCTCCGCGCCGATCCGCGCCGCCTGCGCCAGCAGCGCCGGCTCGCTGCCGCCGAGCTGCAGCGCCACCGGGTGCTCGACCGGATCCATCGCCAGCAGGCGGTCGCGATCGCCGTGGATCACCGCGTTGGCGTGCACCATCTCGGTGTACAGCAGCGCATGCGGCGCCAGCAGCCGGTGGAACACGCGGCAGTGCGTGTCCGTCCAGTCCATCATCGGCGCGACCGACAGGCGCGCGACGTGCGCGCCGCCGCTGCGGGCAGGCCGCGGCCCGGCTGCCGGCGCGGCATCGATGTGCGGGGTGTCGCTCATGCGGGGCATCGTTCCTGGTCGCGTCGCGCCACGTCGGCGGCGTGCGCGGCGGCGGCCATTATGCGGCCTGCGGCCTGACCGGTCGCCCGCGGCCGGCGGCGCGGCGAGCGGCGATGAAGTCGCAACGCCAAAGGGCTAACCTGTCGCGATGAACCTGCGCTACCACGAGCCCGGCGACGTCCCCGTCGATCCGGTCACCTCGCTCTACCGCTTCGGCACCGGCGGGCCGAGCCTGGTCACCGGGCTGGCCGCGGCCAAGGCGACCCGGCGGCGCGTGGCGCTGCTGCATGTCGACATCGACATGTTCCACCTGATCAACTTGAACATGGGCGAGGCGGTGGGCGACCAGGTGCTCGCCGCGGTGGCGCAGCGGCTGCGCACCGCCATGCCGGCCGACGCCTGGCTGTGGCGGCTGTCGAGCGACGAGTTCCTGGCCGCCATCGGCTACCTCGACGGCGAGCCGGACGGCACGGCCCTGGCCGAGATGATGCGCGACGCGTTCGACACGCCGCTGTGGATCCCGCCGTACACGCTGCCGATCACGCTCTCGATCGGCATCGCGATCTTCCCGGACCACGCCGGCGACGCGCCTTCGCTGCTGGCCAGCGCCGAGCTGGCGCTGCGCAACGCCAAGCGCGAGGGCCACAACAACGTCGGCCTGTACACGCGCGACGCCGGCAAGCCGCCGTCCGACGGCGGCTTCGCGGCCCGCTTCGTCGAGGCGCTCGACAACCGCGAGCTGCAGCTGCACTACCAGGCGCTGGTCGACGCGCAGGACGGCGGGCTCAGCGGATTCAGCGCGCTGCTGCGCTGGAACACCGCCAACGGCCAGCTGCGGCCGAACCGCTTCCTCGGCACCGTCGAGCGCGCGGGCCTGTCGGCGCGTCTGGGGATCTGGGTGGTCGAGGCCGCGGCGCGCCAGCTCGCGCAGTGGCGCGAGGAGGGCCTCGACTACCTGGGCCTGTCGATGCACCTGTCCAGCTCGCTGCTCTCGCAGCCCGGCTGCCTGGACCTCATCGGCGAGCAGCTGCACCGCCACCGGCTGGGCGGCGAGGCGCTGGAGTTCGAGGTGTCCGAGAGCGCGCTCGCCATCGACGCGCACCGCGTCCACGACACCCTGACCGGCCTGCGCGCGCTGGGCGCGACGCTGACCGTGCAGGACTTCGGCCTCGGCGGGCTCAGCTTCGCCGCGCTGGCGCAGTACCCGCTCGACCGGCTGAAGATCGGCCGCGGCTTCATCCGCAACGTCTCCAGCGACCCGCGCAGCGCAGCGATCGTGCGCGGCATCATCGCGATGGGCCACCGCCTGGGCATGAAGGTGACCGCCAAGGGCGTGGAAAGCGAGGCCGAGCTCGGCTTCCTGCGCCGCAACCACTGCGACTTCTTCCTCGGCCACCTGTTCAGCCCGCCGCTGCCGGCCGGGGAGCTCGGCGACCTGATCCGGCGCCGCTTCCTGCTGCCGCAGGCCTTCGCCGCGACCCGGCCGGAGCGCACCCTGCTGCTGCTCGACGACGAGGAGAACATGCTGCGCGCGCTGGTGCGGCTGTTCCGCCGCGACGGCTACCACGTGCTCACCGCCAGCAGCGTGCGCGAGGCGTTCGACCTGCTGGCGAGCAATTCGGTGCAGGTGATCGTCTCCGACCAGCGCATGCCCGACATGAGCGGCACCGAGTTCCTGGCCAAGGTCCGCGACCTGTACCCGGACACCGTGCGCATGGTGCTGTCCGGCTACACCGACCTGGCCACGATCACCGAGGCGATCAACCGCGGCGCGATCTACCGCTTCCTCACCAAGCCGTGGAACGACGACGAGCTGCGCGGGCACATCCAGGCCGCGTTCCGCGCGCACGAGCGGCGCGTGGCGGGCGAGGCGGCGTACTGACCGGCTTCAGGCGGCGGGCGCCGGGCCCGCTTCGCCCCGGGGCTGCTGCAGCGGCAGCACGACGCGGAAGGCGCTGCCCGCGCCCGGCTCGCTGCTGACCTCGATGCGCCCGTGGTGCTTGGCGACGATGCCGTAGGCGATCGCCAGGCCCAGGCCGGTGCCGCGGCCGATCGGCTTGGTGGTGAAGAACGGGTCGAAGATGCGCTGCAGCGCCTCCGGCGCGATGCCGCAGCCGGTGTCCGAGATGCTGACCCAGGCCTCGCCGTTCTCGGCGCCGGTGGCGATCTCGATCACGCCGCGGTTCTCGATCGCCTGGCTGGCGTTGATCAGCAGGTTCATGAAGACCTGGTTGATCTCCGAGAGGTGGCATTCCACCAGCGGCAGCTCGCCGTAGTGCTTCTCCAGCCGCACCTTGTACTTGAGGTCGTTCCAGACGATGTTGAGGGTCGATTCCAGGCCCTTGTGCAGGCTGGACGGCCGCATCGCCTCGCCGCGGCCGACGCGCGAGAACTCCTTCAGGTCCTGCACGATCTTGGTGACCCGCTCGATGCCCTCGCGCGATTCGGCCAGCAGCTTGGGCAGGTCGCCGAGGATGAAGTCGATGTCCAGCCGCTCGCGCCTGGCGCGCACCGTCTCGCGCTGCGCGGCGGGATCGTCCGACTGCAGCGCCGCCTCGTGGCATTCGACCAGCGCGAACAGCGCGCCGACGTACTCCTGCAGCGTGCCGAGATTGGAGTGCACGTAGCCGATCGGGTTGTTGATCTCGTGGGCGACGCCGGCGGCGAGCAGGCCGATCGAGGCCATCCGCTCGGACTGCAGCAGCTGCTCCTGCGCGCCGGCCAGGCGCCGGTGCGCGGCCTGCAGTTCGTCGTGGCGCTGCTGCAGCTCGGCCTGGCGGGCGTTGCGGTGCGAGACGTCGTCGAAGGTCGCCACGCCGAGCGCGATGCCGTCGGGATGCCCGCAGTGCACGACGACGTCCAGCACGACGCCGCCGGGCGCGGCGAGCTCCGCCGCCCAGCGGCCGGTCCCGCGGGCGCTCGCCCAGGCGTCGGAAGGCAGCAGGGCGAGCAGGCCCTCGGGCGGCTCGCCCGGCAGCACGCGCTGGGGGCGCGCGCGCGCGGCGGGATTGGCGCGGGTCATCGCGCCGTCGCCGTCGAGCAGCATCACCGCGTTTTCGGTCTTGCGGAAAGCCCAGTAGATCTCGTCGCCGCGCGGCGGGGCGTCATCGGCCGGTTCGTTCATCCCACTCCCAGACAGCGCGCCTGCGGGCGGGCGCCTGGCTGTCCGCGCGAATCGTACACCCCGGTCGACTCGACGCGGCCGATGTGGCGCAGCGCCCAGTTCACCTCGCGGCGGCGGCGCGCGAGCAGCACGCCGTTGGCCTGGTTGAAGTCGCGCAGCCGCGACAGGCGCGCGGCCGAGGACACGTCCGGCGGCGCCACCTCCGCGCCGCGCAGCGCCGCCAGCTTGGCGGCGGTCGAGGCGAGCAATGCGTCGACGTCGTGCTCGAGCAGCGCGCGCCGCTCGGCCTCCAGCGCGGATTCGAGCGCGTCCAGCGGGTGGGCGGCCGCGGCCAAGTCAGTCGCCGCCCAGCGCGCGGTCGAGGTCGAGCATGCGCGTGGCGATCGCCTGCGCGTCGACCTGGTAGCTGCCGTCGGCGATGGACGCGCGCAGCGCCTCGACGCGCGCGGCGTCGATGCCGGCCGGCGCGGCGCCGAGCTCGCGCCCGAGCGCCTGCAGGCCTTCGGCCTCGCCGGTCAGGCGGACGCTGTCGCCGGCCGGGACCGCGGCCACCGCCGCGTCGCGGCCGCTGCCGGCACGCGATGCGGTCGCCACGGCCTCCGCGGCGCGGGCGAGCGGCGTCGGGCCGTCGATCTTGTGGGTCATGGCGGGCTCCTGGGGGTCGCGGGGTCGAGCATGGTAACGGCACCCCCGCGGAGGACTTTAGCGGCGCCCGGAGGCGGATCCTTCACGGAAACAGTTCGACCACGCCCTCGGAGACCAGCCGCCCGCGCAGCTGCCTGTGCGAGGACGGGTTCTCCACCGCCACGATGCCGCCGGCGCGGGCCGGGCCGAGCGCGCGGCCGCGGGTGCGCACCTCCACGCCGCCGGTACGCGAGACCAGCACCACCGGGTCGCCGCGACGCAGCGGCGCGCCCAGCGCCAGGTCGGCTTCGGTCGGCACCGCCCCCGGCGCGAGCGCGCGGTTCGGGACGCGTCCGACCAGGGCGGCCGGATCGGCGAAGACGGCGCCGTCGGCCGTGCCGACGTCGCGGCGCTGCACCACGAGCTGGCCCGCCGCGATCGGCACGCCGGCGGCGGCCGGCGAGCGGAGCACCACCACCTCGGCCTCGCGGTGCACGCGCACCGGGACGTACAGGCGCCAGCCCGGATCGTCGGCGCAGCGCACCTGCGCCGTCGCGGGACCGGAGGCGACCGCCTCCAGCGGCCGGCTGCAGCGCGGCAGGCGCAGTGCGGGGTCGACGACCGCCTGCGCCGACTGCGCGTCGCCGGCCCCGAGCGCGGCGATGGCGGCGGCGCCGATGTCGTCCAGCGACTGCGGCGCGGGCGCCTGCGCGCGCGCGGCCGTGCAGGCGATGCATCCCAGCAGGACACACAGGGCGGCGCGGGCGATGGACGGCGCGATGGCGGGCACGGCGGGTCTCCATGCGGATGGAAGCACGCTGCGCATGCAAGCCGCGTGCCCCGGCGACCGCGGCGCCGGCGCCATCGCGCCGCGCGCCCCGCTCAAGTCCCCGGCCCGGCCGCCGACAACGCAGGGCATGAGCCAGGACCTGCTCGACCGCATCGACCAACGCACGCGCCTGGCCGGCCACAACCGGCTGGCGCTGCTGCTGTTCCGGCTCGGCTCGCGTCAGCTTTTTGGCGTCAACGTGTTCAAGGTCAAGGAAGTGCTGCCGCGGCCGCCGCTGTTCACCCTGCCGCAGCTGCCGCCGGCCTTCGCCGGCGCCGCCGACGTGCGCGGGCGCAGCGTGCCGGTGCTGGACCTGGCCCGCGCGGTGGGCCACGGCGACGACGCCGGCGCCCCCGGCTACCTGGTGGTCACCGAGTTCAACCGGTCGGTGCAGGGCTTCCTGGTCGCCGGCGTGGACCGCATCGTCAACATCGCCGTCGAGCACATCCAGCCGCCCCCCGAGACCGGCGGCGACGACCACTACCTGACCGGCGTGACCCGCCACCAGGGGGAGCTGATCCAGCTGATCGACGTCGAAAGCGTGCTGGCCGAGTCGGCCCCGCGCGCGAGCGACCTCGGCAGCCTGTCCGCGCTGCCGGCGGTCGCCGGGCCGCGCGAGGTGCTGGTGGTCGACGACTCGCGCGTGGCGCGCAACCAGATCCGCTCGGTGCTGCAGCAGCTGGGGCTGGAGGCGACCCTGCTCTCGGACGGGCGCCAGGCGCTGGAGCACCTGCAGGCGCTCGCGCAGGGCGGCCAGTCGCCGTGCGAGCGCTACGCGATGGTGATCTCCGACATCGAGATGCCGGCCATGGACGGCTACACCCTGACGACGGAAATCCGTCGCGACCCGGCCCTGCGCGGGCTGTTCGTGCTGCTCCACACCTCGCTCTCGGGGGTGTTCAACCAGGCCATGGTCGAGCGCGTGGGCGCGGACGACTTCGTTCCCAAGTACTCCGAGCGCGAGCTCGCGCAGCGGATCGCGGCCAGGATCGGCTAGCGCGGCCAACCTCGCGGCCCACCGTCCGGACCGGCCCCCGGGCAGGCGCGCCGGCGCCCTCCCCCGGCTCCTGGCACGCCGCTTGCCTGATCCCCGCGTGACCTTCCGCGGGAGCGGGCCATGAGCGAGATCGGCGGCAATTCCTTCCTGGGCATCCACGGCACCGCGCTGGTGCTGCGCGAGCAGCGCCTGCAGCTGCTGGGCGCCAACATCGCCAATGCCGACACGCCCCACTACAAGGCGCAGGACCTGGACTTCAACAGCGCGCTGGGCGCGGCCCTGCGGCCGGGCGCGGCGGCGGGCGGCGATCCGATCGGTGCCGCGGCCGCGGCCGCCCGCTACACCCGCCCCGCCAGCCAGCCGAGCCTGGACGGCAACACCGTCGACGGCGACCGCGAGAACGCCGCGTTCGCGCAGGCCTCGCTCGAGTACCGCGCCTCGCTGTCGTTCGTCGAGTCGCGGGTCCGCTCGATGCTGACCGCGATCACCGGCCAGTGATGCGCGCGAGCGCACCCGCCCAGGGGGAAACGCCATGAGCAACCTGCCCATCTTCGACGTCGCCGGCTCGGCGATGAACGCGCAGTCGGTGCGGCTGTCCACCATCGCCTCCAACCTGGCCAACGCCGATTCGGTGTCCGGCGACCCCAACGCGGTCTTCCGCGCCAGGCAGCCGGTGTTCTCGGCGCAGCCGGTCGAGGGCAACCCGGCGCTGGCGGGCGTGCAGGTCGAGCAGGTCGCCGAGAGCGACGCCGCGCCGCTCAAGCGCTACGAGCCCGGCCACCCGCTCGCCGACGCGCAGGGCTACGTGTACGCGCCCGACATCGACCCGGTGGCGCAGATGGTCGACCTGATTTCCGCCTCGCGCAGCTACCAGGCCAACGTCGAGGTCTTCAACAGCGCCAAGGAACTCGCGCTGGCCACCCTGAACATGGGCCGCTGAGGCGGCCGCACGCGAGGCATCCGATGAGCACCATCCCGGCCAGCAACAACACCGATCCCTACGGCTCGCTCGGCCTCGGCGTGCAGCAGGCCGCACGCAGCGCCACCCTGGGCCAGGCCGACTTCCTGCAGCTGATGACCGAGCAGCTCAAGAACCAGGATCCGCTCAAGCCGCTCGACAGCCAGCAGTTCCTCGGCCAGCTGGCGCAGTTCTCCACCGTGCAGGGCATCGAGAAGATGCAGGATGCGATGGGCGCGATGGCCAGCGTGATGGAGTCCGACCAGACCCTGCGCGCCGCCGCGCTGGTCGGCCACGACGCGCTGGTGCAGGTCTCCGACGTCGACCTGCCGGCCGGCACGGGCCTCAAGGGCGAGATCACCGCGACCGCCGCCGGCCCGGTGACCGTCGACATCCTCGACGCCGACGGCACGCGCGTGCGGCGCATGACCGTGCAGGCCACCGCCGCCGGCGCGGCCGCCTTCGAGTGGGACGGCCGCGACGACGCCGGCAACTCCGTCGGCGCGGGCCGCTACACGATCCGCGCCGTGGCAGGCGCCACCGACCCGACCGCGGCCGACGACGCCGCGCTGCTGCCGGTGTGCGTGAAGGCCCACGTCGACAGCGTCTCGATCGAGTCCACCGGGCTCGCCCTCAACCTCTCCGGCCTCGGCAGCTTCCCGCTGTCGGCGATCCGCCGCATCGGCTGACGCCGGACCGGCGCCGGACCCCCGCCTCCCCAGGAGCACGACATGAGCTTCCGCATCTCGCTCAGCGGCATGAACGCGGCCTCGGCCGACCTCAACATCACCTCCAACAACATCGCCAACGCCAACACGTCCGGCTTCAAGCAGTCGCGCGGCGAGTTCGGCGACGTGTTCGCGGTCTCGGCCTACGGGCTGTCCAGCAACGCGATCGGCGCCGGCGCGCGGCTGCAGCGCGTGGCCCAGCAGTTCGGCCAGGGCAACGTCGACTTCACCGGCAAGTCGCTCGACATGGCGCTCTCGGGCCAGGGCTTCTTCACCCTGTCCGCCAACGGCGTCACCAGCTACTCGCGCGCGGGCAACTTCGGCGCCGACCGCGAGGGCTACGTCGTCAACCCGGCCGGGCAGCGCCTGCAGGTGTTCCTGCCCAACGCCAGCGGCGAGGGCTTCGACACCGGGCGCATGGGCGACCTGCGGCTGGCGACCGGCGACTCACCGCCGCTGGCGACCAGCGAGGTCGAGGTCGGCCTGAACCTGCCCGGCAACGCCAGCGCGCCGGCGGTCTCGCCGTTCGACGCCAACGACCCCACCACCTACAACCACACCACGTCGGTGACGGTGTACGACTCGCTCGGCGCCGCGCACTCGCAGTCGCTGTACTTCGTCAAGACCGCCAACCCGAACGAGTGGCAGGTGCACACGCAGATCGACGGCAACGACGTCGGCGCCGCGCAGACCCTGCAGTATTCCGACAACGGCGCGCTGACCGCGCCGGCCACCGGCACCATCGCGCTGCCGGCGTACACGCCGCCCGGCGGCGCCGCGCCGATGTCGGTGAGCCTGCAGCTGGGCACCTCGACCCAGTACGGCAACGCGTTCGGCGTGTCCGCGCTGGTGCAGGACGGCCACGCCACCGGCCGCCTGAGCACCGTCGAGGTCTCGCCCGAGGGCGTGGTGAGCGCCCGCTACAGCAACGGCGAATCGATCCCGCTGGGCCAGGTCGCGCTGACCAACTTCGCCAACCCGCAGGGCCTGCAGCCGCTGGGCGACAACGGCTGGGCGGAGACCTACGAATCCGGCGACCCGCGCCGCGGCGCCGCCGGCAGCTCGGAGTTCGGCCTGGTGCAAGGCGGCGCGCTGGAAGCCTCCAACGTCGACCTGACCGAACAGCTGGTCAACATGATCACCGCGCAGCGCAACTTCCAGGCCAACGCGCAGATGATCCAGACGCAGGACCAGATTACGCAGACCGTCATCAATATCCGATGAAGCCGTGATTCGTGATTGGTGATTGGTGATTCGTAAAAGGCCGTCATCCAGAGCGCAGCGGGAAGCCTGTTGTTCGCGATTCGGTGAGCCATGCACGTCGTCGGGATGTCGGGGGCACGGCGCCACGCTTCTGCGAATCACGAATCACCAATCACCAATCACGAACCACCACCCCATGGACAAATCCCTCTACATCGCGATGACCGGCGCCAGCGCCACGCTGCGCGCGCAGGCGACCGTGGCGCACAACCTGGCCAATGCCGACACCGTCGGCTTCCAGGCCACGCTCGACGGCACCGTCGCGGCGCCGGTGGCCGGCGACGGGCTGGCCTCGAGGGTGGCCGCGGTGCGCCGCGACCTCGGCGTGAGCGACGCCGCCGGCGCAGTCACCGCCACCGGCAACCCGCTCGACGTCGCCCTGCACGCCGATCGCTGGCTGGCGGTGCAGGACAGCGCCGGCGGGATCGCCTACACCCGCGCCGGCGACCTGCGGATCACCCAGAACGGCCTGCTCACCACCGCCGGCGGCCGCCCGGTGCTCGACCAGTCCGGCGCGCCGATGTCGATCCCGCCCAGCGACGCGCTCGAGATCGGCGGCGACGGCACCGTCTCGGTGGTGCCGCAGGGCCAGCCGGCCTCGACGATGGCGACGATCGGCCGGCTGCAGGTCGTCGCCGCCGCCACCCGCGACCTCGTTCGCGGCGAGGACGGATTGATGCATGCGGCCCCGGGCACGGCGCCGCCCGCGCCCGCCGCCGGCGAGGTCCTGACCTCCGGCGCGCGCGAGGGCAGCAACGTCGACGCCACCTCGATGCTGGTGTCGATGATCGAGCTCTCGCGCCAGTTCGAGATGCAGGTACGGGTCTTGCACAGCGGGGACGAGAGTGCTCGCGCGGCCAACACCCTGCTGTCGGCGCGCTGACGCACCCCCACCCCTGCCCTTCCCCGCGGAGCGAGGAAGGGAAACCGGAGGCCCGCAGTCCATCGCGCGCCCCCACCCTTGCCCTCCCCCGCGCAGCGGGAGGGGGAAACCGGAGGCACGCAACCGCGTTGCGTGCGTTTCCAGAACAGGAGACCCGCCATGACCCAGGCCCTGTGGATCGCCAAGACCGGCCTCGACGCGCAGCAGACGCGCATGGCGGTCATTTCCAACAACCTCGCCAACACCAACACCACCGGCTTCAAGCGCGACCGCGCCAGCTTCGAGGACCTGCTCTACCAGACCGTGCGCCAGCCCGGCGGCGCGTCCAGCGAGCAGACCCAGCTGCCCAGCGGCCTGTCGACCGGCACCGGCGTGCGCGTCTCGTCCACGTCGAAGGAATTCGCCCAGGGCAACATCGACCAGACCGGCGGCGCGCTCGACGTGGCGATCAACGGCCGCGGCTTCTTCGAGGTGCTGATGCCCGACGGCAGCAGCGCCTACACCCGCGACGGCAGCTTCCAGATCAACGCGCAGGGCGAGCTGGTCACCAACTCCGGCTATCCGGTCCAGCCGGGGATCCAGCTCCCCGAGGGCGCGCAGAGCGTGACCATCGGCAGCGACGGCACCGTCAGCGTGCAGGTGGCCGGGCAGGCCGAGGCGGTGCAGGTCGGCCAGCTGACCCTGTCGGACTTCGTCAATCCCGCCGGCCTGCAGGCCAAGGGCGAGAACCTGTTCGTCGAGACCGGCGCCAGCGGCCCGGCGCAGAGCGGCGCGCCCGGCCAGTCCGGCGCCGGCCTGCTGGTGCAGGGCGCGCTGGAGGGCTCCAACGTCAACACCGTGCAGGAGCTGGTGTCGATGATCGAGACCCAGCGCGCCTACGAGACCAACGCCAAGGCGATCTCGACCATCGACCAGATGCTCGGCTACCTCAACAACAACCTGTGACCCGACCGGCCATGAACGCCCCTGCCGAAGCACCGCGATCCCCGATGCCGTCATTCCCGCGAAAGCGGGAACCCAGTAACTTTCTCGTGCACGGCCCAAAGTCACTGGGTTCCCGCTTTCGCGGGAATGACGGCATGGGCTGCTGCGGCCACGCGGGCAGGTTCGCCGCCGCGCTGTCGCTGCTGGCCCTGGCCTCCTGCGCCACCGTCATGGGCGACGTGCGCCCGTTCCCGCCGGTGGCGTCGGCCGGCGCGCAGTCACCGGTACCCGACCATTACGCGGCCGCGCCTGCGGCGATGCCGGTCGCCTACGCACCGCGCGCCGGCGACGGCGGCGGCTCGATCTACGCCGGCGCGGGCGGCGGCAACGAGCGCAGCCTGCGCCTGTTCCAGGACAGCAAGGCGCGCGAGGTCGGCGACCTGCTGACCATCGTGCTGGTCGAGAACACCCGCGCCAAGACCAACGCCAAGACCGCGGTGACCAAGGACGCCGGGCTCGGCCTCGGCGTGCCGACCCTGTTCGGCCAGTCGGTCACCTACAACGGCAAGCCGATCCTGCAGGCCGAGGTCGACGGCAAGCGCGACTTCGCCGGCACCGGCGACAGCGCGCAGAGCAACCAGCTCAACGGCAGCATCACCGTGCGCGTGGTCGAGCAGCTGGGCAGCGGCGTCCTGCGGGTGGCCGGGCAGAAGCAGGTCCGGCTGAACCAGGGCGACGAGCTGGTCCAGGTTCAAGGCGTGGTCCGCATCGCCGATATCTCGGCCGACAACCGCATCACCTCCGACCGGGTCGGCGAGGCGCAGATCGTCTACGGCGGTCGCGGCACGCTGGCGCGCTCGAACGCGATGGGCTGGCTGGGACGCTTCTTCAACTCCGCCGCCTTCCCCTACTGAGGACCGCGATCATGCAAACCTCCATCGCGATCCGCTGTTCCGCATTGCTGGGCGCCCTGCTGGCGCTGTCGGCGGCGCCCGCGCACGCCGAGCGCATCAAGGACCTCGCCCAGGTCGCCGGCGTGCGCGGCAACCCGCTGGTCGGCTACGGCCTGGTCGTCGGCCTGGACGGCAGCGGCGACCGCACCAGCCAGACGCCCTTCACCGTGCAGAGCCTCAAGACGATGCTCGACCAGCTCGGCGTGTCGGTCCCGGCCGGCGTCAACCCGCAGCTCAAGAACGTGGCCGCGGTGGCGATCCAGGCCGAGCTGCCCGCGTTCGCCAAGCCCGGCCAGACCATCGACGTCACCGTCTCGTCGATCGGCAACGCCGGCTCGCTGCGCGGCGGCGCGCTGCTGATGGCCCCGCTGCGCGGCGCCGACGGCCAGGTGTACGCGATCGCGCAGGGCTCGCTGGTGGTCAGCGGCTTCGGCGCCGCCGGCCGCGACGGCTCCAAGATCTCGGTCAACGCGCCCAACGGCGGCACCATCCCCAACGGCGCCATCGTCGAGCGCGCGGTCGCCGGCGCCGCGCCGACGGGGAACGTCACCCTCAACCTGCGCGAATCCGACTTCACCACCGCCGCGCGCATCGTCGCCGCCATCGACGGCGCGTTCGGCCCCGGCCGCGCGCACGCGCTCGACGGCGTGACGATCGAGGTCGCGCCGCCGGCCGGCGACCGCATCGCCTTCCTGTCGCGGCTCGAATCGCTGGACGTCGACCCCGGCGCGGCCGCGGCCAAGGTCATCGTCAACGCCCGCACCGGCACCGTGGTGATGGGCGGCGAGGTCACGGTGATGCCGGCGGCCGTCTCGCACGGCTCGCTGACCGTGGCGATCACCGAGACCGCCAACGTCAGCCAGCCCGAGGCCTTCGGCCGCGGGCAGACCGTGGTGACCCCGCAATCCAACGTCGAGGTCTCCCAGGACGGCGGCCGCATGTTCATGTTCGCCGGCGGCACCTCGCTCGAATCGATCGTGCGCGCCGTCAACGCCGTCGGCGCCGCGCCGGGCGACATCGTCGCGATCCTGGAGGCACTCAAGCGCGCCGGGGCGCTGCGGGCGGAGCTGGAGGTGATCTGAAGCCGTGATTCGTGATTGGTGATTCGTGATTCGAAAAAGCGCCGTCCCGATCCCACCAATCTCTGCTTTCGTCCTTCGAAAACGCCAAATCACCGCCACCTGGCTGTTCCAATCACCAATCACCAATCACCAATCACGAATCACGGCTTCAAGCATGCACCTGCCCTCCACCACCGCGATCCCGCTCGGCGCCTCCGCGGCGCCGCAGCGCGGCGACGTCGAGCAGGCGGCGCGCGAGCTGGAGACGCAGTTCGCGAGGATGCTGATCAAGACGATGCGCAGCGCCTCGATGGGCGATCCGATGCTGGGCAACGACACCACGTATCGGGAAATGTACGACCAGCAGCTCGCGACCGAGCTCACCAAGGGCCGCGGGCTGGGCCTGGCGCCGATGATCGCGCGCCAGCTCGGACGCGACGCCGGCGCCGGCGCGCCCGGCGCCGATGCCGGCGCCGCGGCGGCCGGGTTCCGGCTGCACGCGCCGGCGGCGGCGCCGATGCCGCTTCCCATGCCCTCGGCCCCGGCGCTGCCGGCGGCGACGACGGGTTCGCCACCCGGGATCCTGCCGCTGGCGCCGTCGAGCGCGGGCGTCTCGATGCCGGCGCTGGACCCGGGCGCGGCCGTCGCGCCGCAGCCGGCGCCCGCCGAATGCCCGGACGCCCCGCTGGACTGCAGTTCGCCCGAAGCCTTCGTGCAGTCGATCTGGCCGCAGGCGCAGAAGACCGCCGCCGAGCTCGGCGTGCCGGCGCGCGCGCTGGTCGCGCAGGCCGCGCTGGAAACCGGCTGGGGACGGCGCCTGGCCGGCCGCGAAGGCGAGTCCTCGCACAACCTGTTCGGGATCAAGGCCGGCGGCGGCTGGGACGGCGAGCGCATGGCGGCCTCCACGCACGAGTACGTGGACGGCGTGCGCCGCACCGAGCGCGCCGACTTCCGCGCCTACGGATCCACCGCCGACAGCTTCGCCGACTACGCGCGCCTGCTGCGCAAGCCGCGCTACGCGGGCGCGCGCGGCGTCGGCGACGACGCCCGGCGCTTCGCCAGCGCGCTGCAGAGCGCCGGCTACGCCACCGACCCGCACTACGCGGCCAAGATCACCGCCATCGCCAACGGCGCCACGCTCGATCGCGCGCTGGCGGCATTGCCGGCCACCGGCGCCTCCATGGCCTACGCGTCGAACGCCATCGCGATGGCCGGAACCAGGGAATAAGCCATGTCCGGCCTGCTCTCCACCGGCAGCTCCGCCCTGCTCGCCTTCCAGCGCGCGCTGGGCACCGTCAGCCACAACGTCGCCAACGTCGCCACGCCCGGCTACAGCCGCCAGCGGGTCGAGCTGGCCGCGCGCGCGGGCCAGCCGATGTCCGGCGTCACCATCGGCCAGGGCGTCGACGTGGCCAGCCTGCAGCGCCTCGCCGACGGGCTGGTGTTCGCGCGCCAGCTCGACAGCAGCGGCGAGCTCGGCCGCCTGCAGCAGCTCTCCGCGATGGCCGCGCGCGTGGACGGACTGGTCTCGGACCCGGCGACCGGGCTGTCGTCGCAGTGGTCGGCCTTCTTCGACGCCGCCGACGCGGTCGCCGCGGACCCGACCTCGTCGGTGGCCCGCAACCAGCTGCTGGCCGCGGGCACCCAGCTCGCCACGCGCTGGCAGTCGCTGGACAGGCAGCTCGCGGCGCTCGACGGCGAGACCGGGCAGCGTATCCAGGGCACCATCGGCGACGCCAACACCCTCGCCAGCGAGATCGCGGCGCTCAACCGCGACATCGTCAACGCCGGCGGCAACGCCTCGCCCGACCTGCTCGACGCGCGCGACCAGCGCGTCGGCCAGCTCGCCGCGCTGGTCGGCGCGCAGACGGTGGCGCAGGACGACGGCGCGCTCAACGTCTTCGCCGCCGGCGGCCAGCCGCTGGTGCTCGGCGCGCAGGCGATGCAGCTGACCACCGTCGCCGATCCCTACCGCCCCGACCGCGTGCAGATCGCGCTGGACGGCCCCAGCGGCAAGGTGCGCCTCCCCTCGGCCAGCGTGTCGGGGGAGCTCGGCGGCCTGCTGGAGTTCCGCGAGCGCGTGCTCGATCCCGCGCGCGCCGAGCTCGGGCGCCTGGCCACCGCGTTCGCGAGCGGCTTCAACGCCGCGCAGAACGCCGGCATCGACTACGACGGCCAGCCCGGCGCCGACTTCTTCTCGATCGCGCCGCCGCGCGTGGACGCGCATGCCGGCAATGGCGGCAACGCCACCTTCGCCGCGAGCGTCGACGACGCCGGCGCGCTCGCCGGCAACGACCTGGTGCTGCGCTTCGACGGCGCCTGGACCGCGGTCCGCGCCGACACCGGCGAGGCGGTGCCGATGACCGGCAGCGGCACCGCCGCCGACCCGTTCAAGGTCGACGGCGTCGCGCTGGTGGTCTCGGGCACGCCCGCCGTCGGCGACCGCTACCAGCTGCGTCCCACCGCCGACGCCGCGGCCAGCCTGCGCGTCGCGCTCGCCGACCCCAACGGGATCGCCGCCGCCGCACCGCTGCAGGCGCAGGCCGACGCCGGCAACCTCGGCGACGCGCGCGCCGCGTCGGCGCAGGTGACCGATCCGGCCGGGTTCGCCGCCTTCGCCGGCGCCACCGTCGAGTTCATCGACGACGGCCACTACACGATCGACGGCAACGGTCCGTACGCCTACGCGCCCGGCGACGCGATCGCCGATGCCGCCGGCGGCTGGTCGCTCTCGCTCTCCGGCACCCCGGCCGCGGGCGACCGCTTCACGCTCGCGCGCACGCCGCCGCGCTCGGCCGACAACGGCAATGCGCTGCGGCTGGGGGCGTTCGACGAGGCCGGCGTGCTCGACGGCGGCACGCGCTCGCTGACCGACGGGCTGGCGCAGCTCACCGCGCGCGCCGGCACCGACGCGCGCCACGCCGAGCTCGCCCTGGAAGGCCAGACCGCGATCCACGACCAGGTCACCGCCGAGCGCGAATCGACCAGCGGCGTCAACCTCGACGAGGAGGCCGCCGACATGATGCGGTTCCAGCAGGCCTACCAGGCCGCCGCGCAGGTGATCAGCACCGCCGACTCGATGTTCCAGACCCTGCTCGCGGCCGTGCGCCGCTGACCCCGGAGGCCACGCCATGACGCTCCGCATCTCCACCGCCGGCATGTACGCACAGGGCCTGGCCGGCCTGCAGCAGAAGCAGGCGCAGCTCGCGCGCACCCAGCAGGAGCTGGTCAGCGACCGCAAGCTGCTGCGCGGCGCCGACGACCCGGCCGCGATGGCGCAGTCGCAGCGGCTCGACCACGCGCTCGCTTCGCTCGCGCAGAACGGCAAGAACGCCAACCTGCTGGAGAACCGGCTGCGCGCGCAGGAATCCGCGCTCGCCGACGTCGGCGACCAGCTGGCGCGCGCGCAGGAGCTCGCGCTGCAGGCCAACACCCCGGCGCTGTCGGACGCCGACCGCACCGCCATCGCCGCCGAGCTGCGGTCGATCCGCGAGCAGGTGCTCGCCGTCGCCAACCGCGACGACGGCACCGGCCGGCGGCTGTTCGCGGGCAACCGCGACGGCGTGGTCCCGTTCGTCGATGCCGGCGGCACGGTGGCCTATGCCGGCGACGACGGCCGCAACCAGGTCGAGATCGCGCCGGACCTGAGCGTGGCCGACACCGACGCCGGCAGCGACGTGTTCCTGCGCGTGCGCACCGGCGACGGCATCGTGCGCGGCAGCGCCGGCGCGGCCAACACCGGCAGCGGCGTGCTGCAGTCGAGCGCGGTGACCGACCACGCCGCCTGGGGCGGCGGATC
>JAYRKR010000030.1:0-35349 GCA_041905645.1 Luteimonas sp.
TCCTCGAAGCGCGCACGCACCGCGTCCTGCAGCGCGGCCGCGTCGCCGCCCTCCCCCACGACGACGACCAGGTCGGTGTCCAGGCCGTGCCGGTTCCAGAACGCGCGCGCGCGCAGCGCTTCGTCGACCAGCGCCAGGCCGGCTTCGTCGTCGATGCGCAGCAGCACGATCGGACGGTCGCCGGAAATGCCGCCGGGCCACAGGGTCGGCGGCCCGCCGCGCCCCTGCGCCAGCGCGTCCGGCGCCGCCCGCAGCGACGGGTCCTCGTACAGCAGCGCCGCGGCCAGGCGCTGGAAGCGCCGCGCCTGCGCGTCGTCGATGCCGAGCCCGCGCAGCACCTCCTGCGCGAGGCGCGACGCGCTCTCGGACGCGCGCGCGAACGCGTCCGCCGAGCGGTAGCGCCCCGCCAGCGCGAGCGCCTCGTCGCGGTCCGCGGCGGCCACCGTCCACAGCGAGAACCGCGCGGTCGCGCCCGGCGCGATGCGCACGCGGCGACGCAGCGCGAACACCGGATCGAGCACGGTGCCGACGCTGCCGGAAAGCGCCGGCGCCGCGAGCGCGGCCGGGGCGCGCGCATCGCGGCCGCGGCCGAGGAAGCGCGCGCGGTCGGTTTCCCACTCCGTCGCGCCGTCCGCCTCGCCCTCGACGTCCAGCCACTGGACCGCGCAGGCCGAAGGATCGCCCGGCGTGCGCACGCGCCGCGTGGCGACCAGCGACTGGCGGTCGGCCAGCCATTCGGTGCGCACGAACAGCTTGGAGAAGGCCGGGTGCGCGGCGTCGCCGCGAGGCGGCGCCAGCACCAGCTCGGCACAGCTGGTGAACTCGACGACGCGTTCGCGGCCGCTGCCGTTGCGCACGCTCACGCGCCGCACTTCGGCGTCGCCGTCCCCGGCCACCAGCACCTCGGTGGTGGTTTCGATGTCGCCGTCGCGGCGCGCGACGACGCCGCGGTCCTGGTCGAAGGTGACGGCGTACTCGTCGGCGCCGCGGCCCGTCGGCTGGTAGCCGGCCGACCAGGACTCGCCGCTGCCGGCCTCGCGCAGGTACAGCCAGCAGCCGCTGTCGTCGCAGGTGGCGTCGGAGCGCCAGCGGGTGATCGCGCAGTCGCGCCACTGGCTGTACCCGGCGCCGGCGGCGGTCAGCATCACCGTGTAACGCCCGTTGGAAAGCAGCTGCGCCTGCGGCGTCGGGCCGGGGGGCGGCGTGCGTGCAGCTGCTGGGTCGGGCATTGGCGCGGGCTCCATCGGAATCGACCCGATGTTATGGCATGGCCGCGGTCACGGCAGGATCAACGCGCGCGATGGCGGCCCGCAGCGTCAACGGGTCCTCACGCGGCCGGGTTACACTGCGCCCAAGGTGTCGAAGGCGATCCCCAACAGCAGCGCGCCGCCGGCCGCGGCCGGTCGCGCAGGCGCGACGGCGACCCGCACCGTGCCGTGCGCCGCGCCGGAGGGGGACGAACTCGAGCGCTACCAGCGCGCCGCCTTCGGCTATTTCCTGCGCAACCGCATCCCCTCCAACGGCCTGTACGCCGACACCTCGCGCCCCGGGTCGCCGGTGAGCATCGCGGTGGTCGGCTTCGCGCTTTCCGCCTATCCGGTCGCGGTGGAGCGCGGCTGGATCGCGCGCGACGAGGCGCTGTCGCACTGCGCCGCGGCGCTGCGCTTCTTCCTCGGCAGCGACCAGGGCGGCCACCCGGCTTCGACCGGCTACAAGGGCTTCTACTTCCACTTCCTCGACCGCGACGCGGGCAGCCGCGTCTGGCGCTGCGAGCTGTCGATGGTCGACACGGCGCTGCTGGTCGCCGGGGCGCTGGCGGCAGCCCGGTACTTCGACCGCGATGCGCCGGCCGAGGCGGAGCTGCGGGCGATGGCCGAGGACTTGTACCTGCGCATCGACTGGCGCTGGTCGCAGGACGGCGGCGCCACGATCATGCAGGGCTGGAAGCCCGAATGCGGCTTCCTGCACTACGGCTGGGAAGGCTACAACGAGGCGATCGTGCTCTACGCGCTGGCGCTCGGTTCCCCCACCCACCCGGTCGGGGACGAGTGCTACCGCGCATGGACGCGGACCTACCAGTGGGAAAACATCTACGGCCAGGACTTCCTCTACGGCGGGCCGCTGTTCGTGCACCAGTTCTCCCACGCCTGGATCGACTTCCGCGGCATCCGCGACCGCTTCATGCGCGAGAAGGACTGCGACTACTTCGAGAACAGCCGCCGCGCGGTGCGCGTGCAGCGCGCCTACGCGGGCATCAATCCGCTGGGGCACGCCGGCTACGGCGCGGACTGCTGGGGGCTGAGCGCCTGCGACGGGCCCACCGACGAGGTGCTCGGCGTCGACGCCGAGCCGCGCCGCCTGTACGGCTATGCCGCCCGCGGCGTGCCCTACGGCCCGGACGACGGCACCCTGTCGGTGCCGGCGGCGCTGGCCTGCCTGCCGTTCGAGCCCGCGCTGTCGCTGCGCGCGGTGCGGGCGATGTGCGGCGCGCACCCGGAGGTCGTGCACGAGGACGGATTCGCCAGCGGCCTCAATCCCGGCCTGCGCGGCGCCGATGGCCGCGCCTGGGTGTCCGACGGCCTGTTCGGGCTCGACCAGGGCATCGTCGTGCTGATGGTCGAGAACCATCGCAGCGGCCTGCCCTGGGCGCTGATGCGCGGGTGCGGATGGCTCGCCGACGGCCTGCGGCGCGCGGGCTTCGCCGGCGCCTGGCTGGATGCGCCCGCGAACGGGGGCGCGGCATGACGCGGCGGCGCGACTCCGGTTCCGGGACGCGGGCCGATCCTCCGGTCCGACGCGAGCTGGAGGACAACCTGCACCCGCAGCCGTGGCGCAACCCCGCGCCGGCAGGCGGCTACGGCCTGGTGGTGGTGGGCGCCGGGGCCGCCGGCCTGGCCGCGGCGCGCGCGGCGGCGGCGCTGGGCGCGCGGGTGGCGCTGGTCGAGCGCGACCTGCTCGGCGGCGACTGCCTGAACTACGGCTGCGAACCGTCCAAGGCCCTGATCCGCAGCGCCCGCGCCTATGCGCAGATGCGCGACGCGGCCCGTTTCGGCGCCGTCGCGCCGGAGCGCGTCGCGGTGGACTTCCAGGCGGCGATGGCCCGCGCCCAGGCGTTGCGCGCGCGGCTGAGCCGCGGCATTGCCCTGCCCGCGCTGCGGCAGCTCGGGATCGACGTGTACTTCGGCCACGCGCGCTTCACCGCCGGCGACCGGCTGCGGGTCGACGATGCCGAGCTGCGCTTCGACAAGGCACTCATCGCCACCGGCGCCGAGCCCGACGTCCCCGCCATCCCCGGCCTGGCCGACGTCGGCTGCTTCACCAACGAAAGCATCTTCGGCATCGACGCGCTGCCGGCGCGGCTGCTGGTGATCGGCGGCGGGCCGCTGGGCTGCGAGCTGGCGCAGGCGTTCCGCTGCTTCGGCAGCCGGGTGGTGATCGTGCAGGACATGCCGCTGTTCCTGCCCGGCGAGGAGCGCGACGCCGCGCAGATCCTGTCGGTCGCCTTCGCGCGCGACGGCATCGAGGTGCGGCTCAACACCCAGGTCACCGCGATCCGGCGCGAAGGCGACGGCGTCCACGCCGACCTGCGCACCGACGACTACGAGACCGGCGTCGTCGCCGACGCGGTGCTGGTCGGCACGGGACGCGTGCCGCGCGTCCACGACCTGGGGCTCGACGCGGCCGGCGTCGCCCACGATCCGGTGCGCGGCGTGGTCGTCGACGCGTTCCTGCGCAGCAGCAACCCGGCGATCCACGCCGCCGGCGACGCCTGCATGGAGGACAAGTACACCCACGTCGCCGCCGCCACCGCGCGCATGGCGGTCGCCAACGCCCTGCGGGGCACGCAGCGGTCCGTGGAGGACCTGGTGATCCCGTGGTGCACCTACACCGATCCCGAGATCGCCCACGTCGGGCTGTACGTCCGCGAGGCCATGGACCGCGGCATCGCCGTGTCCACCTACACCGTGCTGATGCACGCGGTCGACCGCGCGGTGCTCGACGGCGAGGACACCGGCTTCGTCAAGCTGCACGTCGCCGACGGCAGCGACCGCATCCTCGGCGCGACGATCGTCGCCCACCACGCCGGCGAGATGATCGGCCAGGTCACCCAGGCGATGGTGTCCGGCGCCGGGATGCGCGATCTTGCGCGGGTGATCCACCCCTACCCCACCCAGTCCGCCGCCATCGGCGCGGCCGCGGCGGCCTGGTGCCGCGACCACGGCGCGCCCCCGTAGCCGCATGGCCCGCGGCGCACCGGCATCGCTTTCTTTTCGCAACGGAGGAACTCCATGGAACTCGGCATGATCGGCCTCGGCAAGATGGGCGCCAACATGGCGCAGCGGCTGGTGCGCGGCGGCCATCGCGTGGTGGGCTTCGATCCCAAGGCGGAGACGCGGGCGCTGGCCGAGGGCTTCGGCGCCGAGACGGCCGCCTCGCTGGAGGAGATGGTCGGCAAGCTGGCGGCGCCACGCGCGGCCTGGATGATGGTGCCGGCCGGCGGCATCACCGGCAGCACGGTCGATGCGCTGGCGAAGCTGCTCGCCCCGGGCGACACGATCGTCGACGGCGGCAACTCCAACTACAGGGACACGCTCGACCGCGCCGGGACGGTGTCCGCCAAGGGCCTGCACTACGTGGACTGCGGCACCAGCGGCGGCGTCTGGGGCCTGGACGAGGGCTACAGCATGATGGTCGGCGGCGACGTGGGCGCGGTCGAGCGCCTGCGGCCGGTGTTCGAGACGCTGGCGCCGGGCAAGGACGCCGGCTGGGGACGGGTTGGCCCGACGGGTGCGGGGCATTTCGCCAAGATGGTCCACAACGGCATCGAGTACGGGTTGATGCAGGCCTACGCCGAGGGCTTCTCGATCCTGGAGCACAAGCGGGAATTCGGCTTCGACCTGCACGCGGTCGCGGAGATCTGGCGCCAGGGCAGCGTGGTGCGCTCCTGGCTGCTGGACCTGGCGTCCGACGCGCTGGGCAGGAACCCGACGATGGCGGGCATCGCCCCCTTCGTGCCGGACTCCGGCGAGGGGCGCTGGACGGTCGCCGAGGCGATCGACCTCGACGTGCCGGCGCCGGTGATCACCGCCTCGCTGATCGAGCGGCTGCGTTCGCGCGATGCCGACTCGTTCGCCGACAAGCTGCTGTCGGCGCTGCGCAATGAGTTCGGCGGGCATGCGATGAAGAAGGAGTAGCCGCGGGTCCGGGCCGGCCTGCGGGGGCGCCTCAGCAGCGCCAGGGAAAGCCCGCGGCTGAAGCCGCTCCCGCAGAGCTGGCGGTCAATCCTGCCTGTGGGAGTGACGGAAGTCGCAACTGTTTCAGCCGCGGCAGGGTGTCGCGACTTCCGTCGCTCCCACAAGGGCTCCCTCCATCGCTTCCACGAGCGACCACCTTACGAGGGGTCAGTCACCAACATCCGGGAAAGCTCGCGGCTGAAGCCGCTCCCGCAGAGCTGGCGGTCGATCCTGCCTGTGGGAGCGACGGAAGTCGCGACTGTTTCGGTTGCGGCAGGGTGTCGCGACTTCCGTCGCTCCCACAAGGGCTCCCTCCATCGCTTCCACGAGCGACCACCTTACGAGGGGTCAGTCACCAACATCCGGGAAAGCCCGCGGCTGAAGCCGCTCCCACAGAGCTGGCGGTCAATCTTGCCTGTGAGAGCGACGGAAGTCGCGACTGTCTCAGCCGCGGCAGGCTGTCGCGACTTCCGCCGCTCCCACAAGGGCTCCCTCCACTGCTTCCACAGCGGCCATTTCACCAACGCCCGGGAAATCTCGCGGCTGAAGCCGCTCCCACAAGGGCGTTCTCCGCTGCTCCCGCAAGGCCGGCGGTCAGGCCTTGCGCAGCGCGCCGCCCTTGTGCACGGCGACGTGGTCGGTCCTGTCGCTCCTGATCTCGTACTGCGGGTCGTCCTCGCTGCAGTGGCGGGTGTAGCCGTGCCAGTCGAAGTCGCGCACGTGCACCTTGGTGATCGTGCCGCCGACGCGGCCGGCCTCCGAGTTCCAGCGCACGTGGTCGCCGACCTTGAACCTGTGGGCCATCAGCCTCCCTCCTTCCCGAGCAGCGCGCGGGCGCGGGCGCAGGCGTCGTCGACGGTGAAGCCGTAGCGCTCGAGCATCTCGCCGCCCGGCGCCGATGCGCCGAAGCGGTCGACGCCGAGCACGTCGCCGCGGTCGCCGACGTAGCGGTGCCAGCCCTGCGGCGAGCCGGCCTCGATGGCCAGGCGCGCGCCCACCGAGGGCGGCAGCACCGCATCGCGGTAGGCCTGCGGCTGGGCGTCGAACAGCTTCCAGCACGGCATCGACACCGCACGGGCGGCGACGCCTTCGCCCTGCAGCCTCTCCGCCGCCGCGAGCGCCAGCCCGGTCTCCGCGCCGGTGCCGATGAGCACGACGTCAGGCTTGCCGTCCGGCGCGTCCAGCAGCACGTAGGCGCCCTTGCGCAGCCCGTCCGCGGATGCGTACTTGCCGCGGTCCAGCGTCGGCACCTTCTGCCGCGACAGCGCCAGCGCCACCGGCCGGTCCTTCGCTTCCAGCGCGACGCGCCAGGCCACCGCGGTCTCGTTGGCGTCCGCCGGGCGGATCACCAGCAGGTCCGGCACCGAGCGCAGGCCGGCGAGCTGTTCCACCGGCTGGTGGGTCGGCCCGTCCTCGCCCAGCGCGATGCTGTCGTGGGTGAACACGTGCACCACGTGCAGCCGCATCAGCGCCGCCAGCCGGATCGGCGGGCGCATGTAGTCGGAAAAGATCAGGAAGGTCGCGCCGTACGGGATGATGCCGCCGTGCGCGGCCATGCCGTTGCAGATCGCGCCCATCGCGTGCTCGCGCACGCCGAAGTGCAGGTTGCGGCCGGCGAAGCTCCAGCCGCCGCCGCACGAGCCCTGCTCGTCCGCGCCGGGCGCCGGCGGCGGTTCGAAGTCGCCCAGGCCCTTCACCGCGGTATAGGTGGACGGATCCAGGTCGGCCGAGCCGCCGCTGAGCGCGGGCAGCCGCGGCGCGATCGCCGACAGCACCTTGCCGCCGGCCTCGCGCGTGGCCATGCCCTTGGGGTCGGCCGGGAACACGGGCACGTCGGCGTCCCAGCCATCCGGCAGCCGCGCCTCCAGGCTGCCGCGCAGCTCGGCGGCCTCGCCCGGGAAGGCGTTCGCGTAGGCGTCGAACCGTGCGCGCCACTCGTCGCGGGCGCGACGGCCGCGGTCGAGCGCGGTGCGGAAGTGCGCGATTGCGTCGTCCGGCAGCAGGAACGGCGGCTGCTCCGGCCAGCCCAGCCTGCGCTTGGTGGCGGCGACGCTGTCGGCGCCCAGCGGCGAGCCGTGCGCCTTGTAGCTGTCCTGCTCGGGCGAGCCGTAGCCGATGTGGGTGCGCACGACGACGAGCGAAGGCCGCGTCGCCTCCTCGCGCGCGGCCTCCAGCGCGCGGTCGATCGCGTCGACGTCGTTGCCGTCCGCGACCACCTGCACGTGCCAGCCGTAGGCGGCGAAGCGCGCCGCGCGGTCCTCGGTGAAGGTGATGGCGGTGCCGGCGGCGAGCGTGACGCTGTTGTCGTCGTAGAGCACGTTGAGCTTGCCGAGTTCCAGGTGGCCGGCGAGCGAGGCGGCCTCCGAGGCGACGCCCTCCATCAGGTCGCCGTCGCTGGCGATCACCCAGGTGCGGTGGTCGACCACGACGTGGCCCGGGCGGTTGTAGCGCGCCGCCAGCTGCGCCTCGGCCATCGCCATGCCGACGGCGTTGGACAGCCCCTGCCCGAGTGGGCCGGTGGTGACCTCGACGCCCGGCGTGTGGCCGCGCTCGGGGTGGCCGGGCGCCTGGCTGCCCCACTGGCGGAAGCGCTTGATCTGGTCCAGCGGCAGGTCGTAGCCGGTGACGTGCAGCAGGCTGTAGAGCAGCGCCGAGCCGTGGCCGGCGGAGAGCACGAAGCGGTCGCGGTCCGCCCAGTGCGGATCGGCCGGGTCGTGCCTGAGGAAGCGCTGCCAGAGCACGTAGGCCATCGGCGCCGCGTCGAGCGGCAGGCCGGGATGGCCGCTGTCGGCCTGTTGCACCATGTCCACCGAGAGGAAGCGCAGCGTGTCGATGCAGCGCTGGTCGAGGGATGCGGATGGGCTCGTGGATGACATGGAGATCCTCCTTATCGATGTCGAGGCGCGCCCGGCCCGGCGCTTCCCGTCAACCTCGTCATTCCGAGCGCAGCGAGGAATCTCGGTGCCGGCGGAGGGAGATTCCTCGCTGCGCTCGGAATGACAAGGCGGGGCCGGCCCGGAATGGCGGCCCTAGCCGCCCTGCCCCAGCGCGGCGTCGACGATGCCCTGTGCCTCGGCCAGGATCGCCTGCAGGTGGTCGCGGCTTTCGAAGCTCTCGCCGTAAACCTTGTAGATGTCCTCGGTGCCGGACGGGCGCGCGGCGAACCAGCCGTTGGCGGCGGCCACCTTGATCCCGCCGATCGGCTGGCCGTTGCCGGGCGCCTTGTCCAGCACCGACGTGACGGGCGCGCCGGCCAGCGTGTCGGCCCGCAGCTGCCCCGGCGCCAGCTTCGACAGCGCCCGCTTCTGCGCGTCGTCGGCGGCGGCCTCGATGCGGTCGAAGAACGCCTCGCCGAACGCGTCGCACAGGCCGCGGTAGCGTTCGGCGGGATCCTGCCCGTGGCGCGCGGTGATCTCGGCCGCGAACAGCGCCGGCGCGATGCCGTCCTTGTCGGTCGTCCACGCCGTGCCGTCGCGGCGCAGGAAGCTCGCGCCCGCGCTCTCCTCGCCGCCCAGGCCCAGCGAGCCGTCGAACAGCCCGTCGGCGAACCACTTGAAGCCCACCGGCGTTTCGTACAGCGCGCGCCCGAGCCGTCCGGCGACGCGGTCGATCATGCTGCTGCTGACCACGGTCTTGCCGACCCGGGCGTCCCGGCGCCACTGCGGGCGGTTGCGGAACAGGTCGTCGACCATCGCCGACATGTAATGGTTGGACGGCAGCAGGCCCGCCTTGGTCACGACGCCGTGGCGGTCGTGGTCGGTGTCGCAGGCGAAGGCGACGTCGAAGCGGTCCTTGAGCGCGAGCAGGCGCTGCATCGCGTACGCGGACGAGGGATCCATGCGGACCTTGCCGTCCCAGTCCAGGCTCATGAACGAGAAGGTCGGGTCGACCCGTTCGCTGACCACCTCGAGCGCGATGCGGTACCGCTCCGCGATCCGCGCCCAGTAGTGCACGCCGGCGCCGCCCAGCGGGTCGACGCCCAGGCGGACGCCGGAGCCGCGGATCAGGTCGAAGTCGAGCACGTTGCCCAGGTCGGCGACGTAGCGGCCGAGGAAGTCGTGCTCGCGGGTGGTCGGCGCCCGCCGCGCTTCCCGCAACGGCATGCGGGCGACGCCCTCCAGCCCGGCCTCGATCAGCGCGTTGGCGCGATCCTGCACCCAGCGGGTGACGCCGGTGTCGGCCGGCCCGCCGTTGGTGACGTTGTACTTGAAGCCGCCGTTGTCCGGCGGGTTGTGCGAAGGCGTGACCACGATGCCGTCGGCCAGGCCGGAAGCGCGGCCGCGGTTGTGGACGATGATCGCGTGCGACACCGCGGGCGTGGGCGTGTACTCGCCGTCCTGCGAGAGCGAGACGTCGACGCCGTTCGCGGCCAGCACCTCCAGCGCGCTGTCGCGCGCCGGCCCGGACAGCGCGTGGGTGTCGATGCCGAGGAACAGCGGCCCGTCGATGCCCTGCCCCTTGCGGTACTCGCAGATGGCCTGGGTGATCGCCAGCACGTGCCATTCGTTGAAGCTGCCGTCGAAGGACACGCCGCGGTGCCCCGAGGTACCGAAGGCGACGCGCTGCTCCGGCACCGACGGGTCCGGCTTCACGTCGAAGTAGGCCGCGAGCAGCCGGTCGACGTCGACCAGCGGTGCCTCGGTGGCGGGCTTGCCCGCCAGCGGGCTGATCCGGGCGCCCATCAGGCCCCGCCCCGCCGTTCGCGGTAGCGCCGGATCAGCGCATTGGTCGAACTGTCGTGGCGCAGCTCCGGCATCTCCGGCGCGGCCAGCTCCTTCGCGGCCTGCTTCGCCAGCACCTTGCCCAGTTCCACGCCCCACTGGTCGAACGAATCGATGTCCCAGACGACGCCCTGCACGAACACGCTGTGCTCGTACAGGGCCACCAGCGCGCCGAGCGCGTGCGGCGTGAGCCGGCCCGCCAGGATCGTGCTGCTCGGCCGGTTGCCCTCGAAGGTCCTGTGGGGCACCAGCGCCTCGGGCACGCCCTCATCGCGCACGTCCTGCGCGCTCCTGCCGAACGCCAGCGCCTCGCCCTGGGCGAACAGGTTCGCCATCAGCAGGTCGTGCTGTCCGCGCAGCGGGCTGAGCGGCTCGCAGAAGCCGATGAAGTCGCAGGGCACCAGCCGCGTGCCCTGGTGGATGAGCTGGTAGAACGAGTGCTGGCCGTTGGTGCCCGGCTCGCCCCAGTACACCGGCCCGGTCTGGTAGTCGACGCGGCGGCCGTCGAGGGTCACCGACTTGCCGTTGCTCTCCATCGTCAGCTGCTGCAGGTAGGCGGGGAAGCGCTTGAGGTACTGCGCATAGGGCAGCACCGCGACGGTGCCGGCGCCGAGGAAGTCGTTGTTCCAGATCGCCAGCAGCGCCATCAGCACCGGCAGGTTGCGGTCGAGCGGCGTGTCGCGGAAATGCACGTCCATGGCGTGGAAGCCGGCCAGCAGGTCGCGGAAGTGGTCCGGCCCGATCGCGATCATGGTCGACAGCCCGATCGCCGAGTCCATCGAGTAGCGCCCGCCGACCCAGTCCCAGAAGCCGAACATGTTGTCGGTGTCGATGCCGAAGGCGCGCACGCCCTCGGCGTTGGTCGACACCGCCACGAAGTGCTTCGCGACCGCGGACTCGTCGCCGCCGAACGCCTCGAGGCACCAGGCCCGGGCGGCATGGGCGTTGGCCAGCGTCTCGAGCGTGGTGAAGGTCTTGGAGCAGACGATGAACAGCGTCTCGGCGGGGTCGAGCCCGCGCACGGCCTCGGTGAGGTCGGTGCCGTCGACGTTGGAGACGAAGCCGAAGCGCAGGCCGCGGTCGCTGAAATCGCGCAGCGCCTCGTAGGCCATCACCGGGCCGAGGTCGGAGCCGCCGATGCCGATGCTGACGACGTTGCGGATGCGCTGGCCGCCGTGGCCGGTCCACTGCCCGCCGCGCACGCGGTCGGCGAAGGCGGCCATGCGGTCGAGCACCTCGTGCACCTGCGCCACGACGTCGACGCCGTCGACCTCCAGGCGCTCGCCCTTCGGCATGCGCAGGGCGACGTGCAGCACCGCGCGGTCCTCGGTGCGGTTGATGCGCTCGCCGGCGAACATCGCCGCCGTGTGCGCGTTCAGGTCGCAGGCCTCGGCCAGTTCCAGCAGCAGGCGCAGCGCATCCTCGTCCACGCGCTGCTTCGAATAGTCGAGGTAGAGACCGGCGCCCTCGGCGCTCAGCCGCTGCCCGCGCGCGGGGTCGGTCGCGAACAGCTCGTGCAGCCCGGTGCCGGCCATCGCCTCGGCGTGGGCGGCGAGCGCCAGCCACTGCGGGCGCCGGGTGAGGTCGATCGATCGTGCCTTGTCCATGCCTGCCCGCTCAGCGATCGGCGCCGGCCAGCGCCTGCGCCTTGCCGGCGATGCGCTGCATCAGCTGGTGCCACGATTTCACGAAGGCGTCGGCGCCCTCGCGCTGCAGGCGCAGGGCCAGCGCATCGACGTCGACCCCCGCTTGCGCGATCTTCTCCAGCGTCGCGGCGAAGTCGCCGCCGTCCTCGGCCATTGCGCCGCGCACCTGGCCGTGGTCGGCGAACGCGCGCAGGGTCTTCTCCGGCATCGTGTCGACGGTGTCGGGCGCGGCCAGCGCCTCGATGTAGAGCGTGTCCGGCGCGGCCGGGTCCTTGGTGCCGGTGCTTGCCCACAGCAGGCGCTGCGGCCGCGCGCCGGCGGCGGCCAGCTTCTTCCAGCGGTCCGAGGCCAGCAGCTCGCGGTAGGCGCGGTAGGCCTGCTGCGCGACGGCGATGCCGAGGCGGTTGCGCAGCTCCGCGGGCAGCGCGTCCGCGCTGGCCTTGTCCCAGCGGCTGACGAACAGCGAGGCCACCGAGCCGACCACCGGGTCGAGCCCGGCCGCGATGCGCCGCTCGATGCCGCGCAGGTAGGCGTCGGCCGCGGCCAGGTACTGGTCGGTCGAGAACAGCAGGGTCACGTTGATCGGCACCCCGGCGAAGATCGAGGCCTCGATCGCCGGCACGCCCTCGGGCGTGCCCGGGATCTTGACGTAGAGGTTGTCGCGCCCGGCCTGGGCGTGGATGCGCGCGGCGGCCTCGACGCTGCCGGCGGTGTGGTAGGCCAGCAGCGGCGAGAGCTCCATCGAGACCCAGCCGTCGACGCCGTCGCTGGCCTCGAACGCCGGGCGGAACAGGTCGGCGGCGCGGCGCAGGTCCTCCAGCGCCAGCTCGACGAACAGCGCCTCGTCGCGCTTGCCCGCGGCGGCCTTCTCGCGGATGCCGGCGTCGTAGCTGTCGCTGCCGCCGATCGCCTCGTCGAAGATCGTGGGGTTGGAGGTCAGGCCGGTGATGCCGTACTCGTCGATGTAGCGCGCGAGCGTGCCGTCGTCCAGGATCGCGCGGGTGATGTTGTCCAGCCACAGGCACTGGCCGAGCTTGCGCAGTGCTTCCAGATGGTTCATGGGGGTTCCTGTGTCGATGCGGGTGCCGATCCCGCGGCGGGCCGCGGGACGGCGTGCCGGGGAAGGAATTGTTGCAGGTCGAGGCCGCGCAGTCCGGCGATCCGGTCGATGGCGATGTCAGGCGGCGGGTCGATCGCCTGGCCGGCGGCCTCGGCCGCGTAGTGGCCCTGGCGCACGAACACGGTGGCCAGGTCCGCGCCCATGACCGTCTTCATCGCGGCCAGCAACCCGGGCTTGTCGTCGACCATCACGTAGCGGCGCGCCGGGTACCGGCGCCGCACGGCGTCGAGCATGCGCTCCTTGTGCAGGTAGACCAGCACCCTGCCCTGCACCGCGTCCCACAGGCCGGAGCGCTGGATCTTGCGCGGCTGGAACACCACGTCGCCGTCCGAGAGCACCACCGGCGTGCCGAGCGTGCGCAGCCACTCGATCGCCTCGAGCGCGCCGGAGTAGACGCGCCCGGCGAACGGGTAGTCGAGCATGAAGGCGGACATCCGCAGCAGGTCGGGATCGTCGTCCAGGCCCTCCCGGAAGGCCTGCAGCGCGGCGAGGTAGTCGGCATAGCCCAGGCGCGCGCGCTCGCTTTCGTAGGCCGCCCAGTAGCGGTCGCGCCCGCCCGCGCCGAAGTCGTGCAGCAGCCGCGCGTCCAGGTCCGCCTTGAAGCGGTCGTTGTCGAGCAGGGTGTTGTCGACATCCAGCAGGAACACCACGTCGTCGGCGCCGCCGCGGGTCAGCATGGATCGCTCGTTTCCGGCTTCGGGTCGTGCCAGCCTTCGCTGCCGGCGACGACGGCGGCAGCGGACGGCGGCCCCCAGCTGCCGGGCTCGTAGGCCTCGACCGGCTTCCGGTCGCGCAGCGCCGGGTCCACCACGCGCCAGGCGGCTTCCACCGCCTCGTCGCTCGTGAACAGCCCGGAGTCGCCGCGCAGCGCGTCGCCGAGCAGGCGCTCGTAGGGCGATTTCTCCTCCTCGTGCTGATGCCGGGCCAGCAGCTCGACGTCCTCGCCGCGCATCTCGTCGCCGGCACGCTTGACCCGCACGCCGGCCGAGATCACCACGTCCGGCCCCAGCCGCAGGCGGAAGCAGTTGGAATGCGCCGGCAGCACCTCGTCGAAGATCGCCATCGGCGGGCACTTGAGGTCGACCACGACCTCGGTCGCGGTGAGCGGCAGGCACTTGCCGGCGCGGACGTGGAACGGCACGCCGGCCCAGCGCCAGGTGTCGATGTGCATGCGCAGCGCGGCGAAGGTCTCCACGTCCGAATCCTTGGCCACGCCGGGCTCGTCGCGGTAGCCGCGGAACTGCCCGCGCACCACGTGCGCGGGCCGCAGCGGGCGCATGGCGCGGAACAGGCGCAGCTTTTCGGCGCGGATCGCCGCCGGGTCGCGCCCGGCCGGCGCGTCCATCGCCAGCAGCGCGACCACCTGCAGCAGGTGGTTCTGCACCACGTCGCGGATCGCGCCGACGCCGTCGTAGAAGCCGCCGCGGCCCTGCACGCCGAAGTCCTCGGCCATCGTGACCTGCACGTTGTCGACGTAGGTACGGTTCCAGACCGGCTCCAGGAAGGCGTTGGCGAAGCGGAAGTACAGCAGGTTCTGCACCGCCTCCTTGCCCAGGTAGTGGTCGATGCGGAAGATCGACGCCTCGTCGAAGACCTCGTGCAGGGTGGCGTTGAGCGCTTGCGCCGAGGCCAGGTCGCGGCCGAACGGCTTTTCCACCACCACCCGCGCGCCCCGCGCGCTGCCGCTGGCGTCCAGCCCGCGCACCACGGTGGCGAACAGGTCCGGCGGGATCGCCAGGTAGTGCAGCGGCCGCTGCGCGCCCCCCAGCGCCTTGCGCAGGCGCTCGAAGGTGGCCGGATCGTTGTAGTCGCCGTCGATGTAGGCCATCCGCGCCGACAGCTTCGCGAAGGCCGCCTCGTCGACGCCGCCGTTGCCGGCCAGGCTCTCGCGGGCGCGCTCGCGCAGCCGGTCCACGGTCCAGCCCGCCTTCGCCACCCCGATCACCGGCATGTCGAAGCCGCCGCGGGCGACCAGCGCCTGCAGCGCGGGGAAGATCTTCTTGTACGCGAGGTCGCCGGTGGCGCCGAAGAAGACGAAGGCGTCGGAAACGGAGTCGGAAGCGGAAGTCAAGCGGAGCCCAGTCCTGGCTGCGGAGCGCGACCATGCTAGCGACGGCCTGGTTAATGCCGGATCATCGGGCGCGCCCCTGGTTTGCGGGAGCGGCTTCAGCCGCGAGTTCCGAAAAGCTCGCGGCTGAAGCCGCTCCCACGGACTTGGGGGCGCATGGGCGGCTCGCAGCCCGCCCGTCCTTCCCCACCTCTACCCCGGCGGGGCGGCCCGGAGTTTGATCCAGATCAAGTCGGCGGATGCCGCCGTTCGGGACAATGCCCGGGCCGAAACGAAGGTGTTTCCATGAGCGCTGAAGCGATGCAGCCCGCGCCGGAAGGCGCGCCGGCCGGGATTCCGCGTGCCGAGCCGGCCGCCGGGACCTACAACGACAAGGTGGTGCGCCAGTTCGTCGCCGCGACGATCTTCTGGGGCATCGCCGGCATGGCCGTGGGGGTGCTGATCTCGGCCCAGCTGTACTGGCCGGCGCTGAACTTCGACGTCCCCTGGCTCAGCTACGGCCGCCTGCGCCCGCTGCACACCAACGGCGTGATCTTCGCCTTCGGGGGCTCGGTACTGTTCGCCACCTCGCTGTACGTGGTCCAGCGCACCTGCCACGTGCGCCTGGTCTCCGACCGGCTGGCGCAGTTCGTGTTCTGGGGCTGGCAGGCGGCGATGGTGGGGGCGCTGGTCACCCTGCCCATGGGCCTGACCCAGGGCAAGGAATACGCCGAGCTGGAATGGCCGCTGGACGTCCTGATCGCGATCGTCTGGGTCGCCTACGCCGTGCTGTTCTTCGGCACCATCGCCCGGCGCCGGGTCAAGCACATCTACGTGGCCAACTGGTTCTACGGCGCCTACATCATCGCCGTGGGCATGCTGCACATCGTCAACAACCTGTCGATGCCGGCCGGCCTGGCCAAGTCCTACCCGGTCTACAGCGGCGCGGTCGACGCGATGGCGCAGTGGTGGTACGGCCACAACGCGGTGGCGTTCCTGCTGACCACCGGCTACCTGGCGATGATGTACTACTTCGTGCCCAAGCAGGCCGGGCGGCCGATCTATTCCTACCGGCTGTCGATCGTGCACTTCTGGGCGCTGATCTCGGTCTACATGTGGGCCGGCCCGCACCACCTGCACTACACCGCGCTGCCGGACTGGGCGCAGTCGGTGGGCATGGTGTTCTCGCTGATCCTGCTGGCGCCGAGCTGGGGCGGCGCGATGAACGGCATCCTCACGCTCTCGGGTGTCTGGTACAAGCTGCGCACCGACCCGATCCTCAAGTTCCTGATCGTGGCGATCAGCTTCTACATGATCGCCACCTTCGAGGGGCCGATGCTGTCGATCAAGACGGTCAACTCGCTCAGCCACTACACCGACTGGACCGTGGGCCACGTCCACGCCGGCACCCTGGGCTGGGTGGCGATGATCTCGATCGGCTCGGTCTACTCGCTGCTGCCGCGCCTGTACGGGCTCAAGCAGATGCATTCGGTGAAGTGGATCGACGTCCATTTCTGGATGCACACGCTGGGCGTGGTGTTCTACATCGCCTCGATGTGGATCGCCGGCGTCACCCAGGGCCTGATGTGGCGCGCCACCAACCCCGACGGCACGCTGACCTACAGCTTCGTCGAGTCGCTCAAGGCCACCTATCCCTACTACCTGGGGCGGCTGGCCGGCGGCGGGCTGGTCCTGGCCGGCATGTGCCTGATGGCCTGGAACATGTACCGGACCGTGCAGACGGCGAAGGCGCCCGCGCCCAGCCCGGTGCTCCCGCCCGACGCCGCCGAAGCGCGCGCCTGAGGACCCGCGATGAGCAACCTTGCGCACGAGAAAGTCGAGAAGAACATCGGCCTGATGGCGGTGCTGATCACGGTAGCGCTGTCGCTGGGCGGGCTGGCGGAGATCGTGCCGCTGATGTACCAGGCCGAGGCGATCGAGCCGCTGCCGGGCGTGGAGCCCTACCCCGCCCTGCAGCTCGCCGGGCGCGACGTGTACGTCCGCGAGGGCTGCTACAACTGCCACTCGCAGATGATCCGCACCCTGCGCTTCGAGACCGAGCGCTACGGCCACTACTCGCTGGCCGGCGAGTCGGTCTACGACCGCCCCTTCCAGTGGGGCTCCAAGCGCACCGGGCCGGACCTGGCGCGCGTGGGCGGCCGCTATTCGGACGACTGGCACCGCGTGCACCTGGTCAACCCGCGCGACGTGGTGCCCGAGTCCAACATGCCGGCGTTCCCGTGGCTGGCGGAGAACAGGCTCGACGGCGTCGAGGTGGCGGCGCACATGCGTGCGCTGCAGCGCCTGGGCGATCCCTACACCGACGCGCAGGTCGCCGCGGCGTCGGACGACGTCGCCGACAAGACCGAACTCGACGCCGTGGTCGCCTACCTGCAGGCGCTCGGCAAGCACGCGCCGCAGGGGGAGTGAGCCATGCTGTCCGGAATCGTGACCTCGATCCTGCTGCTGGCCTTCCTGGCCGGCTGGGCCTGGGCGTGGAGCCCGCGCCGCAAGGCCGACTTCGACGCCGCGGCGAAACTCGCCCTCGATGACGCCGCGCCGGGCGACGCCACGCCCGGCGACGGCATGCGGGAGGGCCGCCCGTGAGCGCCGGCTGGTCGTGGTACGTCATCGCGCTGGTGGCGCTGAACCTGGTCGGCTGCGCGTGGCTGCTGTGGTGGACTGCCAAGCGCCGCCCGGGCGACCCGAAGCCGGAGGAAACCAGCCATTACTGGGACGGCGACATCACCGAGTACAACAAGCCGATGCCGCGCTGGTGGATCAACGGCTTCTACCTGCTGCTCGCGTTCTCGGTGGCCTACATCTTCTGGTACGGCGGCCTCGGCGGCTACCAGGGCTACGGCAAGTGGAGCTCGGCGCGCGAGCACGCGCTGGCCAAGGCCGCCGACGACGCGCGGCTGGAGGAGACCTTCGCCCCGTACAGGGGCCGCCCGATCGACGAGATCGCGAAGGACCCGGCGGCGGTCAAGCTCGGCCAGGCGATCTTCAACAACAACTGCGCCACCTGCCACGGCTCCTCCGCGCAGGGCGCGATCGGCTTCCCCAACCTGCGCGACGGCATCTGGCACTGGGGCGGCAAGCCGGACGAGATCCTCGCCACGATCCTGGACGGCCGCGAGGGCGTGATGCCCGAATGGGGCACCGTGCTCACCGGCATGGGCGGCGACAGCGCGGTGGTGTCGGTGGCGGCCTACGTGCGCTCGCTGTCCGACCCGGCGCGCAGCCAGGACTATCTCGCCGTGCAGGGCCAGCGGCTGTACGAAGGTGTGTGCGTCGCCTGCCACGGCCCCGAGGGCAAGGGCAACCAGGCGCTCGGCGCGCCGGACCTCACCGATGATTACTGGCTCTACGGCGACAGCACCGCGCAGCTGAGCGAAACCATCGCCAAGGGCCGCCACGGCGTGATGCCGGCGTGGCGCGATATGCTGGGCGAAACCCGCGTGCGGCTGGTGGGCGCCTACGTCTGGTCGCTGTCGCATCCGGGCGGCGCGGCCGCCGCGACCGGGCCCGCCGCGCAGGAGGCCGGCAGCCAGTGACCGATTTCACGGAGCCGAGGTTCGACCACCCGCCGCGCCCGATGGCGCAGCGGGTCGGCGCGATCCTCTGGCCCAGCTTCTTCGCCGCGGGGGTCGCGACGATGGTGTTCTTCGCCTTCGTCGACCCGCTGGCGCTGCGCGACATGACCTTCCCGTCGCTGCCGATGACGCGCGGGCTGGGCTACACGATCGGCTTCTTCATGTTCTGGGTCGCGACCGCCTCCGCGAGCCTGTTCACCTGGATCCTGCTGCGCCCGGCCAGCCGCTTCAACCGGCCGATCCCGCACAAGTGAGCCAGCACGAGTAGCACGGAGCGATGAGCAAGAAGATCGAACTCGACCTGCTCGACGAGGGCGGGTCGCACTACGTCAGCGAGCGCAAGGTCTACCCGCGCGACGTGTCCGGCACGCTCAACCGCCTGCGCGTGGCGGCGGTGTTCTGGCTGCTGGGGATGTACTACGTGTTCCCGTGGCTGAAGTGGGACGGCCGCCAGGCGGTGCTGTTCGACCTGCCGGCGCGCAAGTTCCACGTGTTCGGGCTGACGTTCTGGCCGCAGGACTTCACCTTCCTGGCGATGCTGCTGGTGATCCTGGCGCTGGTGCTGTTCTTCGCCACCGCCCTGCTCGGCCGCGTCTGGTGCGGCTACGCCTGCCCGCAGACGGTGTGGACCGAGGTGTTCCTGTGGATGGAGCGCTGGACCGAGGGCGACCGCGCCAGGCGGATGAAGCTCGACGCCGGCCCGTGGACGCGCGAGAAGCTGCTGCGCAAGGGCGCCAAGCACGCGCTGTGGCTGGTCTTCGCGCTGTGGACTGGTTTCACCTTCGTGGGCTTCTTCACCCCGATCGCCGGGCTGGGCGCGCGGCTGTGGCCGTTCGGCTGGAACGGCTGGGAGGTGTTCTGGGTGCTGTTCTACGCCCTGGCCACCTGGGGCAACGCCGGCTTCCTGCGCGAACAGGTGTGCAAGTACATGTGCCCCTACGCGCGCTTCCAGGGCGCGATGTTCGACCGCGACACCCTGATCATCGCCTACGACCCGATGCGCGGCGAGCCGCGCGGCCCGCGCAAGCGCACGCTCGGCAGCGTGCTCGCGCGCGCCCGCGGGCTGCTCGACGTGGCCACCGCCTACGACTACGTCTTCCGCGCCACCCGCCACCCCAGCGCGGCCGACAACCGCCTGCAGGCGGCCGGCACGATCATGCTGGGCGACGCCGGCGCCCAGGCCAGGCCGCTGCCGAAGTTCGCGCCCGAGGAGCTGGGCGACTGCATCGACTGCACCATCTGCGTGCAGGTCTGCCCCACCGGCATCGACATCCGCAACGGCCTGCAGTACGAGTGCATCGCCTGCGGCGCCTGCATCGACGCCTGCAACGACGTGATGGACAAGATGGGCTATCCGGGCGGCCTGATCCGCTACACGACGCAGAACGCGATCGACGGCGGCAGGACGCGCGTGGCGCGCCCGCGCATCGCGGTCTACACCGTGCTGCTGCTGGCGCTGGTGTCGGCCTGGGCCTGGGGCGTGAGCACCCGCAGCAGCCTGATCGTCGACGTGCTGCGCGACCGCAACGCGCTCTACCGCCCGGCCGCGGACGGCCGGATCGAGAACGGCTACACGCTCAAGCTGGTCAACAAGGCCGACCGGGCGCGCCGATTCACCGTCGAGGTCGAATCGAAGACGCCGGGCATCGCGATCGGCGGCCTCGACCAGCCCGTCCGCGCCGAGGCCGAGGAAGTCCTGTCGCTGCCGCTGGTGCTCGGCGCGCCCGCGACGGTCAAGGGCCGGCAGGACGTGGTCTTCACGATCCGCAGCGAGGACGGGGCGGCCAGCGAAACCGTCGACAGCACCTTCTTCGGGCCGATGTGATGGACGAGAGGAAGCGCCACGCCCTGCGCGAGCCGATGGTCTGGCTGTTGATCGCGCTGCCGCTGGCGGCGGTGGTCGCCGGCATCTGGCTGGTGGTGCTGTCCTCGCGCGGCGGCAGCGTCGATTCGGTCGCGGACGAAGTGCACCGCACCGGCCAGATCCAGACCACCGACCTCGGCCCCGACCAGCGCGCGGCCGCGCTGCGGCTGGGCGCGGTGCTGCAATCGGAGGGCGGCAGGCTGCGCGTGTTCCCCGCCGGTGGCGAGTTCCGGCGCGGCGAGCCGCTGCGCCTGAAGCTGCTGCACCCGCACAGCGAGGACGCCGACCTGGTGGTGTCGCTGCAGCCCGACAGGCTGGGCTGGCACGCCGAGCGCGCGCTCGACGGCGGCCACGACTGGAACCTGCAGCTCGGCGACGAGGCCGGCAGCTGGCGCCTGCGCGGCCGCCTGCCGCGCGGCCGGCACGCGGCGCACCTGGGGCCGGCGCTGGACACGCCATGAGCGCGCCGGCAGACGCCACCTGCTTCCACTGCGGCGAACCGCTCCCGCCCCACCCCGCCGCCGCGACCATCGACGGCCGCGCGCGCGCATTCTGCTGCGACGGCTGCGCGGGCGCGGCGCAGTGGATCCGCGACGCCGACCTCGGCGACTACTACGCCCTGCGCAGCGCGCCGGCCTCCCGCGTGGGCGTGAACGCGGCGGATTTCTCGGCCTGGGACCGCGACGACCTGCTGCACGGGCACGTGCGCGCGGTCGAAGGCGGCCGCGAGGTCACCGTGCTCACCGACGGCATGCGCTGCGCCGCCTGCGCCTGGCTGGTGGACCGCGCCCTGCGCCGCCAGCCCGGCGTGCTGGACGTCGGTGCCAATGCGGTCACCGGCCGCATCCGCATCGCCTGGGACCCGGCGCAGGTCGTGCTGTCGGCGCTGCTGCAGCGCATCGCCGCGCTCGGCTACCGGCCGTGGCTGGGCGGCGGCGAGGCCCGCGAGCAGGCGCGCCGCGCCGAGCGCAACCGCTGGCTGCTGCGCCTGGGCATCGCCGGGCTGGGCGCGATGCAGGCGATGATGTTCGCCGAAGCGCTGTACCTGGACTTCGACAACGAGATGGCGGTCGCCACCCGCGACTTCTTCCGCTGGGTGACGCTGCTGGTGTCCTCGCCGGTGGTGTTCTACTCGGGCTGGCCGTTCATCGAGGGCATGGCGCGCGAGCTGCGCGGGCGCAGGCTGGGCATGGACACGCTCGTCGCCGGCGCCACCCTGCTCGCCTACGGGGCCAGCCTGGTGGAGACCGTCCGCGGCGGTCCGCACGTCTGGTTCGACGCGGCGGTGATGTTCGTGTTCTTCCTGCTCGCGGCGCGGATGCTGGAGCAGCGTGCGCGCGGCATCGCCAGCGCGCAGGTCGATGCGCTGGCGCGGGCGCGGCCGGTGATCGCGATGCGCGAGCTCGATGGCGGCGGCCGCGAGGCGGTGCCGGTGGCTTCGCTGCGGGTCGGCGACGTGGTGCGCGTGTCCGCCGGCGACGCGGTGCCGGCGGACGGCGTCCTGCTCGACGGCGAGGCGCGCATCGAGGAGGCGCTGCTGACCGGCGAATCGATGCCGGTGCGCAAGCTGGCGGGCGAGCCGGTGTTCGCCGGCACGGTCTGCCGCGAGCATCCCGCGCGGGTGCGGGTCGGCGGCGTCGGCACCGACACCCGCCTGTCGCAGCTGGCGCGGCTGGTCGAGCACGCGCAGGCGCACCGTCCGCCGCTGGCGCGGCTGGCCGACCGCATCGCGAGCGGGTTCGTGCTGGCGCTGCTGCTCGCCGCGCTGCTTGTGTGGCTGGGCTGGCGGATCCACGAGCCCTCGCGCGCCTTCGAGGTGACGCTGGCGCTGCTGGTGGTCAGCTGTCCCTGCGCGCTGTCGCTGTCGATCCCGGCCGCGCTCGCGGCCGCGCACGGTGCGCTGGCGCGGATCGGGGTGCTGGCGTTGCGTCCCGATGCGCTGGAAACGCTGGCCGGCGCCACCGACGTGGTATTCGACAAGACCGGCACCCTGAGCGACGGCCGCCCGCGCCGGGCGGCGGTCGAGGCATTCGATGGATTCGACGCGCGCGCGGCGCTGCGCGTCGCCGCGGCGCTCGAGCGCGACAGCGGGCATCCGCTGGCGCACGCCTTCGCCGACATCGGCGACGCGCCCGCGGCCGGCGGCGTGCGCGCGGTGCCCGGCGCCGGCATCGAAGGCGTCGTCGAAGGCGTCGCCTGGCGGCTCGGCCGGGCCGGCTTCGCCTGCGGCGGCGCCGACGACGGCGACCTCTGGCTCGGCGACGGCCGGCGCGCCGTGGCGCGCTTCGGCGTGCGCGAATCGCCGCGCGCCGACGCCGCCGAGGCCGTCGCCGCGCTGCGCGCGCTGGGGCTGCACCTGCACCTGTCCAGCGGCGACGCCCCCGGGGCGGTGGCCCGCTTCGGGCGGGCGCTGGGCATCGACGACGTGCACGCGCGGCAGGCGCCGGAGCAGAAGCTCGCCTTCGTGCGCGGGCTGCAGGCGCAGGGGCGGCGGGTGGCGATGGTCGGGGACGGCCTCAACGACGCCCCGGTGCTCGCCGGCGCCGACGTGTCGCTGGCCGTCGCCGACGGCGCCGCGCTGGCGCAGCGCGCCGCGGACCTGGTCGCCACCCATCCCTCGCTCGCGCGCATCCCCGAAGCGGTGCTGCTGGCGCGGCGCACGCGCCGGATCATCCGCCAGAACCTGGCCTGGGCGCTGGGCTACAACCTGCTCGCGCTGCCGCTGGCGGTCGCGGGGCTGGTCACGCCGTGGCTGGCGGTGCTGGGCATGGCGGCCTCGTCGCTGGCGGTGACGCTCAACGCGCTGCGGCTGGCGCGGCGCCGCGCGCCCCGGCCGCGGCCCGCGGCTGCGATGATCGCGGCCGTGCCCGCCGCGGATTGACCGATGGCCATCCTGCTGTTCCTGATCCCCATCAGCCTGCTGCTGCTCGGCGTGGCGGTGTGGGCGTTCGTGTGGTCGGTGCGCCGCGGACAGTACGACGACCTCGACACCGCGCCGCTCGACATCCTGCGCGACGACGACCCGCCCCCGCCTCCGCCGGCGGAAACGCCCGCGCGGCCCGGCGATGCCGATTGACTGGCCCGTCCTGCTCGCGGCGCTGCTCAGCGGCCTGGCCGGCGGGCTGCACTGCGCGGCGATGTGCGGCGGGATCGCGACCTCGTTCCCGGCGATGGGCGCGCGCGGCGACCTGCGCTACGTGATCGAGCCCAACCTCGGGCGCGTGCTCGGCTACGCGATCGCCGGCGCGGTGGCCGGCGGCGTCGGCGGCGGGATCGTGGCCGCGGCGCGGCTGCCGTGGCTGGCGAACGGGCTGCGGGTCGCGGTCGGCCTGGTGCTGGTGGTCGCCGCGCTGCGGATGCTCGACGTGCGCGGCAGGCTCGGCTTCCTGCACCGGGCCGGCGGCGGCGCGTGGCGCTGGCTGCGGCCGCTGCAGCGCCGCCTGCTGCCGGCGGACAGCCACGCCAGGCGGCTCGCGCTGGGCGTGCTGTGGGGCTGGCTGCCCTGCGGCCTGAGCACCACCCTGCTTGCGGCGGCCTGGCTGCAGGCCGACGCGCGCAACGGCGCGCTGACGATGGCCGCGTTCGGGCTGGGGACGCTGCCGGTGATGCTGCCGCTCACCTGGTCGGGGCTGCGCCTGAAGCTGTGGCTGCAACATGGGCGCTGGCGGATCGCCGCCGCGCTGCTGGTGCTGTCCGCCGGCCTGCTGACGATGGCCGCGCCGTGGCTGGCGCAGGTGCCGGCCCTGCACCGGATGCTCGCGGCGCTGGGCTGCGTGCCGGCGGCCTAGCCCCGGCCTCAGGCGCGGCGCTGCTGCTCGGTCGCCGGCTCGCCGCCGTGTGCGCGCCTGGCCAGTTCCGCCAGGTCGCGGACTCCGACCAGGCGCCCCGACACGGCGATCACGCCGTCGTCGTGGAGCCGGGTGAAGCCGCGGCTGACGGTCTCGATCGCCAGCCCGAGATAGCTGGCGATGTCCTCGCGGCTCATCATCAGCCGGAACTGCAGCGGCGACTGGCCGATGTGCCGCAGCCGTTCGCCGAGGCCGTGCAGGAACAGCGCGATGCGTTCGTCGGCGTGGCGCCGCGAGAGCATCTCGGCGTGGTCCTGGTCCAGCGCGATGCTCTGCCCGATCACGCGCATCAGCTGCCGCTGCAGGCCCGGCAGCTGCGCGGCGATCGTGGCGAGGTCGTCGACCGGCACCTCGCAGACCTCGGCCGGGTCGAGCGCGACCGCCTCGCAGCGGTGCTCGCCGTCCGCCAGCGCGTCCAGGCCCATCAGTTCCCCGGGCAGGTGGAAGCCGACCACCCGCTCGTCGCCGCCTTCGGTCAGGCTGACGGTCTTGAAGGCGCCGTTGCGGGCGACGTAGATCGACGACAGCGCGTCGCCGTGCCGGAACACGCGCTCGTCGCGCTTGAGCGGCCGCCGGCGCCGCACCACGTCGTCCAGGCGCGCGAGGTCGGCCGCGCCGATGCCGGCCGGCAGGCACAGCTGGCGCAGCGAGCAGGGTCCGCAGCTGCGGCGCAGGCTGGCGAGATCGATGGGGGTCTGGGCGGCCACGGCCCATTCTAGCCATCCGCGGCATGCGTAGGCCGCGGCCGGGATCCGCCCGGCGGCCGGCCGTGCGGAATCCGTCGCAGAAAGCCGCTCTTGACCGCCGCTTCGCCGCGGGCGCTATCATGGCGGACGGGAGATGGCATGCCTCCCGCCCTCGCGAGGGCGAACCGCCTCACGGCTGATGATGCCTGTCCACCCGTCCGCGGGTGCGCAGGCGTCGCCGTTCCGGATGCAGCGACGATGATGCGCACTCCTGTTGCCTGGAGACATCGCGCGTGCAACTGTCGTCCGTTTTCGCGATCTTCTGCGGCGCCGGCCTCGGCGCCCTGTGCCGCTGGCTGCTCGGGCTGGCGTTCAACCCGATCTTCCCCACCCTGCCCCTGGGCACGCTGGCGGCCAACCTGTCCGGCGGCCTGGTCATGGGCATCGTGCTGGCCTGCTTCGACCATGTCCAGTCCATCCCGCCGGCGATGCGGCTGCTGCTGACCACCGGCTTCCTCGGCGGCCTCACCACGTTCTCCACCTTCTCCGGCGAGTCGGCGACCCTGCTGCTGCGCCAGCAGTTCGGCTGGATGAGCGTGCACGTGCTCGCGCATGTCGTGGGCTCCGTGCTGTGCACGCTGGCCGGGATCGGCCTGGTGCGCCTGCTGGTGGCCCGGCAATGACCCGCGGAGACCTCGCCATGAACGGAACGCACCTGCGCTTCTACACCTACGAGAACCGCCGCACGCACGGCGTGCCCACCTACGAATGGCTGCTGGAGCAGGCGAAGAGGCTCGGCATCCAGGGCGGCTCGGCGTTCCGCGCGATCGCCGGCTACGGGCGCCACGGCCAGCTGCACGAGCAGCACTTCTTCGAGCTGGCCGGCGAGCAGCCGGTGCTGGTGGAGTTCATCGTCGACGACGCGCAGGCGCGCGCGCTGTTCGCGCTGCTGCGGCAGGAGGAGCAGGCGCTGTTCTACGCGCGGTTGCCGGCGGAGTTCGGGGTCGCGAACGCGGGCGACGCGGATCGAAGCGAAACAACGTGACGCGAACGGCCGGCGCCGCGGCGAGGCTCAGTCCCCGCGCCCGTGCCCGCCACGTGCCTTCGCGCGCGCCGCGCGCAGCGCGTCGAGCTTCTCCTTCAGCCTGATCTCCAGGCCGCGCTCGACCGGCTCGTAGTACACCCGTTCCCCCATCGCGTCGGGAAAGCCGGTCTGGTCGAGGGCGATGCCGCCCTCGGCGTCGTGGTCGTACTGGTAGCCCTTCGAATAGCCGAGCTGCTTCATCAGCTTCGTCGGCGCGTTGCGCAGGTGCAGCGGCACGTCCTGGGTGCCGTGTTCCCGCACGTCCGCCTTCGCCGCGCCGAAGGCGGTGTAGGCGGCGTTCGACTTCGCGGTGCTCGCCAGGTAGATCGCCACCTGCGCCAGCGCCAGCTCGCCCTCGGGGCTGCCGAGCCGGTCGTAGGTGTCCCAGGCCTCGATCGCCATCGCCAGCGCGCGCGGATCGGCGAGGCCGACGTCCTCCACCGCCATCCGCGTCAGCCGCCGCGCCAGGTAGCCCGGGTCGCAGCCGCCGTCGAGCATGCGCGCCAGCCAGTACAGCGCGGCGTCGGGGTTGGAGCTGCGCACCGACTTGTGCAGCGCCGAGATCTGGTCGTAGAACTGCTCCCCGCCCTTGTCGAAGCGGCGGGTGCGGTCGGCCAGCACCTGCTCGAGGATGGCATCGGTGATCGCGCCGCCCTGCCCTTCGCCCGCCTCGCCGGCGAGCTCGGCGGCGATCTCCAGCAGGGTCAGGCCGCGGCGCACGTCGCCGTCGGCCGCGGTGGCGATCAGCCGCAGCTGTCCGTCGCCGATGTCGATGCCGCGCCCGCCGAGGCCGCGCTCGGCATCCGCGAGCGCCGCCCGCAGGGCGAGCGCGATGTCGTCGGCCGACACCGCCTCCATCACGTGCACGCGGCAGCGCGAGAGCAGCGCGGAGTTCAGCTCGAACGACGGGTTCTCGGTGGTCGCGCCGACGAACAGGATGGTGCCGCGCTCGATGTGCGGCAGGAACGCGTCCTGCTGCGCCTTGTTGAAGCGGTGCACCTCGTCGACGAACAGCACCGTGCGCCGGCCGCCGGCGAAGCGCTGCCCGGCCTCCGCCAGCACCTGCCGCACCTCGGGCAGGCCGGAGAGCACCGCGGAGATCGCACGGAACTCGGCGTCGGCGTAGCGCGCCAGCAGCAGCGCGAGCGTGGTCTTGCCGCACCCTGGGGGGCCCCACAGCACCATCGAATGCACGTGCCCGGCCTCGACCGAGCGCCGCAGCGCGCTGCCGGGCGCGAGCAGGCGGCGCTGGCCGACCATCTCGTCCAGCGTGCGCGGGCGCATGCGCTCGGCCAGCGGGCGCAGGTCGTCGCGGTCGACGTGCAGCAGGTCGCGGCCGGGATCGGAAGGATCGTGTTGCGGGGTCCTGCGGGCCAAGCGTCGGGCCATCGTGTCCGGGGGAGGCGTCACGATACCAAGCCGTTGCGCTGCAGGGTTTCGCGGCGGGACCGATCCGCCGCGCGGCAGGGTCGCGGTGGGGAGTCGGCGTCAGGAGGAAGCGTCATGCCGGCGAAGGCGGGGATCCAGCGACGTTGGCCTTGGGGCTTCGCCGGTGCGAGTCGGGTGAATCGCCTCTGCGCCCTTGCCATGACGTCCATGGATCCCCGCCTTCGCGGGGATGACGACACGAGGGGAAGGCGGGGAAAGACGGATGGGGGAAAGATGGACGGGAAAGGCGGCAACTGGGCGGCCGGCCGCAAGCAGCCGCGGCATCGCGTCGCATGAAGGTCCTCGAGGGGACGCGACGGACCGGGGCGTTCAGCCGCCTGCCAGCCTTCCGGCCTCGGCCACGCCGGCGCCGGCATCGGCGCCCGGACCGAGTTCGTAGTTCACCCGCAGCCAGCTGTGGCTGCCGCGGTCGTACAGCGCCTCGATCCGCGCCGGGGAGGTCCCGTCCGGGCCGAAGTCGGCGATGCCGCTGGCGTTGATCCGCAGGTAGCGCCTGCCGGCCTCGACGGTGCTGATGCGGTCGAGCTGGAGGCGGACCTTCTGGCTGGCGAATTCCTGGCCCAGGCGCGCGACGACGTTGTCGTCCAGTTCGCGCACCAGCGCGGTGTCGTTGGGGATGTCGCGTTCGCCGCCGGTCACGCCGCCCAGGCTGATGTCCGGGTACGCGGCGCTGTTGAAGGTGGTGTCGTAGAGCGTGCTGAAGCGAAAGCCGATCCAGTCCTCGTCGCCGTCGATCCGCGCGCGGCCGGTGCCGTTGACGATTCGGTCGCGGACGCTCGATGGCTGCACGTCCACCTTGTCGAGCATGATCGACACCGCGCGGCCGCCGAACTGGTCCGTCAGCGCGGCGACCAGCACGCCGGCGACGGCGCCGTCGAGGGTTTCGTTCTCCACCGGCGTCGACGAGACGGCCGCCGCCCTGCCCGCGCTCGCGACGGGCGGCTTGATCTGCGCGGCGGCCGCGAGCGCGGCGCCGGAAACGAGCAGCGGAACGAGGAGCAGCGGCAGGCGGCGCATGGCGGGTCCGTGGATGCCGCCCGCCTTCGGCGGGGGCTTCCCGGACGACAACGCGATCGCCGTCCGCGCCCGGCCGCCGGCGACCGCGGGCCGTTCAGCCGGCGTCGACCACGTCCACGCCCTTGGCCGGCGTGTAGCTGAACGTGCCCTTCGGGAACGCCGGGTTCTTCTTCCAGCCGCTGAAGCCGATCTCGGTGCGCTGGCCGAGCGAATCGATCACTTCCATCCGCGCCAGCCCGCTGCCGTCGAAGCCCAGGCGCGCGCGCTGGAAGCTCGCGTTGTCGGCCTGCCTGGGGGTCAGCTCCAGCCATTCCAGGCCGTCCCGCGTGCCGGTTTCGGCGACCCGGTAGTCGCGGTCCAGGCGCGAGGGATCGATCAGGGCCGCCAGCGGCGAGTTTTCTTCCTGCTCGCCCTGCGGGCGAACGGTGACCTGCGCCAGGTCGGGATCGTAGACCCAGACCTTGCTGCCGTCGGCGATCACCAGCTGCTCGTAGGGCTTGACGTACTCCCAGCGGAACAGCCGCGGCGCCGACAGCGCGATGCGGCCGCTGGTGGTTTCCTTGAGCTTGCCGTTGGCGTCGAAGACGGTCTGGGTGAACTGCCCGTCCAATCCCTTCAGGCCGCGGGTGAACGCATCGAGGTCGTCGCGCGCGCCGGCGAAGGCGGCGGTCGACACCAGCAGGGACAACACAGCGAGGAAGCGGATGGCGCGCATGGCGTGGGTTCCGGATTGGCTGGCGGCGAGTCTGCCGCCGGGTGGCTGAATACGCCTGAAAACCCCCGGGCTCTTGTGGGAGCGACGGAAGTCGCGACAGGATGCCGCGAGTGGAAGCGGTCGCGATTTCCGTCGCTCCCACAAGAGCCAGCGCTCCTGCGGATCGGTCAGCTGGGCGGCGGCGGCGCCAGCACGCTGCGGTCGCCGTTGTGCTCGGGCGGCGAGACCACGCCCGCGGCTTCCATCGCCTCGATCAGGCGCGCGGCGCGGTTGTAGCCGATCTTCAGCCGCCGCTGCACGCCGGAGATCGAGGCGCGCCGGGTCTCGGTGACGATGCGCACCGCTTCGTCGTAGAGCGGGTCGCTCTCGTCGCCGCTGCTGCTCGCCTCCGGCAGGCCGGTGGCGCCGACCACGACGCCGTCGCCCATGGTCTGCACTTCCTCGAGCACGCCCTCGATGTAGTCGGGGCCGCTGCTGCTCTGCTTGAGGTGGTCGACCACGCGGTGCACTTCCTCGTCCGAGACGAAGGCGCCGTGCACGCGCTCGGGCAGCGCGGTACCCGGCGGCAGGTAGAGCATGTCGCCGTGGCCAAGCAGGGTCTCGGCGCCGGACTGGTCGAGGATGGTGCGCGAGTCGATCTTGCTCGAGACCTGGAACGCGATGCGGGTCGGGATGTTGGCCTTGATCAGGCCGGTGATCACGTCCACCGACGGGCGCTGCGTGGCGAGGATCAGGTGGATGCCGGCGGCGCGCGACTTCTGCGCCAGGCGCGCGATCAGCTCCTCCACCTTCTTGCCGACGATCATCATCATGTCGGCGAATTCGTCGATGAAGATGACGATGAAGGGCAGCGGCTCCAGCGGCTGCGCCACCTCGTTGGACTCCGGGTTCGGCTTGAACAGCGGGTCCAGCATCGGCTGGCCGGCGTCCTGCGCGTCCTTGACCTTCTTGTTGAAGCCGGCGAGGTTGCGCACGCCCACCGCGCTCATCAGCTTGTAGCGGCGCTCCATCTCCGCCACGCACCAGCGCAGGCCGTTGGCGGCCTCCTTCATGTCGGTGACCACCGGCGCCAGCAGGTGCGGGATGCCCTGGTAGACCGACAGCTCCAGCATCTTCGGGTCGATCATCAGCATCCGCACGTCCTTGGCGGAGGCCTTGTAGAGCAGGCTGAGCACCATCGCGTTGACCGCCACCGACTTGCCCGAGCCGGTCGTGCCGGCCACCAGCAGGTGCGGCATGCGGCCGAGGTCGGCGACGGTGGGGCGGCCGGCGATGTCCTTGCCCAGGGCCAGGGTCAGCGGGCTGGCCGATTTGTCGTACTCGCGCGAGCGCAGCAGCTCGCTGAGGTAGATCATCTCGCGGTGCGAGTTGGGCGTTTCCAGGCCGATCACCGACTTGCCCGGGATCACGTCGACCACGCGCACCGACTTCACGGACAGGCCGCGCGCGATGTCCTTGTCCAGCGAGCTGATCTGGCTGACCTTGATGCCCGGCGCCGGCTCGATCTCGAAGCGGGTGATCACCGGCCCCGGGTAGGCGCCGACGACCTGGGCGTCGATGCGGAAGTCCTTCAGCTTGAACTCGATCTGGCGCGAGAGCGTCTCCAGCGTCTCCTCGTCGTAGCCCTTGGGCTGCGGCTTGGGATCGTCGAGCAGCGCCAGCGGCGGGATGCCGGTGCCGTCGCCGACGTGGAACAGCGGGATCTGCTGCTCGCGCCGGGCGCGGTCGCTCTTCTCCACCTGCGCCGGCGCCGGCGGCTCGATCTTCACCGGCGTGCGCTTGGCGCGCAGCTCGGTCTCGATCTTGCGGGTCTCGGTGCGCTCCTCGCGGTACGCCCTCGCCTCCTGCCACTCGGCGGCCTGCTGGGTGCCGCGGCGGAACAGCCCCGGCAGCTTCAGCACCCACTGGCCGATCCGGTCCATCACCGAGAACCACGACAGCCCGGTGGCCAGCGTCACCGACACCAGCAGCAGCGCGAGCAGGAACAGGTTGCCGCCGACCGGGCCGAAGCCGCGGTAGAGCGAGTTGCCGACCAGCCGCCCGAGGATGCCGCCGCTGCCGGCGGAGAAGTTCTCCGCGGCGCCGAAGCGCAGGTACAGCAGGCCCGTGGCCGAGACCAGGAAGCCGACGATGCCGACCAGCCGCAGCGCCGGCGCCAGGTCGGCGTCGCCGTCGCCGTCGCTGTCCATGCCGAACAGCGCGATCCAGGCCACCGCGCCGAGCATCACCGGCAGCAGGAAGGCGACGTAGCCGGTCAGGTACAGCAGCACGTCGGCCAGCCAGGCGCCGATCCGCCCGCCGACGTTGTGCAGCGGCGCGGTCACGCTGCCCGAGTGCGACCAGCCCGGGTCGCCGGGCGAATATGTCCACAGGCTCGCCAGCAGGTACAGCAGCAGCGGCGTGATCAGGATCAGCGCGATGTCGCGCCACAGGCGCTGCCGGCGCGGATTGGGCGCCTTGGCCGCGGCCTCCCTGGCCGTGCCGGCGCGCTGCCGCTTGCTGCGTTCCGTGATCGGGCGTGCCACCGTGCGATCAGACCTTAAGAAATCCCTGCAATTGGATGATTCTACGCAATTATTGTCGGATTGCGACCACCATCACGCAGGCGCCGCCGCGAGGGCCGCCGGGGCCTCGGGCCCCGGCAAGCCTCGTGGCAACAAGCACTTACAGCTTCATGTCCTGCAGCGCGGGGTGGACCAGCTTGCCGCCCTCGACGTTGATGCCGCGCACCAGGGCCTGGTTGCCGCGCCATTCGCTGCCGCCGGCCAGCTTGTTGACCCAAGGCAGGATCGCCGCGCAGATCGCCTGCGACGAGGTCTGCGGCACCGCGCCTGGCATGTTGGTCACGCAGAAGTGGGTCACGCCCTCCTCCACGTAGGTCGGCTCCTTCCAGGTGGTCGGGCGCGAGGTCTCGAAGCAGCCGCCCTGGTCGATGGCGATGTCGACCACCACGCTGCCGTCCTCCATCCCCTTGAGCATCTCGCGGGTCATCACGTGCGGCGCCTTGGCGCCGGTGACCAGCACCGCGCCGATCACCAGGTCCGCCGAGGCCACCTCGCGGGCCACCAGGTCGTGGTACGGGTACAGCGCGGTGACGTTGTTGCCCAGCCGCATCATCTCGTCCATGCGGTCCTGGCGCATCTCGAACACGGTGACGTTGGCGCCCGCCGAGGCCGCCAGCGCGGCGGATGCGCCGCCGGCCTTGCCGGCGCCGAACACCACCACCTTGCCGCGCTCGGTCGAGGGCAGGCCGCCGAGCAGCTTGCCCTTGCCGCCCTCGGGCTGGTGCAGCAGGTGGGTGCCGACCTGCACGCCGATCTTGCCGGCGATCACCGACATCGGCGCCAGCAGCGGCAGGTCGCCGTTGGGCAGCTCGACGGTCTCGAAGGCGACGCCGGTCAGGCCGATGTCGAGCAGCTGCTTCGTCAGCGCCGGCTCCGCGGCCAGGTGCAGGTAGCAGAACAGCAGGTGGTCCCTGCGCAGGTGCGCGAGGTCGCCGGCGATCGGTTCCTTGACCTTGACGATCAGCTCGCCCTTCTCGTACAGCGCGGCGGCATCGGGCGCGATCTTCACGCCGAGCGCGGTGTAGTCGGCGTCGCGGAAGCCGGACTTCACGCCCGCGTCCTGCTCCAGCCACACCTCGTGGCCGCGCTTGACCAGGTCGCCGGCCGCCGCCGGCACCAGCGCCACGCGGCCTTCTAGGGTCTTGGTTTCCTTGGGTACACCGATGCGCATTGCAGCCTCCGTCTCGCGGCAGGCGCGGTCGCCCCTGCCCTTCATGGTCGAAAGCCCGCACAACGATTGTGCGGGCCTTTGGGTTGGGCGGCCGCCCCGCGCGGGTGCGCGTGCCGGCACGCTGTATCCGTTCTCAGCGCCTTGAACTGCAGCGCCGCGGCCGCCACTCTATGTGGCCTCCGCGACGCCGGCGGAACACCGCGAAATCCTTCGCCCGGCGCGTTTTTTCCTGCCCGCGAGTATACATGACCACCTCCAAGCACTGCCGCCTGCTGATCCTCGGTTCCGGCCCCGCCGGCTGGACCGCCGCCGTCTACGCGGCACGCGCCAACCTCAAGCCGGTGGTCGTCACCGGGCTGCAGATGGGCGGCCAGCTGATGACCACCACCGAGGTCGACAACTGGCCGGGCGACGCCCACGGGCTGATGGGCCCGGACCTGATGGCGCGCATGCAGGCCCACGCCGAGCGCTTCGAGACCGAGGTGGTCTTCGACCACGTCCATACCGCCGACCTGTCGCAGCGCCCGTTCCGCCTCAAGGGCGACAACGGCGACTACACCTGCGACGCGCTGATCGTCGCCACCGGCGCGACCGCCAAGTACCTGGGCCTGCCGTCCGAGGAGGCGTTCAAGGGCCGCGGCGTGTCCGCGTGCGCGACCTGCGACGGCTTCTTCTACAAGGACATGGACGTGGCGGTGGTCGGCGGCGGCAACACCGCGGTCGAGGAGGCGCTGTACCTGTCCAACATCGCGCGCAAGGTCTACCTCGTGCACCGCCGCGACACCCTGCGCGCGGAGAAGATCATGCAGGACAAGCTGTTCGCGAAGATCCAGGCGGGCAGGATCGAGCCGGTCTGGCACCACGTGGTCGACGAGGTGCTCGGCAACGACGCCGGTGTCACCGGGCTGCGCGTGAAGTCGGTGCAGGACGGTTCCACCCGCGACATCGACGTCCACGGCTTCTTCGTCGCCATCGGCCACACGCCCAACACCTCGCTGTTCGAGGGGCAGCTGGCGATGGACAACGGCTACATCGAGATCCGCTCCGGCCTGGGCGGCGGCGCCACCGAGACCTCGGTCAAGGGCGTGTTCGCCGCCGGCGACGTCGCCGACCAGCACTACCGGCAGGCGATCACCTCGGCCGGCTTCGGCTGCATGGCGGCGCTGGATGCGGAAAGGTTCCTGGACAAGGGCGAGTGACCGCGGCGGGCGGGTTCTTTCCTATCCCATGCAGCTTCCCGCGCCAAGCCGCTTTCCCGCGCCATCCCCCATTGACCGTCATTCCCGCGAAAGCGGGAACCCAGCGCCTTCCGCAACGGCCTCCCATGTTGCCGGAGCGCCTCACTGGAAGCGAAAGGCACTGGGTTCCCGCTTTCGCGGGAATGACGGCCGGATGATTTCCGGATGACAGGCGGACGGCTTCGTTGACCGAGATCCGCATCCTCGATCGATTGGCCGGCACCCCGGCAGCCGCCTGGGACGCCCTGCACGACGGCCGCAACCCCTTCGTCGCCCACGCCTTCCTCGACGGCCTCGAGCGCCACGGCTGCCTGCGCGAAGACTGGGGCTGGACGCCGCGCCACCTCACCCTGTGGGACGGCGATGCGCTGGTCGCCGCCGCGCCCGGGTACCTGAAGGAGAATTCGCACGGCGAGTTCGTGTTCGACCACGCCTGGGCGCACGCCTATGCGCGGTACGGCCAGGACTACTTCCCGAAGTGGCTGTTCGCGGTGCCCTACTCGCCCGTGACCGGCCCGCGCCTGCTGGCGCGCGACGACGGCCGCCGGCGGGAACTGGCCGAGGCGATGGCCGCGGCGACGCGCGCGGCCGGGCTGTCGTCGGCGCACGTGAACTTCCACGAGGCGGCGGAGGACGCCGCGTTCGGGCCCGGCTGGCTGCGGCGCACCGACCTGCAATACCACTGGCGCAACGAGGCCGGCTGGCGCGACTTCGACGGTTTCCTCGCGTCGATGGACCACAAGCACCGCAAGAACATCCGCCAGGAACGCGCGCGGGTAGCGCGGGCCGGCGTGTCCTTCCGCGCGGTGGACGGCTCCGATGCCGGCGACGACGACCTCGCCGCGATGCACGGCTTCTACCTGCAGACCTTCGCCGAGTACGGCAACTCGCCGGCGCTGACGCTGGACTTCCTGCACCACCTGGCAAGGACGATGCCACACGGCCTGGTGCTGTTCCTCGCCGACCACGAGGGCGAGACCGTCGCCGGCGCGCTGTGCCTGCGCGGCGGCGACACCCTGTACGGCCGCTACTGGGGGTCGACCCGGCCGCTGCCCGGGCTGCATTTCGAGGCCTGCTACTACCAGGGCATCGAGTACTGCCTGCGCGAGGGATTGTCGGCGTTCGAGCCGGGCGCACAGGGCGTGCACAAGATCGCGAGGGGCTTCCTGCCCGCGCCGGTGCGCAGCCGGCACTGGATCGCCGACCCGGCCTTCGCCGAAGCGCTGCGGCGCTGGTGCGCCGAGGAGGAGGCGGAGGTCGGACGCCACGCGCTGGCGCTCGCGCGCCATTCGCCCTTCCGCCAGCCGTAGGAGCGGCCCATGGCCGCGATATCCGCGACCTCGATGGCC
>JAYRKR010000031.1:0-34624 GCA_041905645.1 Luteimonas sp.
AGCCGAGGCTCCCCTTCGTCGCTTCCCGCCCGGTGCCGGCCGGGGCGGGAACTAGAAGCGGCCTTCCTGGAAATCGACGAAGGCCTGCATCACTTCCTGCTTGGTGTTCATCACGAACGGACCGTAGCGCGCCACCGGCTCGCGCAGCGGCCGGCCGGCGACCAGGATCAGGCGCGCACCCTGCGTCCCCGCGGCGAGCTTCACCACGTCGCCGCCGCCGAGCACGCCCATCTCGTGGGTGGCCGGGCTGCGCGCATCCTCGCCCTCGCCGAGCGCGACCTCGCCCTCGAACACGTAGGCGAAGGCGTTGTGGCCTTCGGGCAGCGCGTATTCCCAAGACGTCCCGGCCGCCAGGCCGACGTCCAGGTAGACCGGGTCGGTGGCCGGTTGCGCGATCGGGCCGCGGACCTCGCCGCCCTGCCCGTCGTCGACCGCGCCGGCGATCGCCTTCACCGTCACGCCCTCGGCGGGCGTGGCCACGGGAATGCGCGCGCCGTCGAACTCCTGGTAGCGCGGGTCGGTCATCTTGTCGCTGGCCGGCAGGTTCACCCACAGCTGGAAGCCGCGCATGCGGCCTTCCTCCTGCTCGGGCATCTCCGAATGCACCAGGCCGCGGCCGGCGGTCATCCACTGCACGCTGCCGGGGACCAGCAGGCCCTCGTTGCCGTGGTTGTCCTTGTGGCGCATGCGGCCGTCGAGCATGTAGGTGACGGTTTCGAAGCCGCGGTGCGGGTGGCTGGGGAAGCCGGCGATGTAGTCCTCGGCCTTGTCGGTGCCGAACTCGTCGAGCAGCAGGAACGGGTCGAGGTCGGGCAGGGCCGGACCGCCGATGACGCGGGTCAGCTTGACCCCGGCGCCATCGGACGTGGCGCTGCCGCGGACCTGGCGGACGACGCGGGCGTGCTGGGTGGTGCTGTTCATGGAAACCCTCCCGGGGATGCGATGACCCATAAGTCGAGGCCATGATGCGCCCGGACCAGCGCCATGGCTGGAACGCACCGGTGCCGCACGGCAGGCCGGCCATGCGGACCCGCCGGCCGTCGGCATCGCCCGCCGCGTTCCTCGCGGATTAAGCGGGCCGGGACGACATTGCCCGGTGTCGTTGCGGCTCTCGCCGCAAGGCACAGGCCAGGAGGCCGCCATGCGATTCGATCCGATATCGATCCTTCCCGGAGTCATGGCCCTGGTCGCGCTGGGCGCTCCGGCAGCCGGGCCCGCCGCGCCGCCATCCGCACCGATCCGACCGGTCGGCGAGTGCCTGAAGATCGACCAGGTCCTGGACTGGGGCGTGGTCGACCAGCGCCGGCTGGTGGTCAAGGGCCTGGGCAAGCGCTATTACGACGTCCGGCTGAGCGACAACTGCCCCGACCTGCTGAAGCGTCCCTACCTGTCCTTCCGGGAAGGCCTGCAGCAACAGCCCGGCCCGAGGCACCGCAGGCGCTCCGGCATCGGCGCCGATCCGGTCACGCACGACGGCCGCATCTGCGGCGACCTGGGCGATGCGGTCGTGCCGCGCAGCGCGCTTGCCAGCAACACCGACATCCCATGCCGCATCGGCGGCATCCGGCGCATCGATGAAGCGGCGTACGAAGGCATGTTCCGCGACGGCAAGACGCCCGCACGGAGCGCCGTGCAAGCGCAGCGCCCGCCGTCCGCCGCCGGAACCCGAAGCGTCGCCGATTCCGACTGAGCGGCAGCCTCCCGCTGCCGGCGCACCGCCTCCGCCGCGGGCGAACCCGCCTACGGCGGAGCCAGCCTCCAGGCCCGGTGGATGCGCGGGTTGCGGGCGAAATCCTGGGGGATCGTCTGCGCGGTGATGTCCTCGCAGCGCGCGAAGGACGCCACCGCGTCGGCGTCGAGGCGGAAGCGGCGGAAGTTGTTCGAGAAGTACAGCGTGCCGCCGGGCGCCAGCCGCGCCACCGCGGCGCGCAGCAGGCGCACGTGCTCGCGCTGCACGTCGAAGTCGTCGGCGCGGGCGGAGTTGGAGAACGTCGGCGGGTCGCAGAACACCAGGTCGTATTCGCCGGCGTCGGCCTCCAGCCAGGCGACGGCGTCGGCCTGCACCAGCCGGTGCGCGGGGCCGCCGATGCCGTTCTCCTGCAGGTTGTCGGCCAGCCACTGCAGGTAGGTGCCCGACAGGTCGACGCTGGTCGTCGACGCCGCGCCGCCGGCCGCGGCCTGCACCGTCGCCGCGCCGGTGTAGCAGAACAGGTTGAGGAAGCGCCGGCCGCGCGCTTCCCGGAAGATGCGCGCGCGCAGCGGACGGTGGTCGAGGAACAGGCCGGTGTCGAGGTAGTCGAACAGGTTCACCCGCAGCCGCGCGGCGCCTTCGCGCACCGCGAAGGTCTCGTTGCGCGGACCTTCGCCGCCGTCGCGCGCGTACTTGCTGCCGCCCTTGCCGCGCGCCCGGGTCTTGGTGGCCACGCGCTCGCGCGGCACGCCGAACGCGTCGCGCGCGGCCGCCAGCACCTCGCCGAAGCGGCGGCGCACGTCGGCTTCCGGGATCTGCGCCGGCGCGGCGTACTCCTGCACGTGCAGCCACAGCGAATCGGGATCGTCGGCCTCCGGGTAGACGTCGATGGCGGCGGCGTACTCGGGCAGGTCGGCGTCGTAGGCGCGGAAGCAGTCCACGCCCTCGCGCGTGCGCCAGGACTTGAGGTTGCGCAGGTTCTTGCGCAGGCGGTTGGCCAGCATCTGCGCGCCTTCGGACAGCGCGCGCGGCTGCGCGTCCCCGCGCAGCGCGGGCAGCACCGGGTCGCACACGACCAGGCTGCATTCGAGCGCACCGTTGAACAGCTGGTACTTCTTCGCCGCGCGCAGGCCGGTGGCGTGGGCGAGCGATGCGTCGCCGCACAGCAGGCTCGCACGCCAGTTCGGCGTCGCGTGCTTGAGCGCGTCGCCGAGCGCGCGGTACAGCGCCGGATCCGCGGCCAGCCGCGCGTCGTAGGGCGGGTTGCAGGCGACCAGGCCGCGCGGCGCGGGCTGGACCGGCAACGCGGCCACGTCGCGCGCCTCGAAGCGGACGGCGTCGCGCAGCCCCGCGGCAGTGGCGTTCTCGCGCGCCGCGCGGATCGCGTGCGGATCGGCGTCGCTGCCGGCGAACGCGTCGCGCAGGGCGGCGCGGCCGGCGCGCTCGCGCTCGTGGGCCTCCGCGTGCAGCCGCGCCCAGGCCTGCTCGTCGAAGCCGAGCCAGCGCGAGGGCAGGACGTCGCCGTGCCGCAGCAGCCCCGGCGCGACGTCCGCCGCCATCAGCGCGCCCTCGATCACCAGCGTGCCGCTGCCGCACATCGGGTCGAGCAGCGCGCCGCCTTCCGCATAGGCCTGCGGCCAGCCGCCGCGCAGCAGCACCGCGGCGGCGAGGTTCTCCTTCAGCGGCGCCTCGCCCTGGGCGCGGCGCCAGCCGCGGCGATGCATCGGGCCGCCGCCGAGGTCGACCGACAGCACCGCCCTGCCCTTGCGCACGACCAGGTTCAGGCGCAGGTCGGGCGCCTCGACGTCCACCGACGGGCGCGCCCCGGTGGCCGCGCGCAGGGTGTCGACGACCGCGTCCTTGATCCGCTGCGCCGCGTAGTGCGCGTGGGTGACGGCCTCGCCCGAGACGTGGGCGTCGACGGCCAGGGTCATGGTGTCGTCGAGGTGCTCGCCCCACGGCAGCAGCGTGGCGTGGTGGTACAGCGCGTGCTCGTCCTCGCAGGGGAATTCGGCGAGCGGCCAGAGCACGCGGCTGGCGAGCCGCGACCACAGCACGGCGCGCTCCGCGTCGACCAGCGCCCCCTCGACGTTGACGCCGGCGATGGTCGCGGTGGCGCGCACGCAGCCGAGCGCGAGCAGCTCGTCGGCGAGCAGGTATTCGAGGCCCTTGGGGCAGGAGGCGAAAAATTTCACGGTGTTTCCGATGTTGTCTGGACTGCTGCTGCTTTGACTGCTTCCGGCACTTTCTGTGCTTCCGGTGCTTCCGGTGCTCCTGCCGTTCCGGTGTCCGATGCCGCAATCGCCCCCGTTGCACCTGGCCCTGTCGTTGCGCCCGACCCTTTCACGCCGTCATTCCCGCGAAAGCGGGAACCCAGTGACTTTCGGCTCGGCACGCGCTTCACAGTGAAGTCGCTGGATTCCCGCTTTCGCGGGAATGACGGCGCTGTCCCCCTGGCAGGCGAATCAAGGACAGGCGCAGCAGGAGCCGCCGCGGAGGCGCCGCGCACTACAGGCCCGCCAGCAGCGCCGCGAACGCTTCCGCCGACGCATCGACGTGCCCCGACAGCCGGTGCGAATCGTCCACCACCAGCAGCCGCGCGCGCCGCGCCGCCGCCCAGTCGACGACCTCCCGCGCCGGGATCAGCTCGTCGCCCCAGCCGTGGACCACCGACGTCGGCACCGCGGCGGCGTCCAGCGCGGGCGCCGGCCCCATCCGCACCGGCGGCGCCATCAGGAACAGCGCCGCGACCGGCACCTCCAGCGACGCCCGCGCCGAGATCCAGGCGCCGAGGCTCGAGCCGGCCAGCACCAGCGGACCGCGCGCGGCGGCATCGTGCGCCAGCGCCAGCAGGCGCCGCAGCCGTGCGTACACGTCGCCGAGCTCGCTGACCTCGCGCCTGGCGTCGAGGTCGGTGTAGTCGGGCCGTTCGTGGGTCCAGCCCAGGCGCTGCGCGGCCTCCGCCAGGGCGGCGACCTTGGTCGCATCAGGGCCGCTTTCGAAACCGTGCGAGAGGATGCAGTGGCCGCGTGTGCGCATGCGCGGATGCTAGCATCGCCCGATGCCGACCGATCCCCGTCCGCACGCACCGCGGCCCGCGCCGCTGCCCTACGAAGGCAGGCTCGACCCGCGGCCGCTGTCGCAGGTCGACCTGGTCGTCGTCCACTGCACCGAGCTCCCCGACCTGGCCGCCGCGCGCGAGTACGGCGAGCGCGTGCTGTACCCGGAGTCGGGCACCGGCAACAGCGGCCACTACTACGTCGACCGCGACGGAGGCTGCCATCGCTTCGTCGCGCCCGACCGCATCGCCCACCACGTGCGCGGCTACAACCCGCGCTCGATCGGCGTCGAGCTGGTCAACACGGGGCGCTGGCCGGACTGGCTCGACTCGCGCAGGCAGGCGATGGAGGAGGCCTACCCGGACGCGCAGGTGGAGGCGCTGGTGGCGCTGCTGCGCGCGCTGCAAGCCGAGCTGCCTTCACTGCGCTACATCGCCGGCCACGAGGACCTCGACACTTCGATGGTGCCGGCCAGCGACGACCCGGCGATCCTGGTGCCGCGCAAGCGCGACCCGGGGCCGCTGTTCCCGTGGCAGCGGGTGCTGGAGGCCGTTCCGCTGCAGCGATTGTCGTGATCTGCTCCGCAGGCGCCGCAGTTGTGGGAGCGGCTTCAGCCGCGAGCTCTCGGCTGGCTGAGGAAAAAGCTCGCGGCTGAAGCCGCTCCCACAGGCACCGCGTCTCCCGCAGGCACCTGCCGGGCGCCCGTATAATCGCCGCGCCCCTTCCGAAGGTCCCGCATGCCCACCCCCGCGCTCCAACCCGTGGTCTCCGAGCTGATCGAGCTGCTCTCGCTGGAGCGGCTGGAGGACAACCTGTTCCGCGGCCAGAGCCGGGACATCGGCACCAAGTACGTGTTCGGCGGGCAGGTGCTGGGGCAGGCGCTGTCGGCCGCGCAGGCGACCATGGAGCAGCCGCGCGACGCGCACTCGCTGCATGCCTACTTCCTGCGCGCCGGCGACATCGAGCATCCGATCGTCTACGACGTCGACCGCACCCGCGACGGCGGCACGTTCTCGGTGCGCCGCGTCACCGCGATCCAGCACGGCCAGGTGATCTTCTTCTGCGCCGCTTCGTTCCAGGAGCGGGAAACGGGAGCCGAGCACCAGCTGTCGATGCCGGAAGTGCCCAGGCCCGAGGACATCGATCCCGCGCCCGCGATCCCGCCCGAGGTGCTGGCGACGCTGCCGACCAAGGTGCAGCGCTGGCTCGACCGCATGGGGCCGTTCGAGTTCCGCCACGTCTACCCGCGCGACGAGCTCAATCCGCCCAAGCGGCCGCCCTACCAGCAGGTCTGGTTCCGGCTGGCCGAGAAGGTGGGCGACGCGCCGGAGCTGCACCGCGCCCTGCTCGCCTACGCGTCCGACTTCCACCTGCTCGGCACCGCGACCTTCCCGCACGGGATCAGCTACTACCAGCCGAACGTGCAGATGGCCTCGCTCGACCACGCGCTGTGGTTCCACCGCCCGTTCCGCGCCGACGACTGGCTGCTCTACTCGATCGACAGCCCCAGCGCGCAGGGCTCGCGCGGGCTGGCGCGCGGCCTGGTCTACGACCGCCACGGCAAGCTGGTCGCGAGCACCGCGCAGGAGGGCCTGATCCGGGTCACCGCCGGCGACGCCTCCTCGCACGTGCCGGCGAAGCGCTGAGGTCGCGATGAGGCAGGTCTTCACCAGCGCGCGCATCGAGAACGTCGAACAGGTGGCGAAGCTGCTCGAGGACGCCGGCATCGAGGTGCGCATCACCAACGGCCGCTCCTACAAGGGCGTCATCCGCGGCAACTTCACCTACCGCGACGAAGGCGGCCAGAAGCCGGCGGTGTGGATCGTCCGCTCCGAGGACCAGCCGAAGGCGCGCGCGCTGCTGCGCGAGGCCGGGCTGATGGACTCCTCGCGCAACGCGCCCGACAGCTACCTGTCGATGGGCCTGCGCGGCACCTCCGAGCAGGCCGATCGCCGCAGCGGCATGCAGCGGCGCGCGTTCCGGATCAAGCTCGGGCTGCTGGTGGTGATCGCGGCGATCGTGGCGCTCGCGTTCATGGCCATGCGCCGGCCGTCCACCGGCGTGCCGCCCGCGACCGCACCGAGGCCGGCGCCGGTCGCGACCGCGCCCGTCCCGGGCGACCTGCCGCCGCGCGGCAACACCGCGACGCCCGACTCGCTCGCGGTCGCGCTGCTGCGCGGCGAGCTGCCGCGAAGCGCGGGCGACGTCGCCTGCGTCGCCGTCGACGGCCGCGACCCCTCGCCGGCCCTGCTGGCCGCGCTGCCGCCGTCGTCCGGACGCGTGCTGGCGGCGTCGCAGTGCCCGGCCAGGGTCGAAGGCAGGCCGCCCGCGCAGCTGATCGCGATCGGCCGCTACGAGGCCAACGCCGCCGGCACCGGCACCATCTTCATGCAGCGCCGCCGCGTGGGCGCCAGGGGCGTGCCGCAGTGGTACGACGTGCGCCGCGACGGAGAGGGCTGGCGGATCGTGCAGCCGCTGTAGGTTGCCGGCACCGGCCTGTCGGCTCGGTTTGCTCGGTTGGCTCGGTTGACTCGGCCGCGCGGTACCCGCACCGTTGTCTACAGCCCCGATTCACTCGCTCTCCGATTCACTCGCTCTCCCCGGATCGTCATTCCCGCGAAAGCGGGAACCCAGCGTCTTTCGCTGGTGGAAAACCCCGGGGAAGCCAAGTCACTGGGTTCCCGCTTTCGCGGGAATGACGGCCCGGAGGATTTCCCCCGCTCCCAGTGGCGGCCTGGAGGATTCCGCCCCCAATGACGGCCCGGAGGATTTCCCCCGCTCCCAGTGGCGGCCTGGAGGATTCCGCCCCCAATGACGGCCTGGAGGATTCCCCCACTCCCTTAATCCCGCCGCGGATAATCCCGCCGCGGATTACGATGTCTCCCGCGCCGGCGAAGCCCTGCGGGTCACATCCGGCCCGCCACGACGTCCTGGAAGGCTGACCACCCCGCAAGACCGCCATGAACGCCGACGCCATCGACCTGCTCATCCGCGACCAGCTGCCCGCCGCCGCGCGCGGCGACCGCGACGCCTACGGCCGCATCGTCGCCGCGTGCCAGAACGCGGTGACCGCGCTGGCGCTGGCGATCACCCGCGACGTGCCGGCCAGCGAGGACATCGCGCAGGACGCCTTCCTCGCCGCCTGGCAGAACCTCAGGCGCCTGCAGAACCCGGCCAGCTTCCTGCCGTGGCTGCGCCAGATCACCCGCAACCTGGCCCGCGACCACCTGCGCGCGGGGCGCCATCGCCCGCTCGATGGCGAAGGCGCGGAGCTGGCGATCGCGCTGGCGGCCGATCCGGCGCCGACGCCCGCGCAGCGGCTGGTCGAGGACGAACGCGAGCACGCCGCCGCCGAGCTGATCGCCGCGCTGCCCGACGACAGCCGCGAGGTGCTGCTGCTGTATTACCGCGAAGGCCAGAGCTCGCAGCAGGTCGCGGCGCTGCTCGGGCTGTCCGACGCGGCGGTGCGCAAGCGCCTGTCGCGCGCCCGGCAGGGCCTGCGCGAAGACCTGCTGCGGCGCTTCGGCGAGTTCGCGCGCGGCAGCGCGCCCGGCGCGGCCTTCACCACCATCGTCGCCGGCGCGCTCGCCGCCGCCAGCCCGCCGGCGGCGGCCAAGGGCATCCTCGCCGTCGCCGCGGCGGGCGGCGCCAAGACCTTCGGCAAGCTGCTGCTGGGGGCCGCTGGCAGCATCGGCATCGCGATCGTCGCCGCGTTCGCGGGCATCTGGCTCGGCCTGCGCAAGCAGCTGCGCGAGGCGATCGACGACGAGGAGCGCACGGCGCTGGTGCGCAGTTCGGTGGTCAACGCGCTGGTGTCGATCGGGTTCGTCGCCTGCATGCTGGTCGTCGCGCGATACGCGCGCGGCACCACGATGCTGGCCGCGAGCGTGGCCGCCTGGCTCGTCTTCATGGCCACGATCTTCTACCAGTCGCTGGTCGTGCAGCCGCGGGCGATGCGCCGGCGCCACGCGCTCGAGGCCGTGCGCGATCCCGTCGGCGCGGCAAGGCGAAGGCGGCGCGAGCGCATCCACTGCTGGATCGGCGGGATCATCGGCTTGGCGGCGAGCTGCGGGGGCATGGTCATCGGGTTGCATTCGGCGGGGGTGTTCTGAAGCGGCCGGGGCGATGCGCTTCCGCTTGTTGGGGTGGTTGGCGTCCCGAGGCGAGCCCGTTCGTGCGGGGGCTCGGATGTGCTGACGGGAGAGCCGGGCCCTCACCCGGCGCTGCGCGCCTCCCTCTCCCGCTTGCGGGAGAGGGGCTGGGGGGCGGTTGCGCTTTCCGTGTATGGAGGGCGTTGCGTCCCCCGGGGCAGCCTGTTCGTGCGGGGCGCGGATGTGCCGACGGGAGGGCCGGCCCTCACCCGGCGCTGCGCGCCCCCTCTCCCGCTTGCGGGAGAGGGGCTGGGGGGCTATTGCGCTTTCCATGTATGGAGGGCGTTGCGTCCCCCGGGGCAGCCTGTTCGTGCGGGGCGCGGATGTGCCGACGGGAGGGCCGGCCCTCACCCGGCGCTGCGCGCCTCCCTCTCCCGCTTGCGGGAGAGGGGCTGGGGGCGATTGCGCTTTCCGTGTATGGAGGGCGTTGCGTCCCGGGGCCAGTCCGTTCGTGCGGGGGCGCGGATGTGCTGACGGGAGGCCGGGCCCTCACCCGGCGCTGCGCACCTCCTCTCCCGCAAGCCGGAGAGGGCAGGAACGAAGAAGGCCCGCGTCCGGGGACGCGGGCCTTGGTCGGCTTCCTTCTGGCGATGCCGGTCTACTTCGCCTGCTGCATCGACGCCTTCATGCCGTCGCCGTGCCCGTGCCACTGCGGGCGGCAGGCCTGGACCGAGTTGGTGAACTCGACGCGGTTGAGCTTGCCGTCCTTGTCGAGGTCGGCCTTGTCGAAGCATTCGCTGCGGTTGCGCTCCATGCGCGCCTCGAAGTCGGCACGGTCGACGTAGCCGTCCCCGTTGGCATCCATCTGCGCGAAGCGTTCGGCGAACTTCGGATCGGCGGCGGCCTCGGCCTTGCTGACGCGGCCATCCTTGTCGGTGTCGAGCTTCATCATGCCGCGGCCGCCATGGCCGCGGTGCCAGCGGCCGTGCTGCGGGCGTTCGTCGGCGGTGAGCCTGCCGTCCTTGTTCTTGTCGAGCTCGTCGAAGCGCTCGGCGAGGCGCGGCATCGCGGCCGCTTCGGCTCGGTCGATCGCGCCGTCGCCGTTGGCGTCCAGCTTGCCGTGGCGCGCGGGCTGGTCGGTGGCGGTGGGCTGCTGCGCAACGGCGGCGCCGGCGGCTGCCAGCGCAAGGGCGACGGTGGCGAACAGGATCTTGTGCTTCATCGATGTCTCCATTCCGGCAGCGACGGTGCCGCCATCGCAGCAGTCAACGCCCGGCTGCCGAACCGGATGACAGGCTCCCGGCCGCATTCAGCAGCCGGACAGTCGCAGCCGCTGCGAGGCCCGGCGCTATGCTTGCCGCCATGCCGAACGCACCCGCCCGCCCGCCCCCGCAGGACCATCCGCCGGCCGCGCCGCCACGGGCGGCATAGCCATGGGCGACGTCCCGGCCCGCGACGACGAGAGCCTGCGCGTGTTCGACACCGGCGCGCACCCGTGCGGCTACTTTCCCGACCGCACCGCGCGCGACCTGGTGCTGGATCCGCGCGACCCGCGCCTGCCGCGGTTCTATCCGCAGGCGCTCGGCTGGGGCTTCCGCCGCTCCGGCGACCTGGTCTACCGCCCGCACTGCGGCGGCTGCCGGGCCTGCGTGGCGGTGCGCGTGCCGGTGGCCGACTTCGTCCCCGACCGCAGCCAGCGCCGCTGCCTGCGCCGCAATGCCGATGTCGCCGTGCGCGTGGTCGCGGCGCGGCGCACCGACGAACAGCTCGCGTTGTACCGGCGCTATCTCCTCGCGCGCCACCTCGGCGGCGGGATGGACGACCACGGCGCGGCGGAGTTCGAGCAGTTCCTGGTCGGCGCGTGGTCGGACGGCCGCTTCCTGGAGTTCCGCGCCGGCGGCCGGCTGCTGGCCGTGGCGGTGACCGACCGCGTCGAACGCGCGCTGTCGGCGGTCTACACGTTCTTCGATCCGGACGAGCCGGCGCGCGGGCTCGGCACGCTGGCGATCCTGCGGCAGCTCGAGTGGGCGCGCCAGGAGGGGCTCGACCACCTCTACCTGGGCTACTGGATCGAGGGCCACCGCAAGATGGACTACAAGCGGCGCTTCCGGCCGCTGGAACTGTTCAACGGCCGCGAGTGGCGACGGGTCGGGCGCGGTGACGTGCCAATGGCGTACGCGCCGTGCCTGGGTGCGCGGTGGGCGCGACGTAAGTGGCGACTGCTGCTGGTCGCGACTTCCGTCGCTCCCAGAAGGGGCATCCGGCGGCATCCGGGCTTTCCGGGGCACTCAGTGCGTTCTACCTCGAAACCGCTGGACCGACGGGACCTCATCCGGTCCAGAACGCACGGTCCTTGCGGGGAGCCCGCCCTCTGCGGCCGCGCCGCAGGCGCTGCCGCCGCGGACGTCAGGACTTCGCCGGCTCCGCCGGCGTCGCGGCCGCCGCAGGCGGCGGCACCGCGGGTTCGGGCTTCGTCGCCACGTGCGGGCCGAAGCCGAAGCTGCCGTCGCTGTGGGTCGAAACCACCATCCGCACCATGCCGGTGGGCACCATCAGCTCCAGCGCGAGGTCCCGGCCTTCCGAGTCGCGGCCGCGCAGCGTCATCTCGATCAGCGCGCCGCCGGTGTCGATCTCGTTGCACAGCACGTGCGCGCCGGCCGGGCTTTCCTGCAGGTAGGGCTTGATCGCCTCGCCCAGCGCCTCGAGCGCCTGCGGGAAGAAGAACACGGCGTAGCCGTTGCTGTCGTTCATGGGCTGTCGTTCCTGTGGTGTCGTGCCGGCGCATTCTAGCGTCGCGCCCCGGGCGGGCGCTTCGCGCCGGCGTCGCGCCATGCCATGCTGGCGCCATGGCGTCTCACCAGCCGATCCGCATCCCGCGCGTGCTGCTGCCGGTCCTGTTGCCGGCGCTGTTCGCCGCATGCAACGCGCAGGCGCCGCCGTTCGCGCAGCTCTCGGGCATGCTGCTGGACGCGCGCCTGGACGAGATCAGCGGCCTGGCCGCCTCGCACGCGCACGAGGACGTGCTGTGGATGCAGGACGACGGCGGCAACGCGGCGAAGCTGTTCGCCGTGGGCACGCGCGGCGGGCTGCAGGCGAGCTTCGACGTCGCCGATGCGCCCAACACCGACTGGGAGGACATCGCGTCCTTCGACCTCGACGGCCGCCACTACCTGCTGGTCGCCGACACCGGCGACAACGGCGGCCTGCGCCGCAGCCTGCAGCTGCACGTGATCGAGGAACCCGCCTCGCTCGACGCCGATGCGCAGCGCCGTCCGCTGCGCCCGGCGTGGTCGATCGCGTTCCGCTGGCCCGACGGACCGCGCGACTGCGAGGCGGTGGCGGTGGACGCCGCGCGCGGCCAGGTGCTGCTGGTGTCGAAGAAGCGGACGCCGCCGGAGCTGTTTGCCCTGCCGCTGCGCCCGCACGGCGGCGGCGTGCAGGTCGCGCAGCGGCTCGGCACGCTGGCCGGCGTGCCCACGCCCACCGCCGACGAGGTGCGCGCCAACCCGCGCATGGCCCGCATCCGCCACCAGGTCACCGCCGCCGACATCGCCCCCGACGGCCGCCGCATCGCGGTGATGACCTACAACGAGGTGCTGCTGTACCGCCGCCGCGGCGACGAGGGCTGGGCGCAGGCCATGGCGCGCAGGCCCGCCGTGCACGACCTGCCCTGGCTGCCGCAGGCCGAGGCGCTGGGCTGGGACGCCCGGGGCCAGGGCCTGTACGCGACCGGCGAGTTCGCCCCGGCGCCGCTGCTGTACCTCAATCCCGGCCCCTAGAGGGCGGCGTCTCCGCTGGGGGGCCCTTGCGATGTGGGAGCGACGGAAGTCGCGCCCCCTTTTTCGACCCCGCGGGCTCCCCCGCCATCCCCGCCGCGGCTTCCGTCGCTCCCGCACCGGCCCGACCCTCTTTCCAACCTGATATCAATTTGATATCACATCATCGCCCATTGGGGGCAACGAGAGACCCGCCATGAAAGAGAACCCGATCCGCTCCCTTCCCGGCATCCCCTTCCTGCTCGGGGTGCTCCTGCTGGCCGTCCTCGCGGTCTGGATGGTCGCCACCGGCCTCGGGCCGGATCCGGACAACAACGGCCTGGTCTCCGGCTGGCGCGCGCTCGGCGGCGCGGTCGTCGGCGTGCTCGCGCTGCTGAGCCTGATCGGCCTGTACAAGGTCGAGCCCAACCAGGCCGCGGTGCTGAGCCTGTTCGGCAAGTACGTGGGTACGGTCAAGGACAACGGCCTGCGCTGGAACAACCCCTTCTACGGCACGCGCAAGGTCAGCCAGCGGGTGCGCAACTTCGAGAGCGGCAAGCTCAAGGTCAACGAGCTCGACGGCAGCCCGATCGAGATCGCGGCGGTGATCGTGTGGCAGGTCGTGGACTCGGCCGAGGCGGTCTACAACGTCGACGACTACGAGAGCTTCGTCCACATCCAGTCCGAGTCGGCGCTGCGCACGATGGCCACCAGCTATCCCTACGACCAGCACGAGGAAGGCCAGGTGGCGCTGCGCAGCCACGCCGCCGAGATCAGCCAGCACCTGCGCGACGAGCTGTCCGAGCGCCTGGCCGACGCCGGCGTCAAGGTCCTGGACGCGCGCATCAGCCACCTCGCCTACGCGCCGGAGATCGCCCAGGCGATGCTGCAGCGCCAGCAGGCCAACGCCATCATCGCCGCGCGCACGCGCATCGTCGCCGGCGCGGTGGGCATGGTCGAGATGGCGCTGGCCGAACTGCAGAAGAACGGCGTCGTGCAGCTGGACGAGGAGCGCAAGGCCAACATGGTCAGCAACCTGCTGGTGGTGCTGTGCGGCGATCGCGCCACCCAGCCCATCGTCAACGCCGGCTCGCTGTATTGAAGCCGTGATTCGTGATTCGGGATTGGTGATTCGTGGAAGCAAAATCGCGACGCCTCTCTGATCTACTTTTTCGAATCACGAATCACCAATCGCGAATCACGCCATGAGCGAGAAGAAGGCCTATCCGCTGCGCATCAACGCCGAGGTGCTGGCCGCGGCGCAGCGCTGGGCCGACGACGAACTGCGCAGCCTCAACGCGCAGATCGAGTACGTGCTGCGCGACGCGCTGCGCAAGGCGGGCCGCCTGCCCGCCGACGGGACGCGCAAGACCAGGGAGAAGCCCGAATGAGCCAACGCTGGACCTACCAGGCCGTCGAGCTCAAGCCGACCTTCACCGGCTGCCTCACCGCCGAAGCCCTGCAGGCCGAGCTCAACCGCCAGGGCGCCCAGGGCTGGGAACTGGTGCAGGTCGTCCACGGCGGGCACGCCCTGCAGCCCGCCCGGCCGGTGTTCAAGCGCGAGGCCTGACGATGCAAGCGCACGATCCGCACACGCAGCCCGTCGGCGCGCCGGCTCCCTCGCACGGGCCGCCACGACGCGCCTGGAAACCCGACCTCAAGGTCGCGGCGACATGGGGCGTGCTCGCCGCGGCGTCCACGCTCGCCCTGCTGCCCTACCTTCGCCAGCTCACCCCGCAGGCGTTCGAGAAACTGCCGGTGTCGTTCCCGGTGCTGGCCGCCGCGCAGTCGCTGCAGGCGCTGGTGCTGCTGGGCGCGCTCTCGCTGCTCGGCCTGCGCATGGGCCACGCCGTCGGCCTCGGCAGCCCGCTCGTGCGCGCGCTGGTGCAGCGCGAGCGCTTCGACTGGAAGCGGCACCGCCCGCTGCACTCGATCCTGCTCGGCGCGCTGGCGGCGCTGGCGATCGTCGGCGGCAGCCTCCTGCTCGACCCGCTACTGCCCAAGCCGCTGCATCCGCCCGCGCAGCCCGGCGCCGCCGCCTCCGCGCTCAACGGCCTGCTGGCCTCGTTCTACGGCGGCATCGCCGAGGAACTGCAGGTGCGGCTGTTCCTGATGACGCTGGTGGTGTGGCTGTGCGCCGCGGCCGGGCGCCGGCCCGCGCGCGATGCGATGTACTGGGCGGCGATCGTCGTCGCCGCGCTGCTGTTCGGCGCCGGGCACCTGCCGGCCGCGCACCAGGTCTGGGGGCTGTCGGCGATCGTCGTCGCGCGCACGGTCGCGCTCAACGCCATCGGCGGGCTCGCCTTCGGCTGGCTGTACTGGAAGCGCGGCATCGAGATGGCGATGCTCGGCCACTTCGCCGCCGACCTCGTGCTGCACGTGCTGGCGCCGCTGCTGGCGCAGGCGCCGCACTGACCCGCCACCCGGCGCCCGCGAAGAAGGAGAACGCCATGCTGCACATCGCCAGGTCGATCGAACGCCGCTTCCCCGCGTGGGGTCCACGCATCGTGCGCGGGCTGCTGCTGGCATCGGCCCTGCTGGCCGCGGCCGGCATCGCCGGGCTTGCCGCGCCGTGAGCGCCCGCGCCGGAGCCGACGCGCAGGCACCGTGGCAGCTGCAGCCCGTGTCCGCGGCCGCGCGCACCTGGCTGCTGGTGCTGGCCTTGCTGCTGCCGGTGGGCATCACCGTCGCCGCGCTGGCCTGGGCCGGCCTCGCGCCCGGGCCGAAGAACCTGATCGCCGGCAGCCCGTGGCTGACTGACATCGTGGTCGTTGCCGGCGTGCTCGCGATCTGCGGCGGCACGTACTGGTTCATCGGCCACGCGATGCGCCGCCACCGCATCGACGTGGACGGCGACGGCCTGGCGATCGCCACGACCTTCTACTGCCGCCGCATCGGCTGGAACGAACTGCAGCTGCCGCAGGCGCGCGTCGTCGACCTCGACGAACACACCGACCTGCGGCCCCTGCTCAAGACCAACGGCACCGCCCTGCCCGGCCTGCAGAGCGGCTGGTTCCGCCTGCGCAATCGCCGCAAGGCGCTGGTGGCCATCGCTGGCGGCCGGCGCGTGCTGCACCTGCCCACCACCGCCGGCTACGACCTGCTGCTGCAGCCGCGCCAGCCGCAGGCCCTGCTGCAACGCTTGCGGGAGCTGGCACCTCCGCGCGCGCAGGGCTAACCTCGCCGCATGCGCGGGCAGGCCCAGGTGCTGGTCAACACGCCGGAGATCGAACTCTGGCCCGGCGGCCTGCTGCGCGCGCGCGGCAACCGCGACGCCCGCACCCTCGCCCGCGCCCGCCGCGTGCTGCGGCGCAAGCGCGACGGCCGCTACCTCGCCGCCGATCTGCCCGAAGGCCTGCGCCCGCTGGTGCCCCGGCTGCAGCGCGAGCCGGGCCTGGCGGCCGCGCTGCGCGCCCTGGAGGCCCACCCCGCGCGCACGCGCCCCGGCGGCCTGGACGTGGTGCCCACCCTGCCCCTGCACCGCCTCGAGGCGCGCCTGGAACAGCTGGGCATCGACGCCCACGCCTACGAAGCGCGCACCGGCCTGGCGCTGGTGCCGGAGCCGGCCTGGCTGGCCTTCGCCGGCCTCGACCGCTACCGCCGGCCGCTATGGCTGCACGTCGACGCCGCGCGCGGCTGGCACCACCTGCGCGAGGCCGCCCTGCGCGACGGCATCGTGCTCGAGGCCGTCTCCGGCTACCGCAGCCACGACTACCAGCTGGGCATCTTCGAGCGCAAGCGCGCGCGCGGGCTGGACGTGGACGGGATCCTCACCGTCAACGCCGCGCCGGGCTACTCGGAGCACCACGCCGGCCTCGCGCTCGACCTCGGCACGCCGGGCGAACCGCCGGCGGAGGAATCGTTCGAGTCGACGCCCGCGTTCGGCTGGCTGACGGAGCATGCGGGGGAGCACGGGTTCGCGATGAGCTATCCGCGCGGGAACCGGCATGGGATCGTGTACGAGCCCTGGCACTGGCGATTTCAGTCGAGCATGCCGGCAACTTGCTGAAGCTGTCGCCGATCGCTGCGTCCAGCCAGGAGCAGGCATTCCTGACGCCCGGTTCAAGCCGCGCGGCGAGTGGCGGATCCTTTGGCGCACCACTTTGATGAACGCCAAAAGAGCCGCCACGAAGCGCGTCGGCTTGAACGGATAGTTGGTCGCCGGGAGCTAAGCGCCATTCGCGCGAATCTGGTCCTCAATCCATCCTGCATAGTGGCTAATCCGCACGTTGTAGTTCTTCTGCCCGTAGAAGCCGGGATGAAGGATCAGGGCATTGTCGCGTGCATGCTTCTTCCAGGAGGCCAAGCCGGCCAATTGCCATTGGCCGTCAACTTCCATCAGCACCGGACCGCCACTATCGCCGTCCCCCGATATGCCTTCGAGCTTGGGCCTCGATGGCTGCTTGTTGAAGACATAGCAAATCCAACGATCCTCCACATCCACGATTTTGTTGTAGGCGTGGCGAAGGTCCGTGCGATGAGAGGCGTGCGCGTCCTGTCCTGAGAGCCCGGTCCCCGTTGCGCCTTTCCCGATGAGCTTGACTGTCTGCCCAAGCTCGTTAGTTCCGGAGAATATCCTCGCTGGAGTCACATCTGATACCGGCTTGGCCAATTCAAGCAAAGCTATGTCATCTACCGACGAAAGAAAATCGATGATCTGGGTGGCATCGCCAGTTTTTATTGCCTGATCGATCAAGGGCTGCGGCAGCTTTTCATAGCCCGGATGAACGATTATCTTTTCAACGTCTCTGGCTCTTCCATTGAGCATGACTTGCTTCACCTCGGATTGCCAAGCAATTGCATGGGCGGCAGTGACCACCCATTTCGGGGCAATCAAGATTCCGTGCCCCTCGCCAGGCAAATCAACCAGAGCCGGGAACTCGGTGGTCGTGGTGCGATACCTGGAATCATCGACGTCGTGCCGGATTACGATTGCGCCAGCTGGCAAGGATATTGCGAGCAGAGAGATCAAGATCAGTCGATTCATAGCGATTCCTAAGGGTTAACGCTTGAGTTAGGCCGCGCCGCGAAGTGGCGTCGGCTTGAACGAATTGTTGGGCCGCCCTTTACCTGAAACCGGACGCGCCCCTCGCTTTGGCATCTCTATAAGCGGCGGTAATGAGTTCACGCAGGGCTGACTCGTCTTGGTCCTGGCCGGAAGACATCCTGACGTGGCGCATGAATCGGCCAGAACCCGTCAGCAGATGATTGGCGTCATCGAGAACGGTGCCGAAGTAGAAGCCGACGTTTATATGTGCTCGGTATACGGCGACGTAGCAAAACGGGAGGTTGCCGAGGCAGGCGGTAGCCTGACCATCATGAAGGAGCTCCAGTACGTCGGGCCCGCAAGAGCGAATACGCTCGAACCACCTTCGAGCGGCACCTCCAAGTTCGCCAGGTAGTGCGGCTAACCAACGCTCAACATCTGGATCATGCGATTGAGCGCCTTCTAACGTGAAGTGGCGTGTCGTGGTCATGTTCGCGATAAAGCTAGTGTGCGGCCCAACGCCTGAGTTAAGCCGACTTGCGTAGCGGAGCCAACAACATGGCAAGCTCTTCCTGCCATGTTGTTGGTGGAGCGAAGCAAGTTCGGCTTGAACGAATTGTTAGGCCGCATCTCGTGACCTTTCGGTTGCTGCGATTGATTGAGCTACGTCACTGCGAGAAGCAAATGCTCCGGACCATGCCGCTTTGAACCACACGTTTAGCGCGCCAATGTCAGTGCGGAATCCAGTAATCAGCTTGCGCCTTGCGTAGGAATGCAGGGCCTGATCTTTGATAACGAACCTAAGCCGACAGAACACAGACTCGTACGCAGCGTAGATGCTCATTGCCCAGAGAAGAGGAATGAAAGCAACGTTGTAGATGATCGGCAGCGCGAAATCCCGCAGCGTATCCACGCTGGCGATTGTGTCAAAACTTGTAAATACCTTATAGCTCTCAAATACGAGAAAGCCGAGACCAATAGCAATCAAAACTCCGTTGAGAAGTTTTTGGACAGGCGCGTACTTCTCATCGCTTTGCGCCACGGCCAGCAATCCGCCAAGCAGGGCGGTAAATGGAACAAATATGAGCTCGCCAAATAGCGGCAGTTTGAAAAGATTGAGAAAGAAGTCTAGAAGTAGAGATAGCTTGAAGTTCTTTGCAGCAGCTGTTTTGAGCAAGGCTGGATTTTTGCTGACCTCTGGAGTGTCCGCGAGAGCCGGAATTCCAGCGACAACGAACCATAGTGCCGTGATCTTGAACTGCTTAAGTGTCCATAACTCGAAGTGACGCAGCACTACCGTCATAGCCACCAGATATGCGATTGCAAGAGAGAATGCTATTGCGATTGGGCGAGCAGTTGCGGCTGAAAGTACGCCTCCGAGGCTCTTTCGTATGCTTGGCTTGGTCATGCACCAAACAATAAAAATTCCGAGCCAAATCGCCGTTGCGAGCTCTCGGGCATCCAGGCTTTTGAGGATCTCGATCACTGTCTATGCGGCCTAACGCCAGAATTAAGCCGAGCCGCGAAGCGGCTTCGGCTTGAATGAATTGTTAGGCCGCGTCACATCAAGGTGGCCAGAGTGGCTTTACCTGATGTTTCCGCGACCAAGACCATTATCTCATCGGGTGAAAGCACGACGCCCTCTGGAACAGAGTACTCAAAAGTGACTGCCCAATGCCGGCAATCGACGCCCAATAGCTTAGAGAACGCGTCGCTATCGCGAAGCTCAGCACTGACGTGGCCAGGCTTGATGGGATAGCCAGCACCGGGAATGCTAGAGGCAAAATTGCGCGCGACCTCTATTGCCTGATGCCTCTGGATAGTCATGGTCAGCGGCCTAACGCCTGAATTAAGCCGACCCGCGAAGCGGGTTCGGCTTGAATGAATTGTTAGGCCGCGGCTCACGAGGCCACGGCCACCCATACGATGCCGCAGATAGCCCATGCGGAAACCGTGAGCAACATGGCTGCACCGGCCAGGCGACGAGCAGAACTTTCTATGTGGTGTGGAAGCTGGTGGCGTAGTGCTACCGAACCAAGAACAACTAGCGCCGAGCAGACAGCGAACGTTGCGGGCAACCAAAGTGGTGCAAGAACTTGCGTGGTGCCGCTGCCGGCAATTGCATGGTGCCAGAGGAGAAGCGCCGAGAACCCAACAGATACGAGTAGTAGCAAAATGCCGGCGCCTGCGAGAAGGCCAGCCACAGTGGACAGCGAACTGGAAATACGACTGTCTGTCATAGCGGCCTAACGCCTGAGTTAAGCCGAACCGCGTAGTGGAGGCAAAGGCATGGCAAGCTCTTTCTGCCATGCCTTTGCCGGAACGAAGCGGTTTCGGCTTGAACGAATTGTTAGGCCACGCCCGGCGCTCATTGAGCAATAGCCAGAACGAGCGCGGCCACTAGAGCCAAGGCTAACAGCTGTACAACCCAAGCGGCACGAGACTGCCGCTGAAAAAGCCGGCCGGCAGTAAATGCAGCGAGCGCTACGGGCAGAAGAAACATGCCAGAGAAAACCGCGAGCAGCCCACCGTGTGAGTCTCCGGACGCGGGATGCAAAGGCATTGAGATCAAGTAGATGCTCCAGACACCGATGCCCAACGCAACAAGAAAGTTGGCATATGCGACAAGAGTACGAGCTTTGGAAGTCACGACTGTCTCTTGCGGGGCCTAACGCTTGAGCTAAGCCGAGCCGCGAAGCGGCTTCGGCTTGAGCGAATTGTTATGGGGTGCTGGCCGAGTGGATTGCACCGCTGGCCCTCCCCGGCCTGCGACATGCCCCGTTGCCCGGAAGATTAGCAGGGCCACGACCCCGGCGCTTTACCGGGAAACCTTGGGGCGGGCGGCCTCCGAAGCCGCCGGCAATAAAGGCGCCAGGATCTCGAAGACTGGTGGCGAAGCAACGCGCCGAACGATTGCCACGTGCGCGAGGACTGCTGTCCGGAGCCAGCCCCATCGGATCGCCACCAACTTGCCGAAGGAACGAACAACCACAAACCCATCCCCAGCACCGCATAACGCCTGAGTTAAGCCGACTTGCGTAGTGGAGGCAAGAGCGTGGCAAGCTTTTTCTGCCACGCTTTTGCCGTAACGAAGCAAGTTCGGCTTGAACGAATTGTTAGGCCCATCCGCGGTAATGCAAGAATCACTGTTTGCCCTTGTACTTGACCTCACTGAAATCGCTAACGTCAAACTCGAATACGGGCGACCCCTCTTGGTACACCTCAGCTGAGATACGTACCCGCTTGGCCTTGAGCATGTTTGAGACAAAGCGCGAGTAGTTACGGATGAAAACTGACTCAGTACTATTGTCTGCAGGGCCTACACCAGCGTAAGTCACCGCTTTCTGATCGTCGAAGCGCACGAGAACATTGCAATCCTCGTAAGAGCGGCAAAGAAACTGCCCGCGCTCAATGCCGAGAATGATGTCTTTTCCGTGACGAGGATGGGTGCGCAAAGTAAGTGTTCCATGCTGAGGCCCGCCATACGGCGAATCAAACAGCACTACATTTGTGCTTGTTACCTGAGCCAGCAGTGTTGTGCCTTTGCCCATCGGGTCTTCGTCTTGGCCGTAGCGCCATTGTGACCCTGGGGCGGGCGGCGGCGGCGGGGTTGGCGCCGCTGCCGGCTTTGCAGTAGCTGACGATGAGCTAGCAGAGGTTGCTGACGTTGAAGGCGAGCTCGTATCAGAACGGCTGCATTGTCCGACAATTGCGACAAAAACGAAGAATCCGAGAACGCCAAGAACAACCTTGGCACAGCCAGAGGTGCGCACTTGTTTTGCGCCACATTTGGGGCATGCGTCAGCAGTAGTACTGATCTCGGTTCCGCACTCCTTGCACTTTGTCATCGCCATGAAGTTCCCCCTTACTTACAGTTTGCGGTTTTGCCCGGTGATGGGCCTAACACCAAGTAGAACCCGAAACCGGGTGATAACGCGGAGTATTGGAGGGCCGCCATCGGGCGTCAATCAGAATAATCCTCGGAGTTTCAATGGACTACCTGATTCCTTCAGGCCGCCAGCCATGCCCGGGCGACGCGCGTATTTCATGGAACGGGGCATATGCAGGGTGAGGCTCGGAAGCGAGGAATAACACAGGTAGACGGACAAGGGCTTCGGCCGCAGTGCTTCCAGGAGTTCGCCCGTGGTCGCGGGTGGCCTCCCGAACGAAACCAGCCCGGGAGTGCGCGCCTCCGGCCGCTTTCACGCGGCGGGTTTGATCGGCGAATCCTGGCCCGGCCACCTCCGGCCCACGCCGTCACGCCTTGCGGAATGCCAGCAAGTAGCACCCCACCGCCCACGCCAGCGCCGCCGCCCATCCGGCCAGGATGTCCGACGGCCAGTGCACGCCCAGGTACACGCGCGACAGCCCCACCATCGGCACGAACACCGCCATCGCCGCCAGCACCGGCCAGCGCCAGCGCGTGGGCCAGGCCAGCAGCACCAGCACCGCGGCCAGCGTCATCGAGCCCATGGCGTGGCCGCTGGGGAAGCTGTAGTTGGTTTCCGGGGCGATCGATTCCCACAGGTCGGGGCGTTCGCGGGCGAAGGCGGCCTTGGCGGCGAGGTTGAGCAGCGCGGAGCCGGCGGTGGCAACGGCGGCGAACACGCTCTCGCGGTACCGGCCGCGCAGCGCCAGCCCCAGCACCACGGCGATGTCCACCGGCACCACGCCGTACTGGTAGCCGATGGCCGAGAAGAACAGGAACAGGTGGTCGAAGCCGGTGCGGGCCATGGTATTGGCCGCCACCAGGAGGGGCACGTCGAAGGGAAAGGCCTGGGCTTCGTGGATTTCGTCCGCCAGCTCGGCGAAGGCCCACAGCGGCAGCAGCACGCCGGCGAACAGCAGCGCCAGGCGCCAGCCGTGGCGGCGCAGGAAGACGATGGCGACGTGGGCGTCTTCCTTCAGGGCCTGGGGTGGCGGGGCGGCTTTGGTCGGATTGGCAGGCATGCGGCAGTGTATGTCGACGCATGGGTGGCCGGCGGTGGCGTTTCGAGGGGCCCGTGCGCAGGGGCCGAAGTCGCTTGGCTGAGGGTCAGGGTCGCTGGGTTCCCGCCTTCGCGGGAATGACGACGTGGGAACAACGCGGGAGGCGTGGAGATTGAAGTCGCTGGATTCCCGCCTTCGCGGGAATGACGACGTGGGAACAACGCGGGATGCGCGGAGATTGAAGTCGCTGGGCTCCCGCCTTCGCGGGAATGACGGCGTGGGAACAACGCGGAACGCGTGGAGATGAAGTCGCTGGGTTCCCGCTTTCGCGGGAATGACGACGTGGGAACAACGCGGGATGCGTAGGGATCGAGTCGCCGGGTTCCCGCTTTCGCGGAATGACAAGATTCAGGCCGGCTCGGCGGTGCGGCCGTAGCGGCGCTCGACGTAGTCGTCGACGATCGTGACGAACTCGTGGGCGATGCGCTCGCCGCGCAGGGTCATCGCCTTCTGGCCGTCGATGAACACCGGGGCGGCCGGCGCCTCGCCGGTGCCGGGCAGCGAGATGCCGATGTCGGCGTGGCGCGATTCACCGGGGCCATTGACCACGCAGCCCATCACCGCCAGCGTGAGGTGCTCGGCGCCGGGGTGGGTGATCTTCCATTCCGGCATCTTCTCGCGCACGTGCGCCTGCACCACCTTGGCCAGTTCCTGGAAGAACTCGCTGGTGGTGCGGCCACAGCCGGGGCAGGCGGTGACCATCGGGGTGAAGGCGCGCAGGCCCATGGTCTGCAGCAGCTCCTGCGCGACCACGACTTCCTGCGTGCGCGGGGCGCCGGGCTCGGGCGTGAGCGAGATGCGGATGGTGTCGCCGATGCCTTCCTGCAGCAGCACCGCCAGCGCGGCGCTGGAAGCGACGATGCCCTTGCTGCCGATGCCGGCCTCGGTGAGGCCCAGGTGCAGGGCGAAGTCGCTGCGCGCGGCCAGGTCGCGGTAGACCGCGATCAGCTCCTGCACGCCGCTGACCTTGCAGCTGAGCACGATGCGGTCGGCCGGCAGGCCCAGCTCCACCGCGCGCGCGGCCGAGTCCAGCGCGGAGCGGATCAGCGCCTCGCGCAGCACGCGGCCGGCGTCCCAGGGTTCGGGGCGCTGCGCGTTCTCGTCCATCAGCCGGGTGGCCAGGGCCTGGTCGAGCGAGCCCCAGTTGGCGCCGATGCGCACCGGCTTGCCGTACTGCATGGCGAACTCGATGAGCTGGGCGAACTGCAGGTCCTTCTTCTTGCCGAAGCCGACGTTGCCGGGGTTGATGCGGTACTTGGCCAGCGCCTGCGCGCAGGCGGGCTCGCCCGCGAGCAGCTGGTGGCCGTTGTAGTGGAAGTCGCCGATCAGCGGGACCTCGACGCCCATCATCGCCAGCTTCTCGGCGATGCGCGGCACGGCGGCGGCGGACTCGGGGTTGTTGACGGTGATGCGCACCAGCTCCGAACCGGCGCGCCAGAGCTCGGCGACCTGCTTCGCGGTCGCGGCCACGTCGGCGGTGTCGGTGTTGGTCATCGACTGCACCACCACCGGCGCATCGCCGCCGACGGCGACGCCGCCGATCCGCACCTGCCGGGTCGGCTTGCGCGGGACGGGGCCGAACGACCATTCGGCCAGGCTCTGGACGATGGCGTCGGGGCGGTCGGCAGGGACGGCGGTCATGGCGCCATTTTACGTCGCATGGCCCGGTAGGAGCGCCCCATGGGCGCGATCGCTTTCCCCAATAAAGCCATCGCGCCCAGGGGGCGCTCCTACGGTTCCCCGGGCGTGCCGCCGGTTTCCGGGCATGCGACGGGCGGCGGGTATCCTGTGCGGATGCCCGCGCCCGCCGACAACGTCCTCAGCCCCAGCCAGCTCAACGCGCTGGCGCGCAGCCTGCTGGAGGACGCCTTCCCGCTGGTGCTGGTGGAGGGCGAGATCGGCAACCTGGCGCGGCCGGCGTCGGGGCACCTCTACCTCACCCTCAAGGACGAGCGCGCGCAGGTGCGCTGCGCGCTGTTCCGGCCCAAGAGCCAGTGGCTCGGCTTCCAGCCGCGCGACGGGATGCGCGTGCTGGCGCGCGGGCGGCTGACGCTGTACGAGGCGCGCGGCGACTACCAGCTGATCCTGGATTCGCTGGAGGAAGCCGGCGAAGGCGCGCTGCGGCGGGCGTTCGAGCAGCTCAAGGCCAGGCTGCAGGCCGAGGGCCTGTTCGATGCCGGGCGCAAGCGTTCCCTGCCCCCCTGGGTGCGCCGGCTGGGCGTGCTGACCTCGCCCTCCGGCGCCGCGGTGCGCGACGTGCTCAGCGTGCTGGCGCGGCGCTTCCCGCTGCTCGAGGTCGAGGTGCTGCCGGTGCCGGTGCAGGGCGCCACGGCGGCGGCGCAGATCGCGGCGATGCTGCAGCGCGCGGGCGCCAGCGGGCGCTTCGATGCGCTGCTGCTCGCGCGCGGCGGCGGCTCGCTGGAGGACCTGTGGGCGTTCAACGACGAGGCGCTGGCGCGGGCGATCGCGGCGGCGCCGGTGCCGGTGGTGTCGGCGGTGGGCCACGAGACCGACTTCACCCTGGCCGACTTCGCCGCCGACCTGCGCGCGCCGACGCCGTCGGTGGCGGCCGAGCTGCTGGTGCCCGAGCGCGCGGACCTCGCCGCGCGCCTGCGCGCGCTGGACCGGCGCGTGCAGGCCTCGCACCTGCACCGCCTGCGCAACGCCATGCAGCGCGCCGACCGCGCGGCGCTGCGGCTCAACGCGCTGCGGCCGCAGGCGCGGCTGCAGCAGCTGCGCACGCGCCAGCAGGTGGCGATGCAGCGGCTGGTCCATGCCTTCCGCGCGCGCGACGAGCGCAACCGCGCGCGCCTGCGCCACGCCGAGGCGGTGCTGCGGGCGATGCAGCCGCAGCAGCGGCTGGCGCTGCTGCGCGAGCGGCTGGCGGCGCTGCGGCCGCGGCCGCAGGCGGCGATCGCGCGGCAGCTGCAGCGCGAGGCGCTGCGCCTGCGCGGGCTGGCGCGCTCGCTGGAGGCCTGCAGCCCGCTGGCGACGGTGGCGCGCGGCTACGCGATCCTGCAGCACGAGGACGGGCGCGTGGTGCGGCTGGTCGGCGACGCGCGAGCGGGCGAACGGCTGGATGCGCGGCTGGCCGACGGCAGCCTGCGGGTGCGGGTCGAGGAGTCCGGTTCCTCGTAGGCAACCGCTGCCGTGGGAGCGGCTTCAGCCGCGAGCTCTTCGCCCTCGCATTCTGTGGGAGCGACCTGTGGGAGCGACGGAAGTCGCGACAGATTTCCGGGTCTGGTGGATGTCGCGACTTCCGTCGCTCCCACAAGGGAGGATCAGGACAGCACATGAAAGCTCGCGGCTGGAGCCGCTCCGACGGGGCATTAACGCGGGTGGCGCGATGCTGGGGACACGAAGGAGATCGCGATGCTCGACAAGACCTACCCCTACTACCTCGCCAACCGCGCGGTCGCGGCCAACGCCGAGCTCGAGGTGCTCGACAAGTACTCCGGCAAGCGCGCCACGCGCACCGCCTTCGCCGACGCGGCGACGGTGCGCAAGGCGATCGTGGCCGCGCACAGGGCCGCGCCGGCGATGGCGGCGTTCCCGCACGACGCGCGCCGCGACGTGCTGGAGCACTGCGTGGCCCAGTTCACCAGGCGCCACGAGGAGCTCTCGCTGGCGCTGTGCATCGAGGCCGGCAAGCCGATCGGGGACGCGCGCGGCGAGGTCACCCGGCTCATCGACACCTTCCGCATCGCCGCCGGCGAGGCCACCCGCCTGGGCGGCGAGGTGGTCGATCTGGAGATCTCCCGGCGCACGCGCGGCTACCGCGGCATGGTCAAGCGCGTGCCGGTCGGGCCGTGCGCCTTCATCACGCCGTTCAACTTCCCGCTCAACCTGGTGGCGCACAAGGTGGCGCCGGCGATCGCGGCGGGCTGCCCGTTCGTGCTCAAGCCGGCGGCCAAGACGCCGGTGGGCGCGCTGATCATCGGCGCGGTGCTGGCGGAAACGGACCTGCCCAGGGGCGCGTTCTCGATCCTGCCCTGCAGCAACGAGGACGCCGGCCTGCTGGTCGAGGACGAGCGCATCAAGCTGCTCAGCTTCACCGGCGGCCTGGTCGGCTGGGAGCTCAAGGCGCGCGCGGGCAGGAAGAAGGTGGTGCTGGAGCTGGGCGGCAACGCCGCGTGCATCGTCGACGACGACCCCGGGCTGGACCTCGACGCCGTGGTCGAGCGCCTCGTCTTCGGTGCCTACTACCAGTCCGGCCAGAGCTGCATCGGCGTGCAGCGGATCTTCGCCCACCGCAAGGTGTACGAGCCGCTGCGGCGCAAGCTCAAGGCGGCGGTGGGCAAGCTGCGCATGGGCGACCCGCGCGACGAGAAGGTGTTCATCGGCCCGATGATCGACGAGGCGGCGGCCAGGCGCGTGGAGGGGTGGATCGAGGCCGCGAGGAAGGGCGGCGCGAAGGTGCTCGTCGGCGGCAGGCGCAAGGGCAACATGCTGAAGGCGACGCTGGTGGAGGACGTGCCGCACCGCAGCGACCTGTACCGCAAGGAGGCGTTCGGGCCGGTCGCGGGGATCGAGGCGTTCGACGACTTCGACGACGCGCTGGCGCGCGTCAACGACAGCGACTTCGGGCTGCAGGCCGGCGTGTTCACCGGCCGCCTCGCGCACGCGATGCGCGCCTGGGACGTGCTCGAGGTCGGCGGCGTGGTGGTCGGCGACGTGCCCAGCTTCCGCGTCGACAACATGCCCTACGGCGGGGTCAAGGACTCCGGGCTCGGTCGCGAGGGCGTGCGCTACGCGATGGACGACATGACCGAACAGCGGCTGCTGGTGATCCGCGATCCCGGATGATGCCCGGGGTGGAACGCGGCGATGCCGGCCCGGGCCCGCCGCAGGGACCGGCCAGCGGACATCCTGCGACCTGGCGGCGGTTCGGCGGCGCTCGCGCGGATGACGCGACCGGTCCGGAATGCGCCACTCCGTTCGACGCAACGACGGCACGACGGCCTTCGGCGCGCCGCGCATCCGGCGCGGGTCTTCACGGCACGGCGGCGACCTTGACCTCGCCGACGGCCACGCGCCCTCCGCGGCTCCAGTCGGCCACCGGCTGCAGCCATTCCGCGTGCGGCGCGTCGAACAGCGCGGCGCCCAGGCCCGTGTGCAGCACCAGGTCGCGGCGGTCGGCGAGCTTGGGGGCGTCGCGCCACAGCCGCCGGCACGACAGCGAGGCACGGTCGCCGGCATCGCGCATCCCCAGCACGCGGCCGCTCATGTGGAAGGCGGGGTCGTCGGCCAGGCGTTCGTCGCAGTTCCCGAGCAGGACATAGCCCAGGCGCCGGTTCGCGGCCGCGGACGACGCGAGCGCGACAACCGGCGAGCCGGACCCGGCACCGACCACGGTGATCGCCTCCGGGGCGGCGCCGCCGGCGAGCAGCGCGGCGACCTCGTCGCGCACGCGGCGCGCGTAGGCACCGTCGTCCTCGCCTGCATAGGCGAGCGTGACGACCGTGAAGCCGTCGCCCTCGAAGGCGCGCACGTTGGCGGCGTGGTCGACGGCGGGCGAGCGCGAAGGCACGTAGACCAGGTAGCGGGTGGAGCCTTCGCCGCTGCCGGTGGCGTGGGCGACGGGAATGGCGGCGGCCGCCATCGCGGCGGCGGCAGCGACTGCGAGCACGCTGCGCCAGTAGAAGCAATGAAGCGATCTCATGGCACACCTCGGCGGGGGGACGGGTGCGCCGGTGGATGCGTGCGCATCGGCACCGGCGGCATCGTTGTCCTCCTTCCGCGACGCCGAAGACAGTCCGGGATGTCACCGTGACCGATGGGATTCCGACGAGCGGTTGCAACCCTTGCGGGCCGGCACATCGGACGGACGGGGAATGCAAGGCCGGCGCGCCCGGCCCGCTGCCGCCGGACGCTAGGGCAGGCGCCGGTAGCGCGTCTCCACCGCCTTCGCCTCGCTGCCTTCGGGCGCGATGTTGAACATGGTGACGACCAGGCGGTCGGCGTCCGGCTGGTCGATCTCGGTGCGCCAGCCCCAGTCCGGGCCGCCCTGCCCGTCGCCGTAGCGGCCAGTGACGGCGAAGCGGGCGTCGGCCGCGTGCGCCGCGGCAGTCGAGAACAGGATCGAGGTGCCGGTGTGGAAGCTGTCCACCCAGGCGCTTTCGAACGCCTCCGCGTCCAGGTGCAGGCCGTACAGCGCCATGCCTTCCCCGGCCTGTCCGCCTTCGCCGTAGCGGTATTCGTGCAGCAGGAAGCGCCCGCCCAGCAGCGGACGCAGCGTGCCGCGCTGGGCGACTTCCATCGCCGGCGGCGCATCGGCCTCGAACCAGACCCGCGTGGTGCCCTGCCATTCCCCCGCCATCGCCCCCAGCCGGCGGTGCGCGCCGCGCAGCAGCGAGTCCTCCAGTTCCGACCTGTCCATCGCCATCTCCCCCACCGTGGCCTGCCCGCACCTTAACCCCAACGGCGGGCGCGGCGCGTTCGCACCCCGCGTCCATCCCGGGAGAAGCCCACATGCAACGCCATGCCCTCGCCTCCGCCCTGCTCTGCGCGCTCGCGCTGTCCGCCTGCACCACCGTCGGCGACGGGCAGGCCGACGCACGATCCGATGCCGTCGCACCGGCGCCGCCGCCGAAGCCGGCGAGCGGGCGCGAAGCCGAGGCGGCCGGGGCCACCCTCGACCGCATCACCGTCAGCGGCTCGAACCTGCGCGCGAAGCAGGCGCCGGTGGTGTTCGACGAGCCGGCGCCGATGGACGCGTACGCCCGTGCGCCGGCGCCCGCCTCCGCGCCGATGGCCGTCTACCGGCAGCCGGCCAACACCGAGAAGTACGCCGCGCACGACGACAACCCCGTGCATCGCGCCAGCGAGGACCCGGTGTCGACGTTCTCCATCGACGTCGACACCGGCAGCTACGCCAACGTGCGGCGGATGCTGCGCGAGGGCGTGCGCCCGCCGGCGGACGCGGTGCGCGCCGAGGAGATGATCAACTACTTCAGCTACGGGCATCCGGGCCCGGCGACCGCCGCCACCCCGTTCCGCGTCACCACCGAACTCGCGGCCGCGCCGTGGAACGGCAAGCGCCAGCTGCTCATGATCGGCATCAAGGGCTTCGAGGTGCCGAAGGCGTCGCTGCCGCCGGCCAACCTGGTGCTGCTGATCGATACCTCCGGCTCGATGGATTCGCCCGACAAGCTGCCGCTGCTCAAGCAGGCGATGGCGCAGCTGGTGCGCCAGCTGCGGCCGCAGGACCACGTGTCGATCGTGGTGTACGCCGGCTCGGCCGGCCTGGTGCTGCCGCCCACGCCCGGCGACCGCGGCGACGAGATCCTCGCCGCGCTCGACCGCCTGGAGGCCGGCGGCAGCACCAACGGCGGCGACGGCATCCGCCTGGCCTACGCGATGGCGCGGCAGGGCTTCGTCGAGGGCGGCGTCAACCGCGTGATCCTCGCCACCGACGGCGACTTCAACGTCGGCACCGTCGACCAGGGCGCGCTGGAGACGCTGGTGGCCGACCAGCGCAAGTCCGGCATCGCGCTAACCACGCTCGGCTTCGGCGAGGGCAACTACAACGACGCCATGGCCGAGCGGCTGGCCGACGTCGGCGACGGCAACCACGCCTACATCGACAGCGTCGCCGAGGCGCGCAAGGTGCTGGTCCGGCAGCTGGGCTCGACCCTGATGACGATCGCGAAGGACGTGAAGATCCAGGTCGAGTTCAACCCGGTCCAGGTCGCCGAATACCGCCTGATCGGCTACGAGAACCGCGCGCTGCGGCGCGAGGACTTCGCCAACGACAAGGTCGACGCCGGCGACATCGGCGCCGGGCACGAGGTCACCGCGCTGTACGAGCTGACCCTGGCCGGCTCCGACGCCGCGCGCCTGCCGCCGCTGCGCTACGACGCGGCTACGACGACCGCGGCGGGGGACGCTAAATCCGGCGAGATCGCCGAGCTGCGCCTGCGCTACAAGCGCCCGGGCGACGACGCCAGCCGGCTGATCGCCACGCCGGTCCTGCGCTCGTCGCTGCAGGCCCGCCCCGGCGACGCCCTGCGCTTCGCCGCCACCGTCGCCGCCTACGCCGACGCGCTGCGCGGCGGCACCCACCTGGACGGCTGGGGCTGGGACGACATCGCCCGCAGCGCGCGCCGGGCGCAGGGCGGCGACCGCCTGCGCGCCGAATTCGCCGAGCTGGTGGGATCGGCGCGCGCGCTGGCCGAAGGCGCGCCGGCGCAGGTCGGGATGGCGTCGGACTGAAGGCTCAGCCGATGTTGCCGGCGCCCGCCTCGGGCGCCGGCCTGCCGTAATGGAAGCCCTGACCGTACTCGCAGCCGAGCTGGCGCAGGATGTCGCGCTGCTCCTCGTTCTCGATGCCCTCGCCGATGCTGTCGATGGCCAGGGTGCCGGCCAGCGCCAGGATCGCGCGCACCAGGGCCAGGCTCTCGGCGTGCATCTCGCCGCCGAGGCCGGCGACGAAGCTCTGGTCGATCTTCAGGGCCTGGATCGGGAAGCGATGCAGGTACGACAGCGCCGAGAAGCCGGTGCCGAAATCGTCCAGCAGCGCCATCACGCCGCGCGCGCGCAGCGCGTTGAGCATGCGCAGCACGCGCGGCGCGTCGTCGAGCAGCGCGACCTCGGTGATCTCGATGCGCAGCCGGCGCGGGTCGGCGCCGGCGTCGTCGAGCATCTGCAGCAGCCGGCCGGCGAACTGCTCGGAGCGGAAATGCCGCGGCGAGACGTTGATCGACACGTAGCCTTCGCGGTGCCGGGTCATCCAGTCGAAGACCCTGCGGTACATCAGCCAGTCGACCTGCTCGATCAGGCCGCTGTCCTCGCCCACGCCGATGAACTCGCTCGGCGGCAGCGGCCCGTGCAGCTCGTGGTTCCAGCGCAGCAGCGCCTCGTGCCCGACCACGACCCCGTCGGACAGGCGCACGATGGGCTGGAAATGCGGCTCGAAGGCGTCGGCGAGGATCGCGCGGCGCAGGTCGGCCTCCAGGTCGAGCAGGCGGGTGGCCTCGGCGCGCATCTCCTCGTCGAACAGCGCGCTGCGGTCGCGGCCGTGCGCCTTGGCGCGGTACATCGCCGCGTCCGCGTCGCGCAGCATGTCCTCGCCCTGCCGGTAGCGCGGCTCCCACAGCGCGATGCCGATGCTCGCGGAGGGGAACAGCTCGCGCCCGGCGATCCACATCGGTTTGCCGAGCTCCTCCAGCAGCGTGGCCGCCAGCGCCTCGGCCGCGGCGTGGTCGCCGACGCCCTCGACCAGCACCGCGAACTCGTCCCCGCCCAGCCGCGCGACCACGGTCGTCCCGCCCAGCGTGGCGGCGATGCGGCGCCCGGCCTCGACCAGCATCTCGTCGCCGGCGGCATGGCCGGCGCTGTCGTTGACCAGCTTGAAGCGGTCCAGGTCGAGGAACAGCACGGCGAAGCGCGGCCGCGCCGGGTCGCGCATGCGCGCGATCGCCGCATCGAGGCGCTCGAGCAGCACCACGCGGTTGGGCAGGCCGGTGAGGCTGTCGTGGCGGGCCTGGTGGGTGAGCTGCTGCTCGGCGCGCACGCGCTCGCCGATCTGCGCGCGCAGCTCGCGGTTGGCGCTCTCCAGCTCGCGGGTGCGCGCCTCGACGCGGAACTCGAGCTCGGCGTGGGCGGCCTTCAGGTGCTCCTGCGCGCGCTTGCGCGCCAGCGCTGCGTCGATGTGGTGGGCGACGAAGGTCAGCAGCTCCTGGTCGCGCGTGCCGAAGCTGACCTCGGGCGTGTAGCTCTGCACCACGATCACGCCGATGACCATGTCCTCGCGCCGCAGCGGCACCCCCAGCCAGCAGTGCGCGTGCGGCCCGAAGCTGCGCACCACGCCGGCGGCCTCGAGCTCGGCGATGGTGGCGCGGTCGGCGAGCAGCGGGGCGCCGGTGGACAGCACGTACTCGGTGAGCCCCTTGGCGAGGTGGCGCGACTCGCGGCCGCGGTCGCGCTCGTCCACCGAGTACGGGAACTCGATGTGCTCGCCGTCGGCCGACAGCAGTGCGATGTAGAAGTTGCGCGCGTACAGCAGCTCGCCGACGATCGAGTGCACGTCGGCGTAGAAGCGCTCGAGGCTGCCGGCGACCACCGACAGCTCGGTGATGCGGTACAGCGCGCGCTGCAGCCGCTCGGCGCGCTGGCGCTCGACGATCTCGGCCTGCAGCACCATGTTGGCCTGCTGCAGCTCGCGGGTGCGCTCGTCGACGCGGCGCTCGAGCTGCTCGCGTGCCTGGCGGCGGTCGAGCGCGGTGAGGATGTGCTGGGCGACGTACTCCAGCAGGGTGCGGTCCTCGTGGCTGTAGCGCGCCGCCTGCAGGTAGCTCTGCACCACGATCGCGCCGCTCACGCGGCCTTCGCGGCGCATCGGCACGCCGAGCCAGTCGGCGCTGTCCGGGCCGTGGCTGGGGTCGCGCGGCACGTTGAGCTTGCGGCGGATCTGCTCCGACGGCCCGAACAGCGGCTGGCCGTGGCGCAGCAGCGCCACCGTCAGGCTGTTGCCCATCTCGTCCAGTCCGAGCTCGTCGTCCGGGTCGGCGACGTAGGGATCGCGCTGGTCGGCGAAGTAGAGGAAGCGCACCGTCTCGCGGATGTCGTCGTAAAGCACGATGTAGAAGTTCTCGGCCGGCATCAGCCCGCCGACGACCTCGTGGATGCGCAGCAGCATCTCCTGCATCTCGAGGCCGGAGCCGGCGAGGTCGGCGATCTCGTAAAGCGCCTGCTGCAGCCGCTCGGACTTGCGCAGCGACTCGATCCGCACCTGCGCCTGCGCCGCGGCGAGGCTGGCGCCGATGGTGCGGCGGGCGAGCTCCAGCCAGGCGCCGCGCGAAGCCGGCGACAGCGGTTTCGACAGCCGCGCGGCCAGGGCGATGCGGGTGCCGGCATCGCTCCAGGCGTCGACGATCTCGCCGTCCTGCAGTCCCGGCGCCGCGCCCTCGAGCGACGCGCGCGCACGGGCGACCAGGGCATCGGACGCATCGCCGGTACGCGAAAGCCCGTCGTCGATGCGGACATCGCTCCAGGCGACGGCGAGCCGGGATGCGGCCGGCAAGGTCGCGGCCAGCAGTTCGGCAAGGCCGGCGGTCGGCCCCGACGGCGCCGGAATTCTCTTTGTCTGCGCCACGGTTCGCACGCTGCTGGACTTCCCCCGGCGGCATCATTGGGCATAACGCCGCTTTTTTCCATAAACGGCAAGTCGTGGCCCCGGCTTGAGCCCGCCCGGCCGGGCAGGACCGCCGTCCGGTGAACGCAGTCGCCATCCCGCGCGGCCGGGCCGGACGGCGGCGTCCCGGTCCGGGCTTTCCCTCCACCCCGGCAGCGCTTAACCTGCCGCCGATGGACGATGTCGCGACCCGCAGCGCCGGCACCAGCGGCGACACCAGCGACGAAGCGCTGATGCTCGCCTACGCGGCCGGCCGGGCTGAGGCGTTCGAACAGCTCTACGCGCGCCATCGCACCCGCCTGTACCGCTTCCTGCTGCGCCAGCTGCGCGACGGCGCGCTGGCCGACGACCTGTTCCAGGACATCTGGCAGCGGGTGATTGCCGCGCGCGCGGGCTGGACGCCGGACGCCTCCTTCTCCAGCTGGCTCTATCGCATCGCCCACAACCGCCTGGCCGACCACTGGCGCGCGCTGCAATACCGCCCGCCCGCGCCGGAGAACGCCGACGAGCGCACCGCCCGCATACCCGATCCCGACACGCCCGAGCGCACGCTGTCGGAATTCGAGCAGCGCCGCGGCCTGCAGCTCGCGCTCGACGAGCTGCCCGGCGAGCAGCGCGAGGTGCTGCTGCTGCGGCTGGAACAGGAGCTGACCCTGGAAGAGATCGGCGCCATCACCGGCGTGGGCCGGGAAACCGTGAAGTCGCGCCTGCGCTACGCGATGGACAAGCTGCGCGCGCGGCTGGGGGGAGCGGCATGAGCACCGGTCCCGGCCATCCCGAAGGCACCGGGCACGAGCCGTTGACGCCGGAAGAACGCGCGCTGGCCGAGCGGCTGGCCCGCCTCGCGCCGTCCGGCGAACCGTCGCCGGCGCTGGACGCGCGCATCCTCGCCGCCGCGCGCGCGGCGGCGTCCGCGCCC
>JAYRKR010000134.1:0-4607 GCA_041905645.1 Luteimonas sp.
CGCCAGCTGGCCAAGCGCCAGCTCACCTGGCTGCGCGGCGAGCTCGACGCGCGCTGGTTCGATCCGGCCGTGGACGGCGCAAGGCTGGCGGAGGCGCTGGACCTGTTCCTGGACCGATCGGGGGCCTGAGGGGGCCCGGCGGCCGCCCGCGCGTCCATGCCACGAATACGCGCGCCGGATCCGGTTTCGCGCCGCCACGGCCGCCCCGGGCTGGGACCGGCGTCTCATCCACGCGGCGCCCACGCGCCTGAACTGTTGTATAACATCGGCCTTGTCGCCGCCGTGGGGTACGGGTCGGGCGAAGAGGGGCGCAAGCCAGAACAACAATAACCAAGCTGGGGAAACACGCATGTCCAAGGGGCAATCTCTGCAGGATCCTTTCCTGAACGCGCTGCGGCGCGAGCGCGTGCCGGTGTCCATCTACCTGGTCAACGGCATCAAGCTGCAGGGCACGGTCGAATCCTTCGACCAGTTCGTGGTGCTGCTGCGCAACACCGTCAGCCAGATGGTCTACAAGCACGCGATCTCGACCGTGGTACCGGCGCGCAACGTGCGCGTCGGGCCGGGTGGCGGCTACGTCCATCCGACCGAGGCCGGCGGCGACAAGGACGAGGAAGTGGGCGGCGACGAGGCCGAATAGGCTTGCGTCGGCGCGCCGGCGCCGCCATATCGTCGGTCCCCAAGACCACGGGCGCACGATGCCGACCCAACTCTTCGAACGCTCGCGCAAGGGCGAGAACGCCCTGTTGATCCAGCCGCATGCCGGCGGCCCGCCGGACGAGGGGATGGTCGAGGAATTCGCCGACCTCGCGCGCTCGGCCGGCGCCACCGTCGCGACCCTGGTCAATGCCCGCATCGACCGGCCCAATCCCGCCACCCTGATCGGCAGCGGCAAGCTCGAGGAGGTCAGGGCCGCGGCCGACGCCACCGGCGCGGACCTCGTGCTGGTCAACCATGCCCTCACGCCCGGCCAGGAGCGCAACCTGGAGAAGGCGCTGCAGCGGCGGGTGGTGGACCGCACCGGCCTGATCCTCGACATCTTTTCCCAGCGCGCCCGCAGCGCCGAGGGCAAGCTGCAGGTCGAGCTCGCCCAGCTGCGCCACATGGCCACGCGACTGGTCCGCGGCTGGACCCACCTGGAGCGCCAGCGCGGCGGTTCGATCGGCCTGCGCGGCCCCGGCGAGACCCAGCTCGAGACCGACCGCCGGCTGCTGCAGAAGCGGGTCGAGCAGCTTTCGAGGCGGCTCGAGAAGGTCGAGGTGCAGCGCACCCAGATGCGCCGCGCGCGGGTGCGCAGCGAGATGCCGCGCGTCGCGCTGGTCGGCTACACGAACGCCGGCAAGTCGACGCTGTTCAACGCGCTCACCGGCGCCGATGCGTATGCGGCCGACCAGCTGTTCGCCACCCTCGACCCGACGGTGCGCCGCATCGTGCTGCCGGGCGGCGCCGTGGTGCTCGCCGACACCGTCGGCTTCGTGCGCGACCTGCCGCACGAGCTGGTCGCGGCGTTCCGCTCGACCCTGAGCGAGGCGCGCGAGGCCGACCTGCTGCTGCACGTGGTCGACGCCGCCGACCCGCTGCGCGAGGAACGCATCGCCCAGGTCGACGCCGTGCTCGCCGAGATCGGCGCCGGCGACATCCCGCAGCTGCTGGTCTACAACAAGATCGACCGGCTGGGGGCGGCCGACGGCGCGGCCTTGCAGGCCGACGGGAACGGCGGTCCGGTCCGCGTCGTGCGGCCGCGCCACGATCGTCCCGGCGGCGACCAGCCGGATGCGAGCGTGCGCGAGCGCGTGTGGATCTCCGCCCGCGACGGCCTCGGCCTCGACCTGCTGCGCGACGCGCTGGCGGCGCGGCTGGGCCTGCGCCGGATCGTCGCGGACCTGCGCCTGCCGCCGTCGGCCGGGCGCCTGCGCGCGCGGCTGCATGCGCTCGATGCCATCCGCGGCGAACGCCACGACGAGCAGGGCTGGACGCTGTCCATCGACCTGCCCGCGACCGACGCGCAGCGGCTGGCGGCCGATGCCGACGGCGAGCCGCTGCGGCGGCTGTTGCCCGCCGTCGCGGCCGCGACATAGGACCGGCCTGCCGTCCGGGGAATGGCCTCCTTGCTTCCGGGCGGACCCGACCCGACCTAGTAGACTGTCCCCCGCGCGCGCCCGCTCCGGTCGCGGCGCCAGATCCCCGATTGGAGCAGGCATGGCCTGGAACATTCCCGGCAAGAACGACGACGGCGGCCAGGGCAACGAGCGCCGGCGCAATCCCTGGAAACCGCAGCGTGGCAAAGGCGGTGGCCTCGGCGGGCTGTTCGACGGCTTCCGCGGCATGTTCGACGGCGGCAACCCGCTGCGCTGGATCGGCCTGGCGCTGGTGCTGTGGCTGGCCTTCAACTGCTTCGTGCTGGTCGCCGAGCAGGAGCGCGGCGTGGTGCTGCGCTTCGGCCAGTTCTCGCGCGTGCTGCAGCCGGGCCCGCACTTCAAGCTGCCGTGGCCGGTCGAGCGCGTGACCAAGGTCGCCGCCACCCAGATCAAGACTTTCGGCGACAACGTGCCGGTGCTCACCAGCGACGAGAACATCGTCCAGGTCGAGATCAACGTGCAGTACCGGGTGAACGACCCGCAGAAATACCTGTTCGGCAGCCGCGACGCCGACGAGATGCTGAAGCAGGCGGTGCTGTCGACCGTGCGCGAGCAGGTCGGCCGCTCCGACCTCGACACCGTGCTCGGCGCGCGCGAGGCGCTGGCGGTGTCCGCGCGCACCCAGCTGCAGAAGTCGCTGGACGCCTACCGCACCGGGCTGGTCGTCACCGAGCTCAACCTGCCCAACGCGCGGCCGCCGGAGGAGGTCAAGCCGGCTTTCGACGACGTCAACAGCGCGCAGCAGGACAAGGACCGCCTGATCAGCGAGGCGCGCGCCTACGCGGCCAAGATCGTGCCTGAGGCGCGCGGCCAGGCCGCGCGCGTGCGTACCGTCGCCGAGGGCTACAGGACCGCGGCCATCGCGCGCGCGACCGGCGACGCCGACCGCTTCAGCCTGCTGGTCGACCAGTACCGCGGCGCGCCCGAGGTCACCCGCAAGCGCCTGTGGCTCGAGACCGTGCAGCAGGTGCTGGCCGGCAACCGCACCATCGTCGGCGGCGACGGCCGCCAGCTGATCTACGTGCCGATGGAGAAGCCGGCCGGCGGCGGCGCGACGGCCGCGCCGCCGCTGCTCACGCCCGACCTGGTCGCCCCGACCGTCAACGCCGCCCCCGACGACGACGTCCGCCCCGGCCGCAATCCGCGCGGCGGCGACGAGGAGCCGAGCCGATGAGACTCAACATCCTGATCCCGGCCGTGGTCGTCGCGCTGTTCGCGCTGATGGGCTCGATCTACGTGGTGGCCGAGGGCCACACCGCCATCGTGCTCAACCTGGGCCGCGTCGCGCGCAGCGACATCGGCCCCGGGCTGCACTTCAAGTGGCCGCTGGTCGAGAACGCGCTGGTGTTCGACCGCCGCCTGCAGGTGCTCGACGCCGAGCCGGAGCGCTACCTGACCTCGGAGCGCAAGGACGTGTCGGTGGACTTCTTCGCGGTCGGCATGATCGAGGACGTGCGCGCCTTCTATCGCGCCACCGGCGGCAGCGAGGACGTCGCGGTCGACCGCCTCGCGCCGATCATCAAGGATTCGCTGCGCAACGAGATCAATGCGCGCACCCTGTCGCAGGTGGTGTCGGGCAACCGTTCCGAGGTGATCGGGCGCCAGCTCGACAACATCAACAAGGGCGCGGCCAACATCGGCATCCGCATCATCGACCTGCGCATCAAGAAGATCGACCTGCCGACCGACAGCAAGGTGATCCGGGACGTCTACCGGCGCATGAGCGCGCAGCGCCAGCAGGTCGCCAGCCGCCTGCGCGCCGAGGGCGAGGAGCAGGCGCAGACGATCCGCTCCAAGGCGGACCGCGACCAGACCGTGATCCTGGCCGAGGCCGAGCGCGACGCGCAGAAGCTGCGCGGCGAGGGCGACGCGCAGGCCACCCGGATCTACGGCGAGGCGGCCAGCCGCGACGCCGGCTTCTACGCCTTCCAGCGCAGCCTGGAGGCCTACCGCAAGGCCTTCGCCGACGGCTCCAGCGTGATCGTGCTCGACCGCAACGACCCGTTCCTGCAGTACATGCGCAACGACAAGTAGCCCGATGTCGGACCTGTGGGCGTCGCTGTGCCTGGTCGCGGTGCTGGAGGGGCTGTTGCTGTTCGCCTTCCCGGCGGCGTGGAAGCGCATGGCCGAGCAGATGCAGTCGATGGAGAACCATCGTTTGCGCGTGGTCGGCGCGGTGTTCCTGGCGATCGGGCTGGCCGCCCTCTACCTGGTGCGGCAGGCAACCTAACGGTCTCGCCGTAGCCGTTACCCTTGTTGCTCTTGCTCTTGCTCTTGCTGTTGCCATTGCTTTCCGGCATCAACGAAACCACCGCATCGTCCCGCAGACCCGGAGGGCGCCGCACAGGACGTGCGGCGTTTTTCTACAGGACATGGATGTCCTGTAGAAAAATCCCTGCGTCCTTGAAGCGCGACGGGAGGCTTGTCGGGGAAGCCTTTTCTTTGGTTGGCGGATTCAAGTCCCAAGTG
>JAYRKR010000135.1:0-4562 GCA_041905645.1 Luteimonas sp.
CCCGGCCGCGTCGGTGCCGCGTGCGGCGCGCGCGGCCGCGGTGGCCTCCTCGAGCTCGTCGCGGAAGGACACCACCGCCGACGACGGCGCGCCCGGCGCGCGGCCCTCGAAGACCATCCGCGGGGTGGTGTCCCTGCCGTACACCGCCTCGTCGGCGGCGTCGTCGATCGTCAGCACCGCGCCGTCCAGCGCCACGCCGGCGAACAGCCCGCGCGCGCGCGACCACGACCAGATCTCGGCCTTGAGCTGGCCGTCGGTGGCCAGCGCCGCGTTGCGCCCGACCGGGCCGGCGGCCACGCCGGCGTCGGCGCCGAGGGTGACCTTGCCGTTGACGATCGATTCCAGGCTGCGGTCGTTGCGGAACACCAGCACGATGTCCGACGACTGCACGCCGGCCTGGAAGCCGATGCTGCCGCCGGTGAGCTTGACGAACACCGGGTTGGACCAGGTGCCGTCGGGCGACTTCACCGACATCAGGCCGTGGCCGCTGCGGCCGCCGAGCACCAGGCCGACCTTGAGCGAGTCGGGCACGACCACGATCGCACGCGCCTCGTCGAGCAGCTTGTCCGGGATCGCCGCCTCCGGGATCGCCTGGATGTCGGTGAGCACGCGCACCGCGTTGCGCGCGCGCGCGTCCTCGTCGGCGCCGGCGTGCGCGGAAGCGGCCACGCCGAGCGAGAGGACCAGCGCCGCGGCGAGGAGCGCCCTGCGCGGCGAGACGACGGCGCGCGGGCGGGAGGCGTTCGACAGGGACATGGCGGGCTCCGGTAAGTGGGTCGCGGCTTCGCGACGCGATCGGCTCAGGCTAGTGGCGGCGGGATGAATCGATTCTGAGGGAGCGGGGGGCGGCTTTGCGATGCCCCGGCCGGAGCCGGGGTGGTGCATGCGGCGCGGGCGCATGCAGGGGCGCCGCATGCGTGGGGCGGCGCTTGCAGGGCGCCGGATGTGGAATCGCGGGATGTGGAGCGACGGATGTGGGAGCGACGGGAGTCGCGACAGGGACCTCCCCGGCTGCCGCGAGCGTCGCGACTTCCGTCGCTCCCACAAGGAAGCCTGCAAGGCCCGAGGATGCCTCACGAGGAAGCAGCTCCACGAGGAAGAGCCCGGGAGCAAGAGCCCGCGCGGAAAGGGGGCCGCGAAGTACGGAGCAACACCGGCCCGCCGGCGCGCCCGCCCGCGCGTGCGATCCTATTACGGATGCCAGCCGACCCCGCCCGCACGCCCGACGCCGCCGTCGACGCCGCCCCGCACGACGGCCTGCTCCTGGCCAACCTCGGCACGCCCGAGGCGCCGACGCCCGCGGCGGTGCGCCGCTACCTGGCCGAGTTCCTGAGCGACCGGCGCGTCGTGCAGGTGCCGCGCCTGCTGTGGCTTCCGCTGCTGCACGGGCTGATCCTGCCGCTGCGCTCGCCGCGGGTGGCGCGCAAGTACGCCGAGATCTGGATGGACGGCGGCTCGCCGCTGGCGGTGCATACGCGCTGCCTGGCCGAGGCGGTGCAGCAGCGCCTGCCCGGCGTGCGCGTCGGCCACGCGATGCGCTACGGCGCCCCCGCGATCGCGGGGGCGGTCGCCGCACTGCGCGCGCAGGGTTGCGTGCGCGTGCTGGTGCTGCCGCTGTACCCGCAGTACTCGACCACCACCACCGCTTCGGTCGCCGACGCGCTGGCGGCGGTGGCGAAGGATCCGGCCGCGCCGGCGCTGCGCATGGTCGACCAGTACGCGACCGACGAAGGCGTGGTCGCGGCGCTCGCCGACAGCGTGCGGGCGCACTGGCAGGCGCAGGGGCGCGGCGAGCGGCTGCTGTTCTCGTTCCACGGCATCCCCCAGCGCCTGGCCGACGCCGGCGATCCCTACGGCGCGCAGTGCCACGCCGCCGCGGCCGCGCTCGCGCAGGCACTCGGGCTCGGGCCGGGCGAGTGGCTGGCCACCTTCCAGTCGCGCTTCGGCCGCGAGCAGTGGCTGCAGCCGGCCACCGACGCCACCGTGCGCGCGCTCGGCGCCTCCGGCCTGGGCCGCATCGACGTGCTGTGCCCGGGCTTCGCGGTCGACTGCCTGGAAACGCTGGAGGAGATCGCGATGCAGAACGCCGGCTTCTTCCGCGCCGCGGGCGGCGGGACGTTGTCCTACATCCCCTGCCTCAACGACGCGCCGGCGCACGCCGCCGCGCTGGCGGCGCTGGCGGAGCGCGAACTCGGGGCCTGGGGCTGATGCGCGAATTCGCGCTCGAGATCCCGCTGGGGCGCATCGAGGGCCTGCGCTGGGGCGAGCCCGGCGCCCCGCGGGTGCTGGCGCTGCACGGCTGGCTCGACAACGCCGCCAGCTTCGTGCCGCTGGCGCCGCGCCTGGGCGGCCTCGACCTGGTCGCGCCCGACCTGCCCGGCCACGGCCGCAGCGCGCACCTGCCGCCGGGCGCCGACTATTCCTTCGCCGGCGCGCTGCACGCGGTGCTCGACATCGCCGACGCGCTGGGCTGGGACGAGTTCGCCCTGCTCGGGCATTCGATGGGCGCGGGCATCGCCAGCCTGGTCGCGGCCGGCAGCCCGGCGCGGGTGCGGCGGCTGGTGGCGATCGAGGCGCTGGGGGCGCTGGCCGAGGCGCCGGAGAACACGGTGCGGCGGCTGCGCGACGCCGTCGCCGCCACCCGCGCGCTGCCGGGCAAGCGGCTGCGGCTGTTTCCCGATCCGGCGCCGGCGATCCAGGCGCGGATGCGGGCCAACGGCCTGGGCGAGGCCGCCGCGCGCCTGCTCGTCGAACGCGGCCTGCGTCCGGCGCATCCCGGCCAGGAGCCGGGCGGCTGGCAGTGGAGCAGCGACCCGCGCCTGACCCTGCCGACGATGGTGCGCATGACCGAGGCGCAGATCCGCGACCTGGTCGCGGGCATCGAGTGCCCGGTCCGCGTGGTCTACGCCGATCCGCCGCAGCCCTACCTGCCCGAGCCGCTGCGCAGCGAGCGCACCGCGCTGCTGCCGCAGGGCGAGCAGGTGGTCATCGGCGGCGGCCACCACCTGCACATGGAGGACCCCGCGGCGGTGGCGGCCGCGATCGGCGACTTCCTGCTGCGTTGACCGCCTAGGGCGCGTCGTTGCGCAGCTGCACGCTCATCGTCACGGCTTGCATGCCGCCGCCGGTGAACGACAGCACCGCGGCGCGCCGGTCCTTCTCGTAGCTCAGGATCGCGCTGTCGCCCGACTCCTGCATCGCCAGGGTCTGCTTCCAGCCGCGCTCGCGCATCGCCATGCTGGCGGCGCCGAACAGCCCCGCCACCCGTCCCGGCGCCTGCAGGCTGACCACGCGCAGGTCGCCGCGGTCCATCACGCTGCTGATGCGGTAGTGCGGCGGCAGGTAGACGTCGTCAGGGAAGTCGCCGGGCAGCGGCAGCGTGTCCTCGCCCAGCGCGATCGGCGCCGGCGCGGCGGCCGAGCGCCCCTGCGCCGGCATCGGAACGGACGGCGGGCCGGCGCCCGCGTCGGCGAGCGCCTCGTGGGCCGGGCGGCAGCCAGATGCCGCGAACGCGGCCAGGGCCAGCGCTGCAGCGGGCAGGACGGGTGGGCGGATCGGCACGGCGGGTCCCCTGGGCCGGTCGATGGCCGCGGATACCCCGGGAAAACGCGGTGCGGGCGGTCAGCAGGCCAGCAGGCGCCGCAGCCCGGCCTTGAGCCGGCGCCCCTCGGCGTGGAACCAGTCGCGCTGCGCCCGCCAGCCCGGGAAGCGGGCCTCGACCTCGCGCCAGAACGCGGGCGAATGGTCGCGGTGGACCAGGTGGCAGAGCTCGTGCACCAGCACGTACTCGAATGCCGCCGGCGGGCCCAGCACCAGCGACAGGTCCAGCGACATCGCGTCGTCCGGCGCCAGCGAGCCCCACTGCGAGGACATCACCTTGAAGCGGATCCGCGCCGGCGCGCGCGGCAGGGTGGGCAGGTGGCGCGGCAGCCAGCGGCCGAGGTCGGCGCGCGCCTGCGCTTCGTAGAAGTCGCGCAGCGCGCGGCGCAGCGCCGGCAGTCCCGCGCGCGACGGCGCTCGCAGGCGCAGGCCGTCGGCGTCGGCTTCCAGCCGCGCGTAGCGGCCATCCTCCCAGCGCAGCGGCAGCAGCTGCCCGCGCAGCGGCAGGCGCGCGGTGACGCCCGGCCGCAGCGGCGCGATGCCGCCGTCGTCGGCATGCAGCGCGAGCTGCGCGAGCAGCCAGTCGCCGTGCTCGCGCACGAAGCGTTCGCCGGAGACGAGGCTCGCGCGCCGCGGCAGGGTCAGGCGTGCGCCGCGCTCGTCCACCGACAGCCGCAGCCGCCGCGCGCGCGGGTCGCGCACGCGCTGGATCTCGACGCTGTGGCCGTCCCCGAGCACGAGCGCGAAGGTGTCGCGCTCGAGCGCGCGCGGCTTGGGCGTCAGCAGGCGGGACAGGGGCATGGGCGAATGCTTGGGCGGCGACGCGCGGCTGTCAACGCATTTGTAGGAGCGCCCCATGGGCGCGATCCGCTTGCGCGGGGGAGCGTCGCGCCCCAGGGGCGCGCCGACCCGCGGTCACGCGTCGGCCATCGAGAGCATCAGCGCCCGCTCCACCACCGCCG
>JAYRKR010000032.1:0-32837 GCA_041905645.1 Luteimonas sp.
GGGGGGGCCACCCCCGGGGTGTTTGGGGGGGGGGGCCCCGCCCCCCCCCCCCCGGGCGGCGCCCCCCGCCCCCACGCTCGCGGGCAGGAAGGAAACTACGAGCGGCCGTAGACGTCCTCGTAGCGGACGATGTCGTCCTCGCCCAGGTAGTCGCCCGACTGCACCTCGATCAGCTCGAGCATCTCGGTGCCGGGATTCTCCAGCCGGTGCTTCGCGCCGAGCGGGATGTAGGCCGACTGGTTGGCGTGCAGCTCGAACACGTCGTTGTCGCGCGTCACCCGCGCGGTGCCGCGGACTACGATCCAGTGCTCGGCACGGTGCCTGTGCGACTGCAGCGACAGCCGCGCGCCGGGCTTGACCTTGATCCGCTTGACCTGGAAGCCGTCGTCCTGGTCGACCGAGTCGTAGCTGCCCCAGGGCCGGTGCACTTCGCGGTGCAGCACCGCGTGGCTGCGCTGCTCGGCCTTGAGCTTCGCCACCACGTCCTTGACCTGCTGCACCTTGTCCTTGCGCGCCACCAGCACGGCGTCGTCGGTCTCGACGACCACCAGGTCCTCGACGCCCACCAGCGCCACCAGCCGCCGCGCGTAGGCGTAGCTGTTGCGGCTGTCGACCGCGATCACGTCGCCGTGCCGGGCGTTGCCCTCGCCGTCCTGCTCGCTGACGTCCCACAGCGCCGACCACGAGCCGACGTCGTTCCAGCCGATCTCGACCGGCAGCACCATCGCGTCGCCGGTCTTCTCCATCACTGCGTAGTCGATCGAATCCGACGGGCAGGCGGCGAACGCGTCCTGGTCCAGGCGCACGAAGTCGCCGTCGCGCTTGGCGCCGTCGAAGGCGGCGCGCACGGCGGACAGGATGTCGGGGCGGAAACGCGCCAGCTCGGCCAGGTAGCGCGAGGCGCGGAACAGGAACATGCCGCTGTTCCAGTAGTAGCCGCCGGCATCCAGGTACTGCCGCGCGGTGGCGGCGTCGGGCTTCTCGACGAAGCGGCGCACCCGGCGCACGCCCTCGCCCGCCGCCGACTGGATGTAGCCGAACCCCGTCTCCGGCGATTCGGGCACGATGCCGAAGGTCACCAGCGCGCCTTGCTCCGCCGCCGGAGCGGCCTCGCGCACCGCCGCACGGAAGGCCTCGGGATCGCGGACGACGTGGTCGGACGGCAGCACCAGCAGCAGCGGATCCTCGCCGCCGGCCATCGCCTGCAGCGCCGCCGCGGCGATCGCCGGCGCGGTGTTGCGGCCGGCCGGCTCGAGCACGATCGCGGCGCGCGCCACGCCGACCTGACGCAGCTGCTCGCCGGCGAGGAAGCGGTGCTCCTCGTTGGCGACCACGATCGGCGCCGCGCCGCCGGCCAGTTCCGCGACCCGCAGCCAGGTGTCCTGCAGCATGGTGCGCTCGCCGGCCAGGGCGAGGAACTGCTTCGGATAGGCCTCGCGCGAAAGCGGCCACAGGCGCGTGCCGGAGCCGCCCGAGAGCAGGACCGGTTGCAGGCGCGTCGTCGTCCGGGTCATGGGCGGCCTCGCCGGAAAGGTGCCGGGAGTTTATCCTGTGCCCGGTCCGTTACCGTTGGCTGGGGACTGAACGCCGATGCAAGTTCCGCTCCGGCCGCGCGACGCGCAGCGCCTGCACTGGGCGCGCCAGGCCACCGCAGAACCCGCGCTCGAACTGCAGCGCGCATCGGTCGACGCCGGCTTCCGCAGCTACTGGCGCACCGGCGGCGCGGCGCCGTCGCGCATCGTCATGGACGCGCCGCCCGAGCTCGAGGACGCGCGTCCGTGGCTGCGCATCCGCGACCTGCTCGAAGCCGGCGGCGTGCGCGTGCCGCGGGTGCTCGCGCACGACCTGGACCAGGGCTTCCTGCTGCTCGAGGACCTCGGCGGGCCGACGCTCGCGCAGGTCCTCGACGAGGGCAACGCCGACCGCCACTTCGAAGCGGCCATCGGGCAGCTGCTGCGGCTGCAGGCGATCGCGCCGCCGGCCGGCATGCGCGGCTTCGACGAGGCCCTGCTGCAGCGCGACGCCGGCCTGTTCGAGGAATGGTTCCTGCGGCGCCACCTCGGGCTGTCGCTGGAATGCGCCGACCTGGACGGGCTCGAACTCGTCCAGCGCCGGCTGATGGACAACGCGCTGGCGCAGCCGCGGGTGCTCGTGCACCGCGACTTCATGCCGCGCAACCTGATGCCGGTCGCGCCGGGTCCGGCGGTGCTCGACTTCCAGGACTGCGTGGCCGGGCCGATCGCCTACGACCCGGCCAGCCTGTTCAAGGACGCGTTCGTGGGCTGGCCGCTGGCGCGCGTCGACGGCTGGCTGCGCGACTACCACGCGCGCGCGTCGGAAGCGGGCCTGCCGGTGCCGCCGCTGGAGCCGTTCCTGCGCGACGCCGACTGGATGGGCGTGCAGCGCCACCTCAAGATCCTCGGCATCTTCGCCCGCCTGCACCATCGCGACGGCAAGCCGCGCTACCTCGCCGACGCGCCGCGCTTCATCGGCTACCTCGACGAGGTGCTGCCGCGGCATCCGCAGCTGCAGCCGCTGGCCGGGCTGCTGGAACATCGGATCAAGCCGGCGATGCGGGCGCTGGCGGCGGCATGAAGGCGCTGGTCTTCGCCGCCGGCCTGGGCGAGCGCATGCGCCCGCTGACCGACGCCACGCCCAAGCCGTTGCTGCAGGCCGGCGGCAAGCCACTGATCGCCTGGCACCTGGAAAGGCTCGCCGCGGCCGGCGTGCGCGAGGTCGTCGTCAACACCAGCTGGCTGGCCGGCCAGTTTCCCGGCGTGCTGGGCGACGGCGGGCGCTGGGGCCTGCGGATCCACTACTCGTACGAAGGGCCGACGCCGCTGGAAACCGGCGGCGGCATGCTGCGCGCGCTGCCGCTGCTCGGCGACGCGCCCTTCCTCGCCGTCAACGGCGACATCTGGACCGACTGCGACTTCGCCCGGCTGCCGCGCGAGCCCGCGGGCGACGTCCACCTGGTGCTGGTCGACAATCCCGCCCACCATCCGCGCGGCGACTTCGCGCTGGGCGCCGACGGCCGCGTCGCCGACGCCGGCGAGCCGCGGCTGACCTTCGCCGGCATCGGCGTGTACCGCCGGTCGCTGTTCGACGATTGGCGCGACGCGGTCGGGGCCGCTCCCGGCGTGGACGAGGATCCGCCGCGCTTCAGGCTGGTGCCGCTGCTGCGCGCGGCGATGACGCGCGGACGCGCGACGGGCGAGCGCCACCGCGGGCGCTGGACCGACGTCGGCACGCCGGAGCGGCTGGCGCAGCTCGACGCGACGCTGCGCAGCGGCACCCGGTAGGCGCTGCGGAAACCGCCACCCGCGCTTGTGGGAGCGGCTTCAGCCGCGAGCTTTTCCACGGCCGCACATCCGCCCGAACGGCTCGCGGCTGAAGCCGCTCCCACAAGCGTAGCGTCGCCACTTCAGTCGCTCCTACACGGCGTTGCCGCCCAGCACCTGGCGCAGGAACGGCACCGTGATCCGCCGCTGCGCCGCCAGCGAGGCGCGGTCGAGGCGGTCGAGCAGCGCCGCCAGGCTCGACAGGTCGCGGTCGACGCGCCGCAGCAGCCAGTCGATCGCCGCCTCGTCGATCGCCAACCCGCGCCGGCGCGCGCGCAGGCGCAGCACCTCGCGGCGGCCGGCGTCGTCCAGCGGCGCCAGCGCGATGCGCGCGCACTGCGACAGCCGCGAGCGCAGGTCGGGCAGCGCCAGCGGCAGCGCGTCCGGCGCGGCGCGCGCGGTGTAGAGCACCGCCATCCCGGCGTCGCGGGCGCGGTTGTGGAAGTCGAACAGCGCGACCTCGTCGGCGCGCGCGCCGGCGACGGCGTCCAGGCCGTCGAGCGCGACCAGCGCGTAGTCGTGCAGCGCCCCGAGCGCGTCGCCCAGGCGGCCCGCGGCCGGCGCGAGCGGCAGGTAGGCGGCGCGGCGGGACGCGGACTCGGCCGCGGCGCAGGCCGCGATCGCCAGGTGGGTCTTGCCGGACCCCGTCGCGCCGGCGAGATAGAGCCAGTCGCCCGCATTGCCTTGCGCGAGCGCGTCGAGCTGCGCGAGCGCGCCCGCCGGCGCGCCGACGAAGCCATCGAAACGCTGGTCGGGCGGATAGCGCAGCGCCAGCGGCAGCTGTCCCGCCATCGGCGGCCGCGGGCTCACGCCTCGTCGTCGCCGTCGCGCGGGGCTTCGCGTTCGTCGCGCTCTTCGCGTTCCTCGGCGGGCAGGATGATGCCGCCCTCGCTCACCCGCTCGTCCGCGGTGCCGGGCGCCGGCGCCGCGCCCGCGTACAGCCGGCTGTGGGTGTAGCGCGCGTGCGCGTAGCGCAGCAGCACGTTGGCCACCGCCGCCACCGGCAGCGCCAGCAGCATGCCGAGGAAGCCGAACAGCTGGCCGCCGGCGAGCACCGCGAAGATCACCGCCACCGGATGCAGTCCGATGCGGTCGCCGACCAGCTTGGGCGTGAGCCAGTAGCTCTCGATCACCTGGCCGACGCCGAACACCGCCAGCACCCCGGCCACGTGCTTCCAGTCGCCGTACTGCACCAGCGCCGCGATCACGCCGAACACCACGCCGCTGGTCGGCCCCAGGTAGGGCACGAAGGTCAGCAGGCCGGCGACGATGCCGATCAGCAGGCCCAGGTCCAGGCCGATCGCCCACAGGCCGATGCCGTACATCGCGCCGAGGATCAGCATCACCGTGAACTGGCCGCGCAGGAAGCCGCCGAGCATGTCGCTCGACTCCTGCGCCAGCCGCGACACCGTCCCGAGCTGCGCGCGGGGGATCAGCGAGGCCGCGCGCTCGACGAACAGGTCCCAGTCGCGCAGGAAGAAGAACGTCAGCACCGGGACCAGCACGATGTTGGCCATCCAGGCGAACACCGCGAAGCCCGAGCGCGACAGGTAGCCCAGCGCGGTGGTGGCGATGCCGCCGGCGCGCTCCCAGTGCACGCGCAGCTGCTCGATCATGTACTCCGGGTCCAGCCAGGTCGACAGCTGCAGGTGGGTGCGCCGCTCCAGCCACGGGATCGCGGTGCCGACGAACCAGTCGCGGTAGTGCGGCAGCGACTCGACCAGGGTCAGGACCTGGCGCTGCAGCGTCGGCACCAGGATCAGCAGCGCCAGCACCAGCAGCAGCGCCATCAGCGCGAACACCAGGATCACGGCGGTGTTGCGCGAACGGCCGGCGCGCTCGAGGCGGTCGACCAGCGGGTCGCCGAGCCAGCCCAGCAGCGCGGCGACCACGAACGGGGTCAGGATCGGGCCGAGCAGCCAGACCAGCCAGCCCGCGGCCAGCGCCACCAGCGCCCACTGCAGGCGCTTGAGGAAGCGGGCGATGTCGTTCGCGGCGTCGTCCATGGGCGTGAAGCCGGCGCCTGCCTACAGGAGGCGGAACACGACCGGCGCGACCACCGCGCCGGGGGCGGGCTCGCCCCCGGGGCTGCCGACCTCCTGCAGGACGTCCTCGTCGGCCATCCGGCGGAAGCCCGGCAGGCCGGAGAGCAGGTCGAGCTCGACCTCCAGCCCGTCCGGCGTCGCCCGCAGCGGGGTGATGCCGCGCACCACCGACATGCCCTGCAGCAGCGCCGACAGGCGCACGTAGTCGGCGCCGTCGTCGATGCCGATGAAGGTGACCCGGTACTTGCCGGCGGCGCCGGCGGACGTGCGCTTGGCGTAGCGCTTCACCAGCGCATCCGCGGCGCCGTCCGCGCCGCCGGCCATCGCCCGGCGCGCATCGGCGTCGCCGGTGCTCCAGCTCGACAGCGTGCGGCCGTGGTCGACGAAGATCCAGTCGGCCTTCCAGCCGCCCCCGCCGCGGTAGAGCTTGCCGATCAGCTGCATCGGCGGGCTGTAGCGCGAGGACAGGCGCGCGATCGCGCCGGCGTCGCCGCGCCAGATCGCGCCGACCGCGGCCTGCTCGGCGGCGCCGCCGGCCGGCAGGCCGAGGCTGTAGCCGCGCTGCTTCGCCCGCTGCAGGACCGATTGCGCGACCTTGTTCTGCGCCAGCGCCACCAGCCGCGGGCCCGAGCCGTCGTCGATCGCCAGCCACAGCACCGGCTTGGGCCGCGGTTCCGGCCAGACCGGCAGGCCGAGCGCCGCGGCCAGCCCGTCGACGTCGTCCTGGCGGAAGCGCACGACCAGCGTGGTGGTGTAGCTCGGCGCGCCGCTGGCCGCGACGCCCTCGTCCTGGCGGTAGTCGTAGCCGTCGACGTAGTCCTTGGCACGGCGCAGCTCGCGGCCCACGCCCGGGCGGGCCGCGGCGCCGCGGTCGCCCGACAGCCTGGCCAGCACCTCGGCCAGCGCGCGCGAGAAGGCGGCGTTGCGCTCGGTCTCGCCCTGGCTGTTCACCTGCACTTCGGTCGCGTAGAGGCCCTGCGCGACGGCGCGGTCGCCCTCCACCCGCTGCGCGCGGGCGCCGGCTGCCGCCAGCATGCCCGCCAGCAGCAGCGCCGCCGCCCAGGTCCATCGGATTGCCTGCTGCATCGTGCCTTCCCGCCTGCGTACCGGCGGAAATGGTGCCACAAAGGCCGCGACGGGATTCCGTCGCGCCGCCCACGGGCGCGCAACGGCCGCGCGGGCGCGCGCAGGCGCCGGTTCCGGCCGCGACGGCTGCTAAAATCCGCGCTTTCCCCGCCCGCGAGTCGCCGTGACCGGCCCGACCCCTTCCGCCCCCGCCCCGCTGACCTATCGCGACGCGGGCGTCGACATCGATGCCGGCAACCAGGTCGTCGAGCGCATCAAGCCGCTGGTCAGGCGCAGCTTCCGCCCCGAGGTGATGGGCGGGCTGGGCGGCTTCGGCGCGCTGTTCGACCTGTCGGGCAAGTACCGCGAGCCGGTGCTCGTCTCCGGCACCGACGGCGTCGGCACCAAGCTCAAGCTCGCCCAGCAGTTGGGGCGCCACGACAGCATCGGCATCGACCTGGTCGGCATGTGCGTCAACGACGTGCTGGTGCAGGGCGCCGAGCCGCTGTTCTTCCTCGATTACTTCGCCACCGGCAAGCTCGACGTCGACACCACCGTCGCGGTGGTCGGCGGCATCGCCCGGGGCTGCGAGCTAGCCGGCTGCGCGCTGATCGGCGGCGAGACCGCCGAGATGCCCGACATGTACACGCCCGGCGAGTACGACCTGGCCGGCTTCACCGTCGGCGCGGTGGAGAAGTCCGAGCTGCGCGACGGCGCGCGCGTCGAGGCCGGCGACGTGCTGGTCGGCATCGCCTCCAGCGGCCCGCACTCCAACGGCTACTCGCTCATCCGCCGCGTCTACGACCGCGCCGGGCGTCCCGGCGACACCGACGTCGGCGGCGCGAGGCTCGAGGACGCGCTGATGGCGCCGACCGCGCTGTACGTGAAGCCGGTGCTGGCGCTGCTGCGCGGCGCGCACGGCGGATCGGTGCACGCCATGGCCCACGTCACCGGCGGCGGCCTGACCGAGAACATCATCCGCGTGGTGCCCGACGCGCTGGGGCTGCAGATCGAGGCCTCGGCGATCGTGCTGCCGCCGGTGTTCGAATGGCTGCGACGCGAGGGCGCGATCGCCGACGCGGAGATGTGGCGCACCTTCAACTGCGGCATCGGCTTCGTGCTGGTGGCCGCGGCATCCGACGTGTCCGGGGTCGAGTCGGAGCTCGATCGCCTGGGCCTGTCCCACCGCCGCATCGGCGAAGTCGTCCCGGCCGGCGGGGGCGAACGTGTCCGCATCGGCTGAGCGGGCTTCCGGCTCGCCCGCGCCTCCCGGTTCCCGGCCGCCCTACCGCCTCGCCGTCCTCGCCTCGGGCCGCGGCAGCAACCTGCAGGCCATCCTCGACGCGATCGCGGAAGGTTCGCTGGCGGCGCGGGTCGTGGGCGTGTTCTCCGACCGCGCCAAGGCCTGGGCGCTGCAGCGCGCGCGCGACGCCGGCGTGCCGGCGCGGGCGCTCGGCCCGAAGGCCTTCGCCGACCGCGCCGCGTTCGACGCGGCCCTGTTCGACGCCGTCGATGCCGTGCGGCCGGACCTGATCGTCTGCGCGGGCTACATGCGCCTGATCGGCGCCGACGCGGTCGACGCGCGCCGCGGCCGCATCGTCAACATCCATCCCTCGCTGCTGCCGGCGTTCAAGGGCCTGCACACGCACCAGCAGGCGCTGGACGCGGCCGCGAGCGAGCACGGCGCCAGCGTGCACTTCGTCACCCCCGACCTCGACGGCGGCCCGGTGATCGCCCAGGCCCGCGTGCCGGTGCACCCCGGCGACGACGCCGGCCTGCTCGCCGCCCGGGTGCTGGAACGCGAGCATCCGCTGCTGGTGGAGACCCTGCGCTGGTTCGCCGCCGGCCGGATCGCGCTGGCTGAAGGCGGCGTTCACGTCGACGGCGCGGCCGGCGGACCGCTTCAGCTTGGAGCCAACCAGCGCTTTGCATGATGGCGCCCCCATGAAACGCCTCCTCGCCCCCGCCCTGCTGCTCCTGCTCGCATGGCTGCCGGCCGGCCACGCGCAGCAGGCCGCGCCCGCCGCCGATCCGGCGGCCGCGGCGGAAGACGCCGTGCCGGCGGCGCTCGAGCCCTTCGTCGCCAACTACGACGCCTACAACAAGGGCTCGCTGGCCGGCAACGCGACCATGAAGGTGGTCCACAACGCCGGCCCGCAGTGGCGCGTCGACCTCGGCATCCGCGGCAACCGCGGCTTCGCCGGGATCCTCGGGCTCAACATCCAGCAGAGCACCGTGTTCGACGACATCGACGGCCGGTTCCGCCCGCTCAGCCAGAGCACGATCCGCAAGGGCCTGTTCCTCGGCAAGAAGGTCAGCGGCGTCTACGACTGGGACTCGCGCACCGCGCGCTGGCAGGGCAGCCTCAAGGAGGAGCGCACCAGGCCGGTGCCGCTGCACGACGGCGACATGAGCGGGCTGCTGATCAACCTGGCGGTGATCCGCGACGCCAGGCCGGGCCGGCGGCTCGAGTACCGGTTCGTCGACGGCGGCCGCGTGCGCGACTACGTCTACCAGGTGGCCGACGGCACCGAGACCGTCGACGTCGGCGACATGAGCTACGACGCGATGCGGGTTTCACGCGTCAACGGCGGCAACGATGAGACCATCTTCTGGGTCGCCGACGGCGTGCCGACGCCGGTGCGCATCCTGCAGCGGGAAGACGGCCAGGACGGCATCGACCTGCGGCTGACCGCTTACGAGGGAGTCCAGTGATGACCAGCAAGCCCCGCCCCATCCGCAAGCCCGTCCTGCTCGCCGCCGCGCTGCTGGCGCTGGGCAGCGCGCCGGCGCTCGCCGTCGAACCGTTCTCGGCCAGCTACCAGGCCAGCTACATGGGCCTGCAGGGACAGGGCCGGATGACCCTGGAATCCCAGGGCGGGCACCGCTGGAAGTACACGCTCAGCATCGGCAGCAGCGGCATCCAGCTCAACCAGAGCACGGTGTTCGAGGACCAGGGCGGCAAGTGGCGCCCCCTTTCCGGCACCGACTCCTCGCTGCTGCTGATCAAGAAGACCGACAAGCAGGCGACCTACGACTGGAACCGCGGCGTGGCCACGTGGAGCGGCGACGTCAAGCCCGAGCGCGCCGGCCCGGTGAAGCTGCAGCCCGGCGACGTCGACGCGCTGCTGCTCAACCTCGAGCTCGCGCGCGACGTTCCCGCCGGGAAGCCGCTGGACTACCGGATGGTCGACGACGGGCGCGTCAAGCAGCTCACCTACAAGGTGGTCGGCAAGGAGGACGTCACCGTCGGCGGCAAGTCCAGGCCCGCGACCAAGGTGAGCTACGCCAGCGGCAACAAGGAAACCGTGGCCTGGGTCGTCGACGGCCTGCCGGTGCCGGCGCGCATCCTGCAGCGCAAGAACGGCAAGGACGAGATCGACCTGCGGATCCAGTCGGTGCAGTAGTCCGGCGCGGCCGCGCCCCTCCCGGCAGGTCGCCGTCGCAATCGCGGCGGGCGCATTCCCCGCCAGCGAGCCTTCACAGGCCCAGCGCCGCGCGCGCGGCCGCGATGCGCGCCAGCGCCGGGCAGCCGTCGCGATGGGCGCCGGGCAGGTAGCCCAGGCTCATCAGGAACTCGCCGGTGATCTCGCCGCCGGTGAACCGGAACGTGCGCCGGAACAGCCCGACCCAGGATGCCTTGTCGCGCGGCTTCCCGGCCGCCGGATCGGTCGCCTGCGCGTCGAGCCATCGCGCGAAGCCACCGTGCGAGGCGCGCAGCGACAGGACCACCTGCGCGTTGTGGATCGCCGCGTCCACCTTCAGGCGGTTGCGCACGATGCCGGCGTCGGCGAGCAGCCGCGCGCGGTCGCGCTCGCCGTAGGCCGCGACGGCTTCGACGTCGAAGCCGTCGTAGGCGCTGCGGAAGGCGTCGCGCTTGCGCAGGATCGTCTCCCAGCTCAGCCCGGCCTGGTTGATCTCCAGCACCAGGCGCTCGAACAGCGCCGCGTCGTCGCGCTGCGGAAAGCCGTATTCGGCATCGTGGTAGGGCCCGTGCAGAGGATGTCCGGGCGCGAAGTCGCAGTAGCTGGTCGCCATGCCCGCAAGCTTAGTGCGTGCGGGGCGGGGGCGCAGGCCGGGGCGGTCCGCGGCCCGTGTCCCGCAGTGCGGTGCCGGCGCCTCGAGCCCCGCACGAGGCGCTCGCGCCAGCCGGTGCCGCCCCGGGGTTGCACGGGGATTCGGGGCTGCGCGACCATGCCGGCTCCCCCGCATGCGCAGGACCGCCATGGAAATCGCCGCCCGCCGCGTCGCCACGATCCATTTCACCCTGCTCGACCAGCAGGGCGGCCAGGTCGCCACCACGCAGGGCCACGATCCGCTGGTCTACATGCACGGCACCGGCGGCATCGTGCGCGGGCTGGAGCAGGCGCTCGAGGGCAAGAAGCCCGGCGACCGCTTCGAGGTCGAGATCGCCCCGGAGAACGGCTTCGGCCCGCGCCACGAAGGCCTGGTGCAGACGCTGCCGCGCAGCATGCTCGGCACGGACGGCCAGCCGCGGGTCGGCGCGCGGCTCAAGGCGCAGACCGCGCGCGGACCGCTGGACGTGGTAGTGACCGCGATCGACGGCGATACCCTGACCGTCGACGGCAACCATCCGCTGGCCGGGCGGCCGTTCCGGGCCCGGGTCGAGGTGGTCGACGTGCGCCTGGCCACGCCCGAGGAGCAGCAGTTCGGGATCCGGTGAGCCGCACGCCGCGGTGCGCGGCGGCCGGTAGAATGGGGCCATGCCCGCCGATTCCACATCGCTCGCCAACCAGCTGCTGATCGCGCTGCCGTCGCTGTCCGACCCGAACTTCTCGCGCTCGGTCGCGCTGATCTGCCAGCACGACGACGAGGGCGCGATGGGCGTGGTGGTCAACCGGCCGTCGGAATACACGCTCGGCGACGTGTTCGAGCAGATGGGCATCGACTCCGGCGACGAGGCGCTGCGCGCGCAGGTGGTGCTCGCCGGCGGGCCCGTGCATCCGGAGCGCGGCTTCGTGCTGCACGACGGCGGCCGCGAATGGGACTCGAGCCTGGCGATCGCCGACGGCCTGTTCGTCACCACCTCGCGCGACGTGCTCGAGGCGATGGCGCGAGGCGACGGACCCGGGTGCGCCACGGTCGCGCTGGGCTGCGCCGGCTGGGGCGCCGGCCAGCTCGAATACGAGCTGACCGAGAACAGCTGGCTGACCGTGCCCGCGGACGCCGACCTGCTGTTCGCCACGCCCCTCGACGCGCGCTGGCAGGCCGCGGCCGGCCGCATCGGCGTCGACATGAGCCGCCTGGCCGACTACAGCGGCCACGCATGAGCGACGCGGCGATCAAGCCCGACGGCACCGTGCTCGGCTTCGACGTCGGCGCGCGCCGGATCGGCGTCGCGGTCGGCAGCGCATTCGGCCACGGCGCGCGCGCGCTGGCGGTGATCGACGTGCACGCCGACCACGTCGACTGGCCGGCGATCGACCGCCTGCAGAAGGAATGGCGGCCGGACGGCCTGGTGGTCGGCGACCCGATGACGCTCGACGGCGGCGACCAGCCGATCCGGCAGCGCGCGCACGCCTTCGCCCGCGAGCTGCAGGCGCGCTACCGCCTGCCGGTGGTGCTGATGGACGAGCGTGCCAGCTCGATCGAGGCCGCGCAGCGCTTCGCGCTCGACCGCGCCGAGGGCCGGCGCCGCAGGCGCGATGCCGCGGCGCTGGACGCGGTGGCGGCGGCGGTGATCGTCGAACGCTGGCTCGCGTCGCCGCAGGACGCCATGGTGCTGGGGACGTGATTCGTGATTCGTGATTCGTGATTGGTGATTGGTGATTGGTGATTCGACCAGGGCCGGGACCGATGGCCGGGACGCTTCCGCAGCAACCTCCTCCAGATCGACATCGACCGCATTCCATGCAAACCGACACCGCCGGCCGCCCGCGCCACCTGCTCACCCTCGAGGGCCTGCCGCGCGACGCGCTGGCCGCCCTCCTCGACCGTGCCCAGGCCTTCTTCGACGGCGATGCGCCGGCGCGCCCGCTGGCCGGCACCGCGGTGTGCACGCTGTTCTTCGAGCCGTCCACGCGCACGCGGCTGAGCTTCCAGCGCGCCGCGCAGCGGCTCGGCGCCGACGTGCTGGGCTTCGACGCGTCGACCTCGTCCACCACCAAGGGCGAGACCGCGCTGGACACGCTGAAGAACATCGAGGCGATGGGCGTGCGCGGCTTCGTCGTGCGCCATTCGGTCGACGGCGCGGTCGCGGAGCTGGCCGCCGCGGCCGCGGCCGGCACCGCCCTGGTCAACGCCGGCGACGGCCGCAGCGCGCATCCGACCCAGGGCCTGCTCGACATGCTGACCCTGCGCCAGGCCAAGGGCGCGGACTTCGGCGCGCTCAAGGTGCTGATCGTCGGCGACATCCGCCACTCGCGCGTCGCGCGCTCCGACCTGCAGGCGCTGCGCACGCTGGGCGCCGGCGAGATCCGCGCCTGCGGGCCGGCGTCGCTGCTGCCGGAAGACGCGACGCTCGAGGGCTGCGTCGTCTCGCACGACCTCGACGCCGCGCTCGAGGGCGTCGACGCGGTGATGATGCTGCGCCTGCAGCGCGAGCGCATGGCCGAAGGGCTGGTGGCCTCGCTGGAGGGCTACCACCGCGACTACGGCCTGACCGCCGCGCGCCTGCGCCGCGCCGCGCTGGACGCGGTGGTGATGCATCCGGGGCCGATGAACCGCGGCATCGAGATCGACGACGCGGTGGCCGACGGCCCGCAGTCGCTGGTGCTGCGCCAGGTCGCCAACGGCGTGGCCGTGCGCATGGCGGTGCTGGAGGCGCTGCTCGCTTGACGTAACATGCGGGTTTCCATCGACCGGGAACCCCGCGCATGACCGGATCGCCCCGCGGCGCCATGCTCGCCGCGCTGATCGCCTTCTCCCCGCTCGCCGCGACGGCCGCATCGCCCGCCGGCGACGGCTACGACCCGCTGGCGCTGTTCGCGCCGCTGCAGCTGCCACAGCCGGCCAACGCGTTCCGCGACGGCGCCGGCCGGCCCGGGCCGCTGTACTGGCAGAACCGCGCCGACTACGACCTGCACGCGACGATCGATCCGGCCGCGCACCGCCTGCTGGGCGAGGAAACGATCACCTACACCAACCACAGCCCCGACGCGCTCGACGTGCTGTGGCTGCAGCTCGACCAGAACATCTACCGCGCCGACTCGCGCTCGGCGACGGCCATGCCGCGGCGGCGCAGGGACGCCACCGATGGCTTCGAGATCGCCTCGGTCGAGGTCGAGTCCGGCGGCAAGTGGCAGCCGGTGCGCACCCTGGTCGACGACACCCGCATGCGCGTCGACCTGCCGCGGCCGCTGGCCGGCGGCGGCAAGGCGCTGAAGCTGCGCCTGCGCTACGCGTACACGATCCCCGGCACCTGGGGCGGGCGCACGGCGGTGACGCCGAGCCGCAACGGCGAGATCTACGAGATCGCGCAGTGGTACCCGCGCATGGCGGTGTACGACGACCTGCGCGGCTGGGACACGCAGCCTTACCTGGGCTCGGAGTTCTACCTCGAGTACGGCGACTTCGACTACGCCGTCACCGTGCCCTGGGACTACCTGGTGGCCGGTTCCGGCGCGCTGGTCAACGCCGACGAGGTGCTGACGAAGGCCGAGCGCGAGCGCCTGGCGCAGGCGGCGCGCAGCGATCGCACGGTGATGATCCGCACCCCGGCCGAAGTCGGCGACCCGGCCAGCAGGCCGGCGCACGCGGGCACGCAGACCTGGCGCTTCCACATGGACCACACCCGCGACGTGGCCTTCGCCGCGTCGCCGGCCTTCGTCTGGGACGCCGCGCGCATCAACCTGCCCGGCGGCGGGCACTCGATGGCGATGTCGGTGTATCCGGTCGAGGCGGTGGGCGCCGACAAGTGGGACCGCTCCACCGAGTACCTCAAGGGCGCGGTCGAGCATTTCTCGAAGTGGTATCCGTACCCCTGGCCGGCGGCGGTCAACCTCGGCGGCCACGGCGCGGGCATGGAATACCCGGGCATCGTCTTCGACGGCATGGACGACGGCGGCAAGCAGCTGTTCTGGATCACCGCGCACGAGATCGGGCACGGCTGGTTCCCGATGATCGTCGGCTCCAACGAGCGCCGGCACGCGTTCATGGACGAGGGCTTCAACACCTTCATCGACGTGTACGCCTCGGACGCCTTCAACGGCGGCGAGTACGCGCCCAAGCGCGACAGCGAGTACGCGCCCAAGGGCGGCAACCCGGTCGACGAGATCCTGCCGCTGCTGGCCGACCGCGACGCGCCGACGCCGATGGCGATCGCCGACGCCACCAGCGAGAAGTACCGGCATCCGGTCGCCTACTTCAAGGGCGCGCTGGGGCTGGTGCTGCTGCGCGAGCAGATCCTGGGCCCCGAGCGCTTCGACCCGGCGTTCCGCCGCTACATCGCGACCTGGGCCTACCGGCATCCCACGCCCTCGGACTTCTTCCGCTTCATGGAGAGCGCGGCCGGCGAGGACCTGTCGTGGTGGTGGCGCGGCTGGTACATGGAGAACTGGCAGCTCGACCTGGGCGTGCGCGCGGCGAAGTACGTCGACGGCGATCCCGGCAAGGGCGTCGCGGTCACCCTGGAGAGCCGGCAGAAGCTGGTGATGCCGGCGACGCTGCGCATCGACTTCGCCGACGGCAGCCACGAGGACCGCCGCCTGCCGGTGGAAGCCTGGATGCAGGGCGCCACGCCCGAGCTGACCCTGCCGACCCATCGGCGCATCGCGCACATCCGCATCGATCCCGACGCGAAGCTGCCGGACGCGGACCGCGGCAACAACGCCTTCGACATGCCGGGCTGACGCCGCAGCAGCCGGCGCGACGCCGTGCCCGCCCGCTCCGCGGGAGCTAGTGATGCGTCCGCAGGAGCGCGCGCGCCTGCCGCGCGGTCCGTACCAGGCCGGCCTTGAGCTCGTCCGACCACGGCCGGCTTCCCACCGCCCGCGGGTGCAGGCCCACCTTCCGCAGCCGCTGGTTGAAGCGGTGGGCGTCGGTCCGGGCATCCGATTGCCGCGTCCTGTAGGTGAGCGCGAAGGAGATCGAAAGCTCCGGCCCGGTCTGCACGAGGTGCGGGGCGATGAACGGATGGTGGACGCCGAGCCCGGGGCGCAGCTCGAACACCATCGCCCTGTCGGCGAACGACGGCAGGTAGCGCGGACGGGCGTCGGCCGCCTGCGACGACAGCAGGTAGTCCTTCTGTTCCGGGCTCATGATCCATTCGTCCGCCGGATCCCACAGGCGCACCGTCTTGGTTCCGCGTACCTGCAGCAGGAAGTTCATCTCGCGGTCCATGTGGTAGGGGGTGACCGATTCGCGGGCCGAGATGAAGACGTAGCTCGAGTACCAGGTCATCACCGGGTCGAGCGGATCGGTCATCGCCGCGATTTCCGCGAGCAGACCCTCGACCGCCGGGCGGTATTCCGGATCGGTCTCGGGGTTGTAGATGCAGACGTAGGCCTGCCGTTCCTGCAGGTGGTCGATGGCATCGTCGAAGCTCAGGCCGTCCTTGAACCGCGACAGCGAGGAATCGAAGTGCGTATCCACCGGGACCACGCCGAAGCGGTGGTGCAGCTGCGCACGCGGCATGCGCCTGCACAGCGCGCGCAGGGCCTCGAACGCGAACAGCGGATGTTCGGCGAGCCGATGGCCGACCAGGAACGGCCGCCGGTTGTAGCAGGCATGGAACTCCCCCGCGTCGAGCGAAAGCCAGGGTGTCGGCGGATGCCGCCCTGCCGACAGCAGTTCGGCATACCGTTGCGGAGCGATCGACTTGCCGAGCATGCGGGCGCCTCCGCGTCATGCCAGGACATGGCTGGCATCGGGGCGAACGCCTGGCCGCCCGGGGGCCGGACAGCCGTTCGTCGGCCGCCGCCCCGCCGGACGCCCCCCGGCGTCTGCCCTCGCCGGCTGCGGAAAACCTCCCCGTCGCCCGCGGGCTTCAGCGCAGCAGGATCAGCGTCGCCAGGCCGAGGAAGCTGAGGAACCCCATCACGTCGGTGACCGTGGTCAGGATCACGCTGCCGGCCAGCGCGGGGTCGAAGCCCATGCGCTTGAGCGTGATCGGCACCAGCACCCCGCCCAGCGCCGCCGAGCACAGGTTGATGGTGAGCGCCGAGGCGATCACCAGCGACAGCGGCAGGTCGCGGTACCAGAGCCAGACGATCACGCCCAGCAGCGAGCCCAGCGTGATCCCGTTGATCAGCGCCACCCGCACCTCCTTCCACAGCAGGGTGCGCGCGTTGGAGCGGCCGATCTGGCCCAGCGCCAGGCCGCGCACCATCAGCGCCAGCACCTGGGTGCCGGCGTTGCCGCCCATGCCGGCGACGATCGGCATCAGCACCGCCAGCGCCACGATCTTCTGGATCGTGCCCTCGAAGCGACCGACCACGCTGGCGGCCAGGAACGCGGTGCACAGGTTGACCGCCAGCCACACCACCCGGCGCCGGAACGCGCGCTGCACCGGGCTGAACATGTCCTCGTCCTCGTCCAGGCCGGCGGCGCCCAGGGCCTGGTGCTCGGCCTGCTCGCGGATGATGTCGACCACGTCGTCGATGGTGATGCGGCCGAGCAGGATGTTGCCGTCGTCGACCACCGGGGCGCTGATCCAGTCGTGGTCGGAGAACTGGCGCGCGACCTCCTCGGACGACTCGCCGACGTCGATCGCCGGCTGCTCGTCGTCGACCAGCCGGTTGATCGGCGTGTTGGCCTCGTGGGTCAGCAGCGACTGCAGCGCGATCCGGCCCAGGTACTGGTGGCGGCGGCTGACCACGTACAGGTGGTCGGTGTGCTCGGGCAGCTCGCCGCGCAGGCGCAGGTAGCGCAGCACGACGTCGACGGTGGTGTCGGTGCGCACCGTCACCACGTCGGGGTTCATCAGGCGGCCGGCGGTGTCCTCGTCGTAGGACAGCACCTGCTCGAGGCGCTCGCGGTTCTCGCGGTCCATCGACTTGAGGACCTCGTCGATGACCGTGTCCGGCAGGTCCTCGACCAGGTCGGCGAGGTCGTCGATGTCCAGGTCCTCGACCGCGGCGACGATCTCGTCCGGGTCCATGTCGGCGATCAGGCCCTCGCGGACCTCGTCGCCGACGTGCAGCAGCACCTCGCCGTCGTCCTCGGGGTCGACCAGCCCCCAGACCACCTGGCGCTTGGCCGGCGGCAGCGATTCGAGCAGGTTGCCGATCTCGGCCGGGGCCAGGGTGTTGACCAGCCGCCGCACCGGGCCGAGGCGGCCGCTGTCGAGCGCGTCGGACAGCAGGCGCAGCTGGCGCGCGGTCTTGTCGTGGCGGACGGCTTCGGCCATGCGGTGGCTTCCGTGGCTGCGTCGCGACACGAGGCGCGCGACGGGGATCAGGCGTTCATGCGCGCATTATCGCCCGCCGTGCTGCATCTGCACACCCTGCTGCTCGGCTTCGGCCGCGAGCCGGCCGCCGCGCACCCTTCCCTGCGGGAGCGACGGAAGTCGCGACGCTTTCCTGCGGCCTGCAGCCGGTCGCGACTTCCGTCGCTCCCGCAGGGAAGCCGCCGCGGTCACGCCTCGGCCGGCGCGTTGGCCCGCATCCATTTCTCGATGCCGGCGCGGTCGCGCGCGCGCAGCAGCGCGGGCGCGGCCGCGCGCAGCGCGCCCAGGTCGCAGCCGCGGATGGTGCGGCGGACCTCCAGCAAGGTGCCCGGGTGCAGGCTGAACTCCTCCAGCCCCAGCGCCAGCAGCAGCGGCGCGAAGCGCGCGTCGCCGGCCATCTCGCCGCACACCGCCACCGGCTTGCCGCGGCGGCGGGCGATGCGGAGCACGCTCTCGAGCAGGCGCAGCAGCGCCGGGTGCAGCGGCGTGTACAGCTCGCCGAGCGCCTCGTTGTTGCGGTCGGCCGCGAGCAGGTACTGGACCAGGTCGTTGGTGCCCACCGAGAGGAAGTCGACGGCGCCGATGAAGCCCGGCAGCGCGATCGCCGCCGCCGGCACCTCGATCATCGCGCCCAGCGGCACGTGGTCCGCGATCTCGTGGCCCTCGCGCGCGAGGTCGCGGCGCACCCGCCGCAGCAGCGCCGCCACTGCGAGGAGCTCCTCGCGCATGCCCACCATCGGCACCAGCATGCGGATCGGGCCGTAGCCGGACGCGCGCACGATCGCGCGCACCTGCGCCTCGAAGATGTCGGCCCGCGCCAGCGACAGCCGCACGCCGCGCAGGCCCAGCGCCGGGTTGGGCTCGTCGGCCAGCGCCAGGCCGGTGCGATCGGCCTTGTCCGCGCCGATGTCGAGCGTGCGGATCGTCACCGCGCGGCCGGTCATGCCGATGGCGAGGTCGCGGTAGGCGCGGAACTGCGCTTCCTCGTCCGGCAGCGTCTCGCCCATGAACAGGAACTCGGTGCGGTACAGGCCGATGCCGGCCGCGCCCAGCGCATGCGCCTCGGCGACGTCCTCGCGCGACTCGGCGTTGGCGAACAGCCGGACGTCGACCCCGTCGAGGGTGCGCGAGGGCTCGCGCCGGAGCCTGTGCAGCTGCTTGCGCTCGCGCTTCTCGTCCCGCACCCGCGCGCGGAACCCGCGCAGGTCGGCCGCGCCCGGCTCGACGACGACCAGCCCGCTGCCGCCGTCCACCACCAGCACGTCGCCGTCGTTGACCTGCTGCAGCGCCTGCGCCGCGCCCACCACCAGCGGCAGGTGCAGGCTGCGGGCGAGGATCGCGCTGTGCGAGAGCGCGCTGCCGCCCGCGGTGACGACCGCCACCACCCCCTGCGACTGCAGCTGGGCGAGCTCGGACGGGGCGACGTTGTCGGCGACCAGGATCTCGCCGGCCACGCCCTCCGGGCCGTCGTCGCGCTTGTGCAGGGCCGCGTGCAGGCGGCCGATGACGTGGTCGATGTCGTCGATGCGGTTGCGGAAGTAGGTGTCGTCCATCTCCGCGAACACCGCCGCCAGGCGGTCGCGCTGCAGGCGGAGCGCGTAGTGCGCGCCGTGGCGGCCGGTGCGGATCAGCTCCTCGATCCCGTGCAGCAGCTCCGGGTCGTCGAGCAGCAGCGTGTGCATGTCGATGAACTCGCCGACCTCGTGCGCGAGCGCGCCGTGCAGCCGCTCGCGCAGCGACAGCATCTCCGCGCGCACCATGGCCACCGCGGCGTGCAGGCGGGCGAGCTCGGCATCGACGGCCTCGGCGTCGATCCTGTCCTCCGCCACGTCGAACACGTGCGGCAGGCGCACCCGAGCCCGGCCCAGCGCGTTGCCCTTGGATGCGCCATGACCGGACAGGAGCTTGCGCATCAGCCGTCCTCGTCGAATCGTCGCTCGAACAGCGCCGCGACCGCGTCGGCGGCGGCCGCCTCGTCCTCGCCATCGACCCGCAGCACCACCGGCGTGCCGTGGCCGGCGGCCAGCAGCATCACTCCCATGATGCTCTTGGCGTTGACCTCGCGGCCCTTGGCGGTGAGCGTGGCGTTGCAACGCAGCGGCGCCAGCACCTGCACCAGCTTGGCGGTGGCGCGGGCGTGCAGGCCGAGCTTGTTGGCGACGAGCAGCTGGCGTTCGATCATCGTGGCGTCTCCGTCCCGCCGCGGCGGCGGGGCGCAGCGGAGGCATCGGGCATGCGGGCGCGGCGGTCAGGCATCGTCGACCACCACGCCGTTGCGGGCCCCGGCGGTGGCCACCGCGGGAAGCTCCTCCAGCGGCAGTTCGGGATAGTTGAGCACGCGCAGCAGCATCGGCAGGCTCAGCGCCGACACCCGCCGCACCGGCGTGCCCAGGCGCGCGAGCCTGGCGGCCAGGTTGCTCGGCGTCGCGCCGTACACGTCGGTCAGCACCAGCACCCCGGCGCCGCCGTCGACCTTGCGCAGCGCGGCGCTGGCCTGCGGCAGCAGCGCGTCCGGGTCGCCGCCGAACGGCACCTCGAAGGCTTCGACCTTGAGCGGCAGGTTGCGCAACAGCCCCGAGGCCACCGCGACCAGCGCGCTGCCGATGCCCGAATGGGTGACGAGGAGGATGCCGACTGCCATGCGCCCAAACTTAACAGACGCGGGTGACGGGCCGGTAGGGCTGGACCATCGCCGCGCCGCCCTGTCCGGCCCGTCGCTCCGGCTTCGCGCGCGGAGGTCCGGTCGGGCCGGCCGGAAGCTCCGGCCGGCCCCGCCGGCTCAGCGCTCGTGCACCTGCATTCCCTCGAGCAGCAGCTCGAGCTTGGCCTCCATGGCCTCGGCGGACTGCTTGCCTTCCTCGACGTAGTGCGCGGTGTAGAGCACCTTCGGATCCTGCGCGGCCGGGGCCCCGACCACCGCGGTGATCCGGGTCCTGTCGTCGCCGTCGCGCGCGGCCGCGTCGTTGGGGTGGCGCCGATGCAGGATCCTGTCCCACTCGTCCTTCGCGTCGTCGTCCATGCCCGCCGACGGCGCCTGCGAGCGGATGGCCATCACGAAGTCGTTGTCGCTGCTCTTGGCGGACAGCCAGAGCTCGGCGACGTCCCAGGCGACCTTGCCGCCGTCGGGGTAGAACATGAAGCCGAGCGTGAGGACGCTGTCGGGCTGGATCGCCTGCAGCTGCGGCGTGAACCCGAAGTCCATCCGTCGCGACGCGTACCGGAACCGCTTGCCGTAGTCGAACTCGATCCGGACGCCGTCGAGCGCCGCCGGCAGCAGGTCCTTCCGCGCGAGGTAGTCCCGCCACTGCGCCAGCGTCCCGTCGAGGTTGACGTAGACGAAGTCGGTCAGCGCCTTCAGGTTGATGAGCTGGTCGTGCTCCTGCATCCCCATCGCATAGCGCGAGACGCCCACGTAGCCGTCCGGGACCGGCAGCGCCACCATCACCAGCCTGGCGTTGGCGTACGGGATCGGCCACTCCCAGACCCGCCACCGGCGTCCCCAGGCATCCACGTGGGTGTCGTCCAGGGCCGGCTTGCCCAGCGACTTGACGGTGACGTTCTCCGTGCCGACCGTGCGCTTGAGCGAGCCGGACTTCAGCAGTAGGTCCATCGGCACGGACGGATCGCCGTAGAGCCGGTCGGCGGCAACGTCGTCGGGCCGGCGCAGATGGAACAGCATGTTCTTGCCGAACGAGCCGGGGGTGACGTAGCCGTTGGCCGACAGTCTCGTGTCCTCGTCCTGGTTGCCGCCGAGCACCCAGGTCCCGCTGCCGTCGCGCGCGACGATCCTCGGGAAGTCGCCCATGTCCGCGATCCGGTGCAGCATCCGCTCCGAGCCTTCGCCGCGCGGGAACAGCCGCTCCGACTGGCTGTCCAGCAGCGCGCGCAGCTGCCGGTCGAAGTAGGCGTTCATGCGGCCGGTGCAGGCGGCGTAGAAGGCCTCCAGGCCCAGCGGCAGGGCGAAGCGCTCCTTGAGCGTGCCGCTGATCGTGCTGTCGAACGCGTCGAACTGGTAGCCCGTGCGCACGTCGATGTCGGCCTGCCCCTCCGGCGCGTCCAGCAGCATGCGGATCGGCAGCGCGTAGTTGAGGTTCTCGTTGGGCGACTTGGCCAGCACCACGCCGACGACCCTGCCCTCCTCGTCCACCAGCGGGCCGCCGCTGTTGCCGGGCGAGGCGGCGGCGGAGAAGCGCATCCACTTCCAGCGCCCGTCCTGCTGCTCCGGGGTGTCGGAGGTGTACAGGCCGTCGCGGATCACCACGCCGGTGCCGTAGGCGTTGCCGACCGAGAACACCGTGTGGCCGAGCGCGGGCGACGGGTTGGTCCGGAAGGCGGCCGCGTTCGGCTGTTGCGCCAGGGTGAACACGACGAAGTCCTGCTGCATCGAGAACTTCAGCACCTTGTCGATCGCGTACACCTTGCCGCCGTTGTCGCGCAGCGCGGGCGGTCCCCACAGGCTGTCCGCGCCGGTCATCAGCACGTGCGCGGCGGTCACGTAGCGGCCGTCGCCGATGGCGAAGGCGGTGCCGATGGAGTAGTAGCCGTCGTTGCGCTCCTGGAACGGCAGCAGGTCGAGCGGAAGCGGCTTCTCGTACGTCAGCGGGTCGTGCGCGGGCTTGGCGGAGACGACCTCGAAGGTGGTCGCCTGGATCGCCGGCAGCAGTTCGGGCGCCAGGCTGGCCGCCCGCGACGCGGGCGCAGCCACCAGGCAGGCGACGAGCGCGATGAAGCACGTCCAGCCCGCCCGCCGGCGGCCGGCCGCGCCGGAATTCGTGTGCAGCATGTGGTTCCCCCTGTGTGTTTTGCGTCGCCGCCCCGATCCCTCCCCGGACCGTGCGGCCGCCTCATGGTCGCATGCGCGGCGGCTCCGCGCACACCGCTCGGCCGCCGGGCGCGGCGCGCGCGCGGCGCCGGGCGCCGGGGCCTTTCAGTCCAGCTCGCGGTGGTAGGTCGCCACGTCCGGCCAGCCGTGCTCGCGGGCGTGCTCGGCCAGCTTCTCGGTCAGGTAGACCGAGCGGTGGCGGCCGCCGGTGCAGCCGAAGGCGATGGTGATGTAGCTGCGGGTGTCGTCGCGCATCCGCGGCAGCCAGTGGTCGAGGAAGCCGGCCACCTGCCCGATGTACTCGACGACGTCGTCCTGGGCGTCGAGGTACGCGCGCACCTCCTGGTCGCGCCCCGAGAGCGGGCGCAGGCGCGCGTCCCAGTGCGGGTTGGGGAGCACGCGGGCGTCGAACACGAAGTCGGCGTCCGGCGGCACGCCGCGCCGGTACGCGAACGATTCGAACAGCAGCGACAGCGTCGGGTCGCGGCCGAGGTCGAGCTCGGTGGTCACCCGGCGGCGCAGCTGGTGCACGTTGAGGTCGCTGGTGTCGATGGTGACGTCCGCCAGCGCGCGCATCGGCTTGAGCACCTGGCGCTCGAGCGCGATCGCGTCCGCCAGCGCCAGCCCGAGGTGGCTGAGCGGGTGGCGCCTGCGGGTGTCGGCGTAGCGCTTGAGCAGGACCTCGTCGCGGGTGTCGAAGAACACCAGCCTCGGGTCCAGTCCCAGCGCGCCGACCGCGGACAGCCAGTGCGGCAGGCTGGACAGGTCGCCGTGGCGGTTGCGCACGTCGATGCCGACCGCGAGCTTCTGCGGCGCGCCGTCGCCCTCGGCGACGCTGCGCACGAAGTCCGCCAGCAGGTCGGCCGGCAGGTTGTCGACGCAGTAGAAGTCGAGGTCCTCGAGCGTCTTGAGCGCCACCGACTTGCCGCTGCCCGACAGGCCGCTGACGACCAGCAGGGTCGGCTTCCCGATGCCGGGCTCGGACTGGGTCATGGCGCGCCGCGCTCCAGGAAGTGCGAATGGCGCGCCATGAACGCCGCCGCCGGGTCGACGCCCTTGGCGCGCAGGATGTGCATGCGCGTGGCCGCCTCGGTGAGCACGGCCAGGTTGCGGCCGGGCATCACCGGCAGGGTGATCATCGGCACGTCGAGGTCGAGCACGCGGCGCGCGCCGAGGTCGCCTGTGAGGCGTTCCATGCCGTCGCTGCCGCTGGGCTGCGGCTCCAGGTGCGGGCGGGTGAGGTGGACGATCAGGCGCAGGTACTTGTTCCGCTTCACCGCGGTGTCGCCGAACATCTCGCGGATGTTGAGCACGCCCAGGCCGCGCAGCTCGAGCAGGTCCTGCAGCAGCTCGGGGCAGGTGCCGTCGAGCACGTCCGGCGCGATCTGGGTGAACTCGGGCGCGTCGTCGGCGACCAGGCGGTGGCCGCGGGTGACCAGCTCCAGCGCCAGCTCGCTCTTGCCCGAGCCCGACTCCCCGGTGATCAGCACGCCGATCGAATAGATCTCCATGAACACGCCGTGCAGCGTCACCCGCGGCGCCAGCTTGCGCGCCAGGTGGTACTGCAGGTGGTTGAGCAGCTCGTGGCCGCGCCGCGGCGAGCCCCACAGCGGCGTGTCGGATTCCTCCGCGGCCTCGCGCAGGTCGTCGGGGCAGCGCTGGTCCTTGCTGATCACCATCGCCAGCGGCCGGTACTGCATCAGCCGCTCGATGATCTCCCAGCGCAGCCGCGAGTCGAGCGCGTCCAGCCAGGCCAGCTCCTCGGTGCCGAGGATCTGCACCTTGTTGGGATAGATGGTGTTGAGGTAGCCGGCCAGCGAGGGCCGGCGCGCGACCGTGTCGACCGCTTCCAGCAGCCGTGATTCGCCGCGCTGGCCGGCGACCCAGTGCAGGTCGAGGCGCTCGCGCATCTGCTCGAACAGGTCGGCGGCGGTGATGCTCGCGTTCACGAGGCCACCCGCAGCGCCATGGTGGCGCGGGGCAGGCCGAGCAGGACCCGGCGCAGCATGCGCACGTCGCCGGCCGCGCGCAGCGCGTCGCGGAACACGGCGCTGGAGAAGCGCTCGGCGAGCTCGGACAGGATCTCCAGGTGCTGCTGCGGCGAATGCTCGGGCACGCTCATCGCGAACACCAGGTCGACGGGCACGTGGTCGCGCGCGCCGAAATCGACCGCGCGCCCGAGCCGCAGGAAGACGCCGCGCGCCACGTCGTGGGCCTGGCTGCGCGCATGCGGGATCGCGATACCGTGGCCGATGCCGGTGCTGCCCAACGCCTCGCGCTCGCGCAGCGCGGCGCCGATGACCGGCGTCATGGTCGGCGCACCGTCCGCGAGCAGGCGCGCCGCGGCGTCCAGGACGCCGTCGCGGCCGCCGGGCTCGGTCAGCATCACGATGCGCTCGGCGGTGAGGAGGTCGGCAAGCGGCATGGATGACCGGACCCGCGACGGGAGCGGCCTATGGTAGCCGCGCCGCCATCACCACGCACCCGGCGCATGGCACCGCAGCCGAGGCACCGGATCGCCTGCCCCGCCGGGCGTGCGCGGGACGGCGCGCCGGGCCTCAGCCCTTGCCGGGCGTCCGCGCGGACGGCGCGGCCCCGCCGCTCCCCGCGCCCGGGGTCATCCGAACTCCCCGCTGCGCGCGATGCTCTCGCCGCGGCGGTAGTGGTCCACCATCTTCTGCTTGTGCTTGAGTAGCAGGCGGTCGAGCTTGTCGGCCAGCAGGTCGATCGCGGCGTACATGTCCGGCGCGCTGGCGTCGGCGTGCAGGTTCTGCCCGGACAGGTTGACCGTCGCCTCGGCGCAGTGGTTGGGCTTGTCGAGGCTGAGCTGGGTGCGCACTTCGAAGGGCTGGTCGAAGTGGCGCGAAAGGCGCTCGAACTTGTCCTCGACGTAGTCGCGCAGCGCGGGGGTCACCTTGATCTCATGGCCGTGGATATCGACGCGCATTCGCCACCTCCTGGGTCTTTGCCGGATCGTGCGTCCGGCGGGTTGTGCCCGCGGCCAGCATCGCCCGAAGCGGGCTAAAAACAGGTTAATCCGGCGACCGGACGGCGGGAAGGCCCAGACAGCGCGCGGGCGTTCAGGCGACCCGGATGCGCTCGTGCGAGGAGGGGATGTTGAGCAGCTCGCGGTACTTGGCGACGGTGCGCCGCGCCACCGGCACGCCGCTGGCCTTGAGGGTCTCGGCCAGGCGGGCGTCCGACAGCGGCTTGCGCGGGTCCTCGGCCTCGACCAGCCGCCGGATCATGTCCTGGATGGCGACGCTGGACGCCTCGCCGCCGCCCTCGGTGCCGATGCCCGAGGCGAAGAAGGCGCGCAGGGGGATGGTGCCGCGCGGCGTGCGCACGAACTTGCGCGAGATCGCGCGCGAGACGGTCGATTCGTGCAGGCCGACCTCCGCGGCGACCTCGCGCAGCGTCAGCGGCCGCAACGCCTGCGGGCCGAACTCGAGGAAGCCGGACTGCTCGCGGACCAGGCACTGCACCACCTTGAGCAGGGTCTCGCCGCGCTGGGCCAGGTTCTTGAGCAGCCAGCGCGCCTCCTGCAGGCGGCCGCGCAGATAGCCCGCGTCGCTGGCGCCGGCGTGCTGGATCATCTGCTCGTAGCCGCGGTGGATCGTCAGCCGCGGCTGCCGTTCGCTGGCCAGCGCCACCCGCCACATGCCCTGGTGGCGGCTGATGATGCAGTCCGGCGTGACGTAGGTGTTGGGCGGCAGGTCGCCGATCTGCGCGCCGGGCCTGGGATCGAGCGACCGCAGCAGCTGCAGCGCCTGCGCGGCCTCCTCGCGGCCGCAGCCCAGCTCCGCGGCGATGCCCTCGACGCCCACCCGGGGCAGGCGGTCGATCGGCCCGGCAGCGATGCGCAGCGCGAGCTCGCGGCCGGGGGTGTCGGCCGGCAGGCTGTCGAGCTGCAGCCACAGGCATTCGCCGAGGTCGCGCGCGCCGACCCCGACCGGGTCCAGGCGCTGGACACGGCGCAGCACCGCCAGCACCTCCGCCGGCGTGCAGCCGGTCTCCGGCAGCAGCGCCTGCGCGATCGCCTCCAGCGACTCGCGCAGGTAGCCGTCGTCGTCGATCGCGTCGACCAGCATCAGGCCGATGCGGCGGTCGCGCTCGGACAGGGGGGTCAGGTGCAGCTGCCAGGACAGATGGTCCTGCAGGGACTCGGACTGGGCCATGCGTTCGGCGGGGTCGCCGTCGTCGTCGCCGCTCCAGGCGCGCGATTCCTGCCAGGCCTCGCCGGCCTGGCCCCAGTCGTCGCGGAGGTCCTCGGCGGCGGCCGTCCCGGCATCGCCGGCGGCGTCCGGCTCGGCGGCGGGCGTGTCGCCGTCGGCCACGCGCAGCGGCTCGGATTCGTCCCAGTCCAGCAGCGGATTGCTCTCGACCGCGGCGTTGATCTCGGCCTCGAGTTCCAGGGTCGACAGCTGCAGCAGGTGCAGCGCCTGGCGCAGCTGCGGCGTCAGGACGAGCTGTTGTCCCAGGGCTGTCTGGAGGCGTGGCTTCATCTTCCCCTGTCAGGCGCTGCGCACGGATCCGTGCCGGCGGCGGCGGCTACAGGCGGAAGGAATCCCCCAGGTAGACGCGGCGCACGTCCGGGTCGGCCAGCAGCGCGTCCGGAGCCCCCTGCGCGAGCACGCTGCCTTCGCTGAGGATATACGCCCGGTCGCAAATGCCCAAGGTCTCGCGGACGTTGTGGTCGGTGATCAGCACGCCGATGCCGCGGTTCTTGAGGTGGCGGACGATGCGCTGGATCTCCCCGACCGAGATCGGGTCCACCCCCGCGAACGGCTCGTCGAGCAGCATCAGCCGGGGATTGGCGGCCAGGGCGCGGGCGATCTCGACCCGGCGGCGCTCGCCGCCGGACAGGCTGGCGCCGATCTGCTCGGACACGTGGCCAACCTGCAGCTCGTCCATCAGGCCGGCCAGCTCGCGGTCGCGGCCGGGGCCGTCGAGGTCCTCGCGCAGCTCCAGCACCAGGCGGACGTTGTCGGCGACGCTGAGCTTGCGGAACACCGACGGCTCCTGCGGCAGGTAGCCGACGCCAAGCCGGGCGCGGGTGTACATCGGCTCGGCGGTGATGTCGCGGCCGTCGAGGACGATCTCGCCCTCGTCGGCCGGCACCAGGCCGACGATCATGTAGAAGCAGGTGGTCTTGCCGGCGCCGTTGGGCCCGAGCAGGCCGACGACCTCGCCCGCTTCCAGGGTGAGGCCGAAGTCGCGCACGACCTCGCGCGCGCGGTACCGCTTGCGCAGTCCCTTGGCGACCAGCATCAGTTGTCGTCCTGCGGCTTCGGCGTCTCGGCCGGGGGCGCGGGCTTGGCGGCCGGCTTGTCCTTGCCGGCGGCCGGCGCCTTGTTCTTCGGCTCGAAGGTCATGTTGACGCGGCCGCCGCCGGCGTCGCCGCCGCTCTGCACCTGGCCGGTGCGGGTGTTGTAGACGATCCGGCCGCCGGTGATGCTGCCCTTGCCCGGCTGCTGCACCACGGCGTTGTTCGTCAGCACGATCGTGTCGGTGCGCAGGTCGTAGTCGATCTGGGCGGCCGATGCGTTCATCCATCCACCATCGTCGCCCTGCTGCTTCATGCGCGCCGGCGAGCCGGTGAGCTTGGCCTGCGAGATCTCCCCGGCGCTCTTGCGCACGTCCGCCTTGTCGGCCTGGATCTCGAGCGTCCCCTGGGTGATGCGCACATCGCCGATCAGCAGGCATGGGGCATTCTCGGCGAGGCTGCAGTCGGAGCCGTTCGCGCTGGCGTTCATGGTCTGGTTGCGGTCGGACGTCTTGGCCGACGCCGCGCCCGCGGCCAGCCACAGGGCCAGGCACAGGAGCGGGAGACTAGCGACGCTTCGGGTCATAGCGGGTGCTTACCTTGGAGAGGAGCTGGACGCGCTTGTCGGCCAGGTCGGCCTTCATGCCCGTGCCCTGCATTGTAGAGCCGGGGGAGGTGACCACCACCCGCGCCTTGGACGTGGCCAGGTTCCTGTCGGGGAACAGGTTCAGCTGTTCGGTCTGCATCCGGGTAGGGGTAGAGGCCCCTTCCGGGCTGTCGGCCACCACCTTGCCGTGCAGGCGCACCTCGCTGTTGTCGGCGGCGACCCAGCCGGTCTTCGAGCGGACCTGCCAGCGCTGGCCGTCCTTGTTGGGGACCAGGAACAGGGGCGTGGCGATCGACAGGGTCTTGTCGTCGGGATTGCGCTCGAGCCTGGGCGCACGCAGCACGAAGGCCTCCAGGCCCTGCTTGTCGAGCGCGACCAGCTCGAAATCGTGCAGCACGTAGTCCGGGCGCGCGGCGGCGGCGGCGGCGGCCGGCTCCTTGGCGCGCTGTCGCCACGCCGACCAGCCGGTGACCGCGGCTGCGACCAGCAGGACCAGGGTCAGGATCCCGCGCCAGCTCATGGCGCCTCCGCCGCGCGCAGCAGCGCGTCCACCCGCCCCTGCGCCCGCAGCAGCAGGTCGCAGAACTCGCGCGCGGCGCCTTCGCCGCCGCGCGCATCCGTGCACCAGTGCGCGCGCTCGCGCGTCCACGCATGCGCGCCGGCCGGCGCGACCGCGAGCCCCACCATGCGCATCACCGGCAGGTCCGGCAGGTCGTCGCCCATGAAGGCGACCCGGTCCATGCCGATGCCGAGCTCGCCCGCGAGGGCGACGACGCAGGCCCGCTTGTCGCCGACCCCGACGTGCGACCGCAGGCCCAGGTCGCGCGCGCGATGCGCGGCCGCGGCGCTGTCGCGCGCGGTGACGAAGGCGACCTCGATCCCGGCCTTGCGCAGCAGCACCAGCCCCTGCCCGTCGAGCACGTTGAACGCCTTCGACTCGCGGCCCTCCGCATCGAACCACAGGCGCCCGTCGGTGAGCGTGCCGTCGACGTCGAAGCACGCCAGCCGGATCCTGGCGGCGCGGTCGAGGATGTCGGCGGGGACGGCGGAGTTCGGCATGCGGGCTTCTTGGCGGTGGGCTTGCGCGGTGCGGCGGGTTGGCGGGTCGCGTTTGCCGGGCCCGGCGATCCGGATCCCGGATCCCCGACCCGGGAACGCCCGGTTAAACCACCCGCGCCCGCAACAGGTCGTGAATGTTGAGCGCGCCGACCACGCGGCGCGCGTCGTCCAGCACGACCAGCATGGTGATCTTGCGATCCTCCATCAGCCGCGCCGCCTCGCTCGCCAGCGCATCGGCGCCGATGGCGACCGGGGTCCGCGTCATCACGTCGGCGATGCGCGCGGCGTGCACGTCGACGGACGGGTCGGCGAGGGTCCGGCGCAGGTCGCCGTCGGTGTACAGCCCGAGCAGGCGGCGCTCGCCGTCGACGATCGCGGTCATGCCCAGGCGCTTGCGGCTCATCTCCATCAGCGCCTCGGCCAGCGAGGCGTCGGCCCGTACGCTGGGAACCTCGTCGCCCGCGTGCATCACGTCGCGGATGTGCAGCAGCAGGCGGCGGCCGAGCGCGCCGGCGGGATGCGAGCGGGCGAAGTCGTCGGCGGTGAACCCGCGCGCGTCCAGCAGCGCCACCGCCAGCGCGTCGCCCATCGCCATGGAGGCGGTGGTGCTGGAGGTCGGCGCGAGGTCGAGCGGGCAGGCCTCGGCGGGCACGCTCACGTCCAGGTGCACGTCGGCCTCGCGCGCGAGCGTGGACTGCGCGCGGCCGGTCATCGCCAGCAGCGGGTTGCCCTGGCGCTTGAGCACCGGCAGCAGCATCAGGATCTCGTCGGACTCGCCCGAGTAGGAGATCGCCAGCACGGCGTCGGCGTCGGTGATCATGCCCAGGTCGCCGTGGCCGGCCTCGCCGGGGTGCACGTAGAACGCCGGGGTGCCGGTGGAGGCGAGCGTGGCCGCGATCTTGCGCGCCACGTGACCGGACTTGCCCATGCCGATGCAGACCACGCGGCCGCGGCAGGCCAGCAGGACCCGGCAGGCCTGCGAGAACTCGCCGTCGATGCGCTCGCTGACCGCCTGCAGCCCGCGCGCCTCGGTGTGCAGCACGCGGCGCCCGCTGGCGGCCAGCGTTGCATCGTCGATGTCGGGTGTTGCGGTGACGGCCATATCGAAGCGCGGGCCTTTCCGTTAGGCTAACCGGTCCATTTTAGGCGCTTCCCGGGCCAAAAGCCCGCGGCGGCGCCCTCCTCGCCTCCCCTGCTCACGCGGGCTTCAGAAGGAATCCGCCCTTGGACCCCGGCACCATCCGCCAGCTGATCGAACAGGGCCTGCCCGGCGCGCAAGTCGCGGTGCAGGGGGACGACGGCGTGCATTTCGAGGCGCTGGTGGTCTCGGACGCCTTCCGCGGCAAGCTGCCGCTGGCCCGGCACCGGCTGGTGTACGCCACCCTGGGCGAACTGATGGGCAACCAGATCCACGCGCTGGCGCTGCGCACGCTGACGCCCGAAGAGCACGGGGGCTAGGGCCCGGATGCAGAAGATCATCGTCGGCGGCGGCGTGCCGCTCGAGGGCGAAGTCACGGTGTCGGGCGCCAAGAACGCCGTGCTGCCGATCCTGTGCGCGACGCTGCTGGCCGACGAGCCGGTGTCGATCGGCAACGTGCCCGACCTGCACGACGTCAAGACCACGCTGCGCCTGCTGGCCGAACTGGGCGCCGGCGTCATCGTCCAGGACTCGGCCGACCTGCAGGTCGACCCGCGCACGGTGCGCAGCCACGTCGCGCCCTACGAGCTGGTCAAGACCATGCGCGCGTCGGTGCTGGTGCTGGGGCCGCTGCTGGCCAGGCACGGCGCCGCCGAGGTCTCGCTGCCGGGCGGGTGCGCGATCGGCTCGCGCCCGGTCGACCTGCACATCCGCGCGCTCGAGGCGCTGGGCGCGCGGATCACGCTGGAGCACGGCTTCATCAAGGCGCACGCCGACCGCCTGCGCGGCGGCAACGTCGCCTTCGACACGATCAGCGTCGGCGCCACCGAGAACGCGCTGATGGCCGCCACCCTTGCCAGCGGCACCACCGTGATCGACAACGCCGCGCAGGAACCGGAGATCGTCGACCTCGCCGACTGCCTGCTGGCGATGGGCGCCGACATCGAGGGCGCCGGCACCGCACGGATCGTCGTGCACGGCGTCGAGCGCTTGCACGGCGGGAGCCACCGCGTGGTGGCGGACCGCATCGAGACCGGCACCTTCCTGGTCGGCGCGGCGATGACCGGCGGCTGCGTCACCGCCACCCGGGCGCGCCCCGGCACGCTCGACGCCGTGCTCGACAAGCTGGTCGAGGCCGGTGCCGACGTCGGCACCCGCGGCGACCGCATCACCGTCGACATGCGCGGGCGCCGGCCGAAGGCGGTGGACATCGTCACCGCGCCGCACCCGGGCTTCCCGACCGACATGCAGGCGCAGTTCATGGCCATGAACTGCATCGCCGAGGGCACGGCCACCATCGACGAGACGATCTTCGAGAACCGCTTCATGCACGTGCAGGAGCTGGTGCGCCTGGGCGCCGAGATCCACGTCGACGGCCACCGCGCCACGGTGACCGGCGTGCCGAAGCTCAGCGGCGCCCCGGTGATGGCGACCGACCTGCGGGCCTCAGCCTCGCTGGTGCTGGCCGGGCTGGTCGCCGAAGGCGAAACGACCGTCGACCGCATCTACCACCTGGACCGCGGCTACGAGAACATCGAGCGCAAGCTGTCGGGGCTGGGCGCGAAGATCAGGCGGGTGGGCTGACGTGCGCCGGGCCGGCCCGCCATCGGGGATCGCGCCGCGGCGCAAGCTGCTGTTCGCCCTGATCGCCCTGCTGCTGCTCTACGCCGGTTACGCCTGGTACGCCGGCCTGGCGTTCACCGCCGGCATCGGCAGCCAGGACATGGACTGGGACGGCGACGGCCGGGTGACCACGCGCGAGGCGCTGCAGTCCTGGTACGCCGTCACCGTGCGCACGACCCGGGAGGGCGCGCGCGAATGCAAGAGCTTCTTCTGGCGCGGCCGCGAGGACGGGGAGCCGATCCGGGTCGACTGCAAGACCACCTTCCCCGAAAAGAACGATTGACCTCCCGGCCGCGGCCGTCGGCCCTAGCCTTAGCCCTAGCCTAGCCCTGGCTTTGGCTTTGGCTTTGGCTTTGGCTTTTCAAGCCAGATGAAACCACGACATGGTTTCGCAGACCCGGAGGGCGCCGCACAGGACGTGCGGCGTTTTTCTACAGGACATGGATGTCCTGTAGAAAAATCCCTGCGTCCTCCGAGGACGACGGGAGGTTTGTCGGGGAGGCCTTTTCTTTGGTTGGCGGATT
>JAYRKR010000136.1:0-4439 GCA_041905645.1 Luteimonas sp.
CGGCAAGGCGTCGCGACTTCCGTCGCTCCCACAAGGCATCATCAGCCACCTTGCGGTGAAGCTCGCGGCTGAAGCCGCTCCCACGCGGCCCCATTGGCGCGCAAGCGCGCTCAGCCGGCGAAGTGCTCGAAGCCCTGCCGCGGCGGCACCCAGCGGCGGCCGTCGCCATCCAGCGCCACCACCGCATCGCCGGCGACCACCCGTCCGATGCGGGCCATCGCCACGCCGCAGGCGCCGGCGACGGCCGCGACCTCGTCCCGCCGCTCGCCCGCGACGGTGAAGCACAGCTCGTAGTCGTCGCCCCCGGCGCACTGCAGGACGCGTCGCCGTTCGGCATCGAACGCCGCCGCGAGCGCCCGCGACACCGGCAGCGCGTCGAGTTCGACCTCGGCGCCCACGCCGCTGGCCGCGCACACGTGGCCGAGGTCGGCGAGCAGGCCGTCGGAGACGTCGATCGCCGCGTGCGCGAGCCCGGCCAGCGCCGCGCCGGCGCCGATGCGCGGCGTCGGGCGATCCAGGCGCGCGCGCAGCGCCGGATCGCAGGCGTGGCCGGCGCGCCACTGCGCGAGCGCGCCGGCGGCGTCGCCCGGCGTGCCGGTCACCCAGACATCGTCGCCCTCGCGCGCGCCGTCGCGGCGCAGCGCCCTGCCTGCCTCGACGAAGCCGTGCGCGGCGACGCAGATCGACAGCGGCCCGCGCGTAGTGTCGCCGCCGACCAGCGCGGCGCCCTGCTCCGCGGCCAGCGCGAGGAAGCCTTCGAGGAAGGCGTCGACCCAGGCCTCGTCCGCTTCCGGCAGCGACAGCGACAGCGTGCACCAGGCAGGCCGCACGCCCATCGCGGCGAGGTCGGACAGGTTCACCGCCAATGCCTTCCAGCCGACGTCGCCCGGCGCGGTGCCGTCGGGGAAATGCACGCCGGCGTTGAGCGTGTCCATGGCGATCGCCAGCTGCATGCCGTCGGGCACGCGCAGCAGCGCCGCATCGTCGCCGATGCCGAGAACGACGTCCGCGCGCGAAGCCGCTGCGCGCTGGCGGATGCGGGCGATGAGGTCGAATTCCATGGACGAGGCGCTAGGGCGGGAAATGAGGCCGGGAGATGGGGGCGGACGAAGGGCGCCGGGCGTGGATGGTCGCAGGAATCCGTCATTCCGGGCGCGCGGGGGGGATCCGGTTGCCGCGCGCGACCCGGGCCTGCGCTACCTCGGGAGGACAAGCGGCGGCAGCCCCGCGCCCGCCGGCCACCACCGGCCGCGGGCGACGCCGGCATGCGCCCTTAGCGGCCCGCGGCCCCCACTTCCAGCGAGCGCCACTGCGCCGCGGCATGGTCGAGCACGCCGTTGACGTAGGTGTGGCCGTGCTCGGAGCCGAAGCGCTTCACCGCCTTGACCGCCTCGTCGAGGATCACGCGGTACGGCACGTCCAGCCGGTGCTGCAGCTCGTAGGCCGAGATGCGCAGCATGGCGCGCTCGATCGGATCGACTTCCTCGACCCCGCGGTCCAGGAACGGCTGCAGCGCCGCATCGAGCTCGCCGCGGTGCTTCTCGACCCCGCGCACCAGCTCCTCGAAGTATTCGAGGTCGGCGACCTCGTGCGCCTGCTCGTGCGCGAACTGCGCGATCGCGCTCTTCGCGTCGGCGCCGGAGAGCTGCATGGCGTACACGGCCTGGAGCGCGCGGCGGCGCGAGCGCGAGCGGGCGACCGGATCGATGCCGTCGCGGCGGCGATGCGTGCGTCCGTTCAAGGGAGTCTTCCCATCAGGTTGGCCATTTCGATCGCCACCAGCGCGCACTCCTCGCCCTTGTTGCCGTGGCTGCCGCCGGCGCGGCGCTCGGCATCGGCCTGTTCGTCCACCGCCAGCACGCCGTTGGCGACCGGCACGCCGTGGTCGAGCATGACGCGCATCAGGCCGTCGGCGCAGCGGTCGGCGACGTGTTCGAAATGGCGGGTATCGCCGCGGATCACGCAGCCCAGCGCGACGATGGCCGCATGCGCGCCGCCTGCGGCCAGGCGCGCCGCGACCGCCGGGATCTCCCATGCGCCCGGCACCCGCACCACGTCGACCGCCTCGTCGGCGATGCCGTGGCCGGCGAAGGTGGCGCGCGCGCCGGCCACCAGCGCGTCGCTGATGCGGGGGTTCCAGCGGCTGGCGATGATCGCGAAGCGCGCGCCGTCGGGTGCGCGCAGGTCGCCTTCGAGGTGGGGCATGCGGGAGCGCTGCGAAAAAAGGATCGACAGTTTAGCGCGCCGCGGCGAGCAGCCGCAGGCTCCGCCCCCCCTTCCCCGGCCTGCCTCGCCGGGCTCGATCTGCCCTGGCCACGATTCGGACGGGCATCCGGGCCATGCCCCGGCCTATGGATCGAGGTATTCGACGACTTCCAGGCCGAAGCCGGCCAGGCCCACCTGCTTGCGCGGTGTGCCGAGCACCCGCAGCTTGCCCAGGCCCAGGTCGGCGAGGATCTGGCCGCCGGCGCCGTTGCGGCGCCATTCGGCCAGCGCGCCGGCGCGCGCGGGCTGCGCCTGCGGCTGCTCGCGGATGCGCGCCAGCAGCGCGTCCGGATCCGTCGCACCGCCCAGCAGCACCAGCGCGCCGCGGCCTTCGCGGTCGATCGCCGCCAGCACCTCGCCGACCGGCGGGCCGAAATCCGCGCGCCGCCAGTGCAGGCCGTCGGCCAGCGGGTTCTGCATGTGCACGCGCACCAGGGTCGGCAGCGCCGGATCGGGTTCGCCGCGCAGCAGCGCGAAGTGCAGCGCGTGCCCGAGCCGGTCGCGGTAGGTCAGCAGCCGGAACGGGCCGTGCGCGGTGTCGATGTCTCGCTCGTCGATGCGCTCGACCGTGTGCTCGGTCTCGAGCCGGTGGCGGATCAGGTCCTCGATCGAGCCGATCTTCAGCCCGTGCTCGCGCGCGAAGGCCTCCAGCTGCGGCCGCCGCGCCATGCTGCCGTCGGCGTTGAGGATCTCGACCAGCACGCCGGCCGGCTCCAGCCCGGCCAGCATGGCCAGGTCGCTGGCCGCCTCGGTGTGGCCGGCGCGGTTGAGCACGCCGCCCGGCTGCGCGGCGAGCGGGAAGATGTGGCCGGGCTGCGCCAGGTCGCGCGGCTGCGCATCGGGGCGCACCGCGGTGCGGATGGTGTGGGCGCGGTCGTAGGCGGAGATGCCGGTGGTCACGCCCTCGGCCGCCTCGATGCTGACGGTGAAGTTGGTGTGGTGGGTGGACGTGTTGTCGCGCACCATCGGCGGCAGGCCGAGCTGGCCGCAGCGCTCGCGGGTGAGCGACAGGCAGACCAGGCCGCGCGCGTGGGTGACCATGAAGTTGACGTCGGACGGCCGCACCAGCTCGGCGGCCATGATCAGGTCGCCCTCGTTCTCGCGGTCCTCGTCGTCGACGATGACGACCATGCGGCCGGCGCGGATCTCCTCCAGCAGCTCCGGGATCGGCGCGAAGCTCACGTGCCGGCTCCCGCCGGATCGGTACCGGCCGACAGCAGCCGCTCGACGTAGCGCGCGACCAGGTCGACTTCCAGGTTCACCGCGTCGCCGATCCTGGCCTGCGCGAACGCGGTGTGGGCGATGGTGTGCGGGACCAGCGCGACCTCGAAGCCGGCGGTGTCGACGGCATTGACGGTGAGACTGACGCCGTCGACGCAGATCGAGCCCTTGCGCGCGACGTACTTCAGCAGCGGCACGGGGGCGTCGAACGCCCAGCGCTGCGCGCGCGCGTCCTCCGCGATGCTGCGCACGTGGCCGACTCCGTCGACGTGGCCGCTGACCAGGTGCCCGCCGAGGCGGTCGTCCGGGCGCATCGCGCGCTCCAGGTTCACCGCCGCACCGACCGGCAGCGCGCCGAGGGTGGTCAGCGCGAGCGTCTCGTTGGACGCGTCGGCGTCGAAATGCGCATCGTCGAACGCCACCACCGTCAGGCAGGTGCCGTTGACCGCGATGCTCTCGCCGAGCGCGACGCCCTCGAACGGCAGCGTGCCGACCGCGATCCGCAGCCGCGCGTCGCCGCCGCGGTCCTCGCGCGCGAAGAGGCGGCCGACGCCCTCGACCAGGCCGGTGAACATCAGCGCACCTCCGTCGGGCGGAAGCGGGCGCGGCGAACGCGACGAACGCGAAGAATCGGGGGACGGCGGTTGGGCATGGAACGTTTCCCGCAGGCGATGGCGAAAAACGCCCCAGGGCGCGGGGCACGCACCGGCCCGCGCGCGCGGGGTCGATGCGATGCCGTCTTCTTTCATCCGGACTGTGACCGTCGGCCCCGGCATTCGACCGGGTCTGCTGACCTTCCGCCGCATCCGCCCCTGCAGGGATCGCATGCCGCCGAAGCGCTCGCGGGCTCGCGCGCTGCTTCGTGGAAGCGCCGCGCCTACCGCCGGTGGGGAATTGCACCCCGCCCTGAAGACGTCTGGTTGTGGTGGTGCGCCGGGACACCCGGCGGCGGG
>JAYRKR010000033.1:0-31953 GCA_041905645.1 Luteimonas sp.
CTGCGCCACGTCAACCCGCTCTCGCGCGCCTTCGTCGAGGCGGGACGGCAGGCCGGCTTCGCGCACAACGACGACTTCAACGGCCCGCGCCAGCAGGGCGTGGGCCTGTACCAGGTCACCCAGCGCGACGGCGCGCGCTGCTCGGCCGCGGTGGCCTACCTCGATCCTGCGCGGCCGCGGCCCAACCTCAGCATCCTCACCGGCGCCCTCGCCCACCGCGTGCTGCTCGAGGGCGGGCGCGCCGCCGGCGTCGCCTACGCGCGCCGCGGCCGCGTGGAAACGGCGCGCGCCGAGCGCGAGGTGCTGCTGTGCGGCGGCGCGATCAACTCCCCGCAGCTGCTAATGCTCTCGGGCATCGGCCCGGCCGGCGAACTGCGCCGGCACGGCATCGACGTCGCGCTCGACGCGCCCGGCGTCGGCGCCGACCTGCAGGACCACCTCGACATCTGCACCCTGCGGCATTCCACGCAGCGGGTCAGCTACGACCGCGCCAGCGAGCTCGCGACCGCGTTCGACTACTTCCTGCGCGGCCGGCGCGGCGCGGGCACCAGCAACATCGCCGAGGCGGGCGGCTTCGTGCGCTCGCCGCTGGCGGCGGACGCGCGCGCCGACATCCAGTTCCACTTCGTGCCGGCGATGCTCGACGACCACGGCCGCCACCGCCTCGACGGCGACGGCTACACGCTGCACGCCTGCTTCCTGCGTCCGCGCAGCCGCGGCCGGATCGCGCTGGAGAGCGCCGACCCGGCGCGCAAGGCGCGGATCGAGGCCAACTACCTCGGCGACGAGGAGGGCTTCGACCTGCGGATGATGGTCGAATGCGCCAAGGTCTCGCGCGAGGTGTTCGCCCAGCCCGCCTTCGATCCCTATCGCGGCGCGCCGATCTTCCCCGCGCGCGACGACCTGTCCGACGCCGAACTCGTCGACTTCATCCGCGCCAAGGCCGAGACCGTCTACCACCCCGTCGGCACCTGCCGCATGGGCGGCGACGACGGCGCCGTGGTCGATCCGCAGCTGCGCGTGCAGGGCATCGACGCCCTGCGCGTGGTCGACGCCTCGGTGATGCCGACGCTGCCCGGCGGCAACACCAACGCGCCGACGATCATGATCGCCGAGCGCGCCGCAGACCTGGTCCGCGCGGCCGGCTGAGCCGCGTCAGGGCGGCGGGACGTTGCTCAGGTCCGCGCGGTAGCTCCAGCTCTCCGATTCCACCGACGCGACCGAGGCGGTCAGCGCTTCCAGCAGGCCCTCGCCGCGACCGGACGCCGCCAGCACCGCTTCCAGGCCGCCCGGGTGCACGTCGTAGCCGCTCCAGCCGTCGCGCGCGACCATCAGCAGGTAGGCCGGCGAGTCACCACCGACGACGAGCTCGTACCAGGTGTAGGCAGGCGCGCCGGCCTGTCGATCGAGGCCGGCGCGCGCAGCGCGCAGGACCGCCTCGAAGCGTTCGCCCGCCCCGGGCTTCAGGCGGTAGTGGAACACCTGCACCGCCTTCGTCGGCCGGCGGCGCTCGAGCGGGAAGCCGGTGCTGAACTCGCGCCGCAGGCGATAGCTGGCGCGGAACGCGGGATCGGCGAAGGCGGTGACGTTGCGGGCCCCGTCGGCGGCATCGCCGGCCGGATCGACGCGCGCGTCGAAGGCCGCGAACGGCGCCCCGAAGCTGCCGTCGACGAACATGCCGGCGCGCGCGCCGCTGGTGACGTACCAGCCGTACCACGGCAGCGGGTCGCGGTGGTCGCGGTGCCATTGCAGGTGGCGGCGGTAGCCGGCGTCGAAATCCGCCTGCCGGCCCGGCTTCGGGTAGTAACCGAACAGATGTGCGGCGCCGCCGTCGCCCGGCCCCGCACCCGCGGCGGACGCGGGCGCGACCGCCAGCATGGACAGGCACAGCAGGAAACCGGCCGGCAATCGCATCGTCATCCTCCGCATGCGGACGCAGCCAGCGTAGGCCGGATGCACCCGTGCGACCATTTCAAATACCCTCGTCGGTGTTCGAACCCCTGGAACGGACCATGCAGCCGGACTTCAAGCGGATGTCGGTGTTCCGCACCGTGGTCGCCAGCGGCGGCGTCAACGCCGCGGCGCGGGTGCTGCACAAGTCGCCTTCGGCGGTGACCTACGACCTGCAGCAGCTCGAACGCCAGCTCGGCACGCGGCTGTTCCGCAAGTCCGGCCGCCGGCTGGCGCTGACGCCGCGCGGCCGCGCGCTGGCCGCCTCGATCGAACGCGCCTACCTCGACCTGCAGCAGGCCTGGGAGCGTTTCGACGATGCGACGGCGCAGGAGCCGCTGCGCATCGCCTGCGTGTCCGGCTTCGGCCGCTACCGGCTGGTGCCGCGCCTGCTGCGGCTGCTGCCGCGCGAGCGCAGCGTGGAGGTGCTGTTCCGCACCGCCGGCGGCGTGCTGGCGCTGCTGGAAAGCGGGCGCGCCGCGCTCGGCGTGAGCTACCGCCCGCTGGCCGCCGCCGGCATCGCCTCGACCCCGCTCGGCGAGGAGGAACTAGTGCTGGTCGGCCCCGCGTCGCGGCGCGCGGCGCCGACGGCGGCGCAGGTGCCGTCCCTGCCCTTCGTCACCTGGGAGGAGTTCGACTACGTGTTCTTCCGCTGGTTCGAGGCCAACGGCATCGCGCTGCCGCAGCCCTGGCACCGGGTCGACCACTTCGACGAGCTGGAGGAAGCGCTGGAGAGCGTCGCCAGCGGCCGCGGCTGGTCGATCGTGCCGCTGGACGCGGCGCAGGGCCGCGCCTACCGCTCGCGGGTCCGCGTGCACCGGCTGCACGGCCGCGGCTGCGCCAACGAGATCCACCTGCTGGGCGGCGAACGCGAGCTGGCCGGCGCGGACGCGGCGTTGCTGCGGCAAGCCGCGTCGACCGGCTAGGGGTGCGCCTCAGGCCCGTTCGAGCATCGGCGGCAGCGGGCAGTGCAGCACGCCGCAGAGGGTGCGCAGCAGCTCGGCCTCGGCGACGCTGACGCGGCCGTCGTGGCTGACGGCGGCGGTGATCGCCTCCACCATCACCTGCTTGGCCAGCGGATCGAGCGCGTCGAGCGGCTCCCACACGGCGTCCAGCGCCAGCACGCCGTTGGCCGGCGGCGCGTACGGCACGTGGTCGCGCGGCAGCACGCGCTGCATGCCGGCGAGGTAGGCGCGCTGCGCCTCGGCCGGATCGCCGGGATTGCCCGCCTGCGCCACCACCGCCAGCAGCGTGGCGAACTCCTGCCGCACGTTGCCTGGCTTGCGCCGGCCGAAGCGCGCGTAGCGCGCCGGATCCAGCGACTCGCGCACCTGCACCTGCAGCAGCCGGCCCAGGCAGTACTCGAACAGCGACACCTGGCCGTCGGCGTTGACCACCGCGAACACGGTGTCCATGAACGCGTCCAGCTGCGGCCGCGGCCGCAGCCGCAGCACCGGGAAGGCGAGCGCGGCCAGCGGCAGGCGCTGCATGGGGTGCAGGCCGGCCGCCATCCGTTCGCGCCGCGCGAAGGCCTCCGCGGCCATCGCCTCGCCCATCCGCGCCGCGATCTCGCTGCGCTGGCGCGCCTGCACCGCCTCGTCGCCGCCCAGCAGCAGGCCGAGCAGCAGCGGCATGACCGCCTCGCGCCGGCGCGCGAGGTCGCGCAGGTCGTCGGGAATCGCGGTGACGATCGCGTCCGCGCGCCGGTAGTCGTCCGCCTCCGGCTGCGCGACCTGGGCCGCGACCATCGCCGGGGTGACGTTGAGCCGCGCGGCCGGCGTCGGCAGCGCACCCGGCTGCGCCGGCGCCGACAGGCCCATGTGCACGTCCTCGTCCAGCCCGTCCGGGGGCGCCGCGAGCCATTGCGCCTGCAGGCGCTCGAGGTTCTCCGGCCGGAACGACGGCTCCAGCGCCTGGATGCGCTTGAGGATCGGCGGATGGGTGGCGAACAGCCCGCTGAAGCCGACCCCGTCGCCGAACAGCATGTGGCTGACTTCCTCGGCATCGCCGCGCGCGGCCAGCCGCGAGCCCTCGTGGATGCCGGCGATCTTCTTCAGCGCGCCGGCGAGCCCCGCGGTCTGGCGGGTGAACTGCACCGCCGAGGCATCGGCCAGCGACTCGCGCGTGCGGCTGATGCCGGCCTTGATCATGCGGCCGAAGAGCAGCCCGATCGAGCCGACCACGATCGCCACCAGCGCCGCGGCCAGCACCGCCGCGGCGCCGCGGCCGCGCCCGCTGCCGCCGCCGTACCAGAGGATCTTGCGGCCGATCAGGCCGATCATCAGGATCCCGAACAGGACCCCGATCAGGCGGATGTTCAGCCGCATGTCGCCGTTGAGGATGTGGCTGAACTCGTGCGCGACCACGCCCTGGAGCTCGTCGCGGTTGAGCTTCTCCATCGCCCCGCGGGTCACCGCGATGGCCGCGTCCGACGGCGAATAGCCGGCGGCGAAGGCGTTGATCGCCGACTCGTGCTCGAGCACGTACAGGCCAGGCATGGGCACGCCGGAGGCGATCGCGATCTCCTCGACCACGTTGCGCAGGCGGCGCAGGTGCGGGTCGGTGGTGTCGGCCGGCACCGGCACGCCGCCGACCTGCAGCGCGACCGCCTCGCCGCCGCCGCGCAGCGAGGCGATCCGGTACAGCGAGCCGAGCGCGATCACCGCCAGCGTCGCCAGCGTGGTGAACGCCAGCACGCCGCCGGACTGCCCGCCGCGGCCGAACACGAGCAGCACCGCCAGGTCGACCGCGGCCACGATGCCCAGCACCGCCAGCGCGAACAGCACGACCAGCCGCGTCGAACTGCGGCGGGCGGCGGCCTGGTGTTCGAAGAAGTTCATCGGGAGGCGGTGATTCGTGATTGGTGATTGGTGATTCGGAAAAGCAGGTGCGCAGCAACGCCTGGCATGACCGGCAGCCGTCCGCGCCGGGCGGCGCAGCGGCGCCGCCCTTGCCAATCACCAATCACGAATCACCAATCACGGCCCCTCAGAACTCGACCTTCGGCGCCGCCCGCACCTGGGCCTGCTGGTCGGCGGGGATCTCCAGCAGCGCCGCCGGGGCGAAGTTGAACATGCCGGCGACGACGCTCGAGGGGAAGACCTCGCGCTTGTTGTTGTAGGCCATCACCGAGTCGTTGAAGGCCTGGCGGGCGAAGGCGACCTTGTTCTCGGTGCTGGTCAGCTCCTCGGTCAGCTGCATCATGTTCTGGCTGGCCTTGAGCTCGGGGTAGGCCTCCACCGTCACCAGCAGCCGGCCCAGCGCGCCGTCGAGCATGCCCTGGCTGCGGCCGAGCTCGGCCATCGCCGCCGGGTCGCCCGGGGACGCCTTGGCCGCGGCCAGCCCGGCCTGGGCGGCGTTGCGGGCGGCGGTCACCGCCTCGAGGGTCCCGCGCTCGTGCTCGAGGTAGCCCTTGGCGGTCTCGACCAGGTTGGGGATCAGGTCGAAGCGGCGCTGCAGCTGCACGTCGATCTGGGCGAAGGCGTTCTTGTAGGCGTTGCGGGCGGTCACCAGGCCGTTGTAGATGCCCACCGCCCAGAACGCGAACACCACCACAATTGCGAGCAGGATCAACAAACTAATCATCGAAGTTCCCCTTGTTCATGCAATCCTGGAATCAGGCGCTATGATCGACCGGCAATCGCAGCATACGCAGGGGACAGGCCCGATGAAAGACGAGTCCGCGCGGCGGCAAAGGGTCACGTGGCGAAGCGGCCTGACCGGCCTGCTGCTGCCGATGGCCCTGGCCACTTCGGCGCAGACGCCGCTGCGATGGAACGCCAGCCCGGCCCCCGCCGCCCCGGCCGCATCGTCGCCGGCCGCCGCCATGGCGGCGGCGGCACCCGCCTTCATGCCGGTGGACCTGCAGCCCGGCGAGCAGGTCATGGCGCCGGCATCCGGTTTCGACGTCCGCCTGTTCGAGGCCATCGCCCAGGAGCTGGTCGCCAACCAGCGCGTGCCCGGCCTGGCCATGGCCATCGTCCAGGGCGGCCACGTCCTGAGCGCCCGCGGCTACGGCATCACCGACGTGGCCAACGCCGAGCCGGTCGACGCCCATACCGTCTTCCGCCTGGCTTCGCTGTCGAAGGCCTTCGCGGGCACCATCACCGGCCTGCTGGTCAACGAGGGCTCCCTGCGCTGGGACACTCGCGTCACCGACTACATGCCGTCGCTGCAGTTCTCCCAGCCCGGCGCCGCGCAGCAGCTGACCGTCGCCGAAGTGCTGAGCCAGCGCGTCGGCCTGGTCCACAACACCTACGACCGCGACCTCGAGCGCAACGTCGACTACAACACCCTGGTGCAGAAGCTGGCCTACGCGCCGATGCAGTGCGCGCCGGGCGAATGCTACGGCTACCAGAACATCGCCTTCAGCCTGGTCGGCGACGTGGTCTACGGCGCGAGCGGGCACTTCTACAGCGAGGAAGTGAGCCGCCGCATCTTCAAGCCGCTGGGCATGAACGACGCGAGCTACGGGCTCGAAGGCATCGAGGCCAGCCCGCGCTGGGCGCGACCGCACGTGCGCGCCGGCGGCGGCTGGCGCTCGCTCACGCCCAAGCCGAGCTATTACCGGGTCGCGCCGGCCGCCGGCGTCAACGCCAGCATCAGCGACATGGCGCAGTGGCTGCTCGCGCAGGGCGGCCATCGTCCGGACGTGCTGCCCGCGCCGCTGCTGGCGACCCTGCACGCGCCGCTGGTGTCGACGCCGTCGGAGACCCGCGGCTCCTCCTGGCGCAACGAGCGCCTGGACGCCGCCGGCTACGCGATGGGCTGGCGCATCTACGACTACGCAGGCCATCGCGTCATCTTCCACGGCGGCGCCGTCCAGGGCTACCGCGCCGCGATCGCCCTGCTGCCGCAGCGCGACCTCGGCGTCGTGCTGCTGTGGAACAGCGAAAGCAGCCTGCCCTCGGGGCTGGTGCCGACGATCCTCGACCGCGCGATCGGCCTGCCGACCCAGCGCTGGCTCGACGTCGATCCGATGCCGGACCTGCTGTACGCCCGCGACGATGCAAGGACGCGACCGGGCCTGGAGCAGGCGGCATCCGCCAACGGCGGCGGCGCGGACTCGTCCTCGGCCAACGCCAACCCGCGCTGAGCCGAACCGCACCCGGCGGCCGCCCCGTGCGGCGACGCGCCGTCGGCCCGGCCCGGCCGCACCCCATGGCCGGCGCGCGCGCATAAAAAAACTCCCCCTCCGCCTGGGCGTGCGGAGGAGGAGCCTGATTACGGCTGATCGGGTTTCTTACATCATCGGCGCGGGTGCGGAAGGGATCGCCACGGAGGCGGCCTTCTTCGCACGCTTCGCCGGGCGTCGGGCCTTCTTCGCGGCCTTCTTCGCCGGGCGCTTCTTGGCGGCCTTCTTGGCGCGCTTCTTGGTGGCCTTCTTGGTGGCCTTCTTCGCGGCCTTCTTCGCCGGGCGCTTCTTGGCGGCCTTCTTCGCGGCCTTCTTCGCCGGACGCTTGGCGGCCTTCTTCGCGACCTTCTTCTTGGCTACCTTCTTCTTGGCGGCCTTGCGGGCGACCTTCTTGGCGGGCCGCTTCGCGGCCTTCTTGGCGACCTTGCGGGTCGACTTGCGCGCAGCCTTCTTCGCGGTCTTGCGGACCGCCTTCTTCGCCGCCTTCTTGGCGGGGCGTTTCTTTGCAGCTTTCTTCGTGGCCATGAGATGGCTCTCCTCGTCAGTGGAACTATCGGGTGTTGCAGCCCAGTTCAAAGCACCGCCGCGGGTATCGGACCCGCGGCCAACCGCCGACGCGCCAGGCGCGCCGGGACGGATCTCGTGTGAAGCCCGCGCGCCTGGGCGCGGGACCCTGCGGCCGTTGCCGCGTGTTCGGGACTGCCGCGCCGGGACGCGCGGGCGATGGATGCGGGGGTGCCGGGGCGCGACGGCGTGCGCGCGACCGCGCCCGTCGAGGCGGTGGCCGGGGCGCCGGCGGAGCCTCCGACCGACGGCTTCGCAGCGCAACAAAAAACCCGCAACGCAGTGCGCTGCGGGTAGCTGTTGCGGGGACGTTGCGCTTTCGCAGCGGAGACGATGCCTGATTCCACCTTGAGGAATTTCCGGGCAGAGGTCTTGGTTGTGCTGCGTGTTTTCGTCCTGGCTCGACTCACTCTCTTCTGCGGCAACGTCTGTTGGGGCGAAACCTAATCACGGTTTTTTCGGCTGTCAACACCCCGGGCGCTTTTTTTTTCGCGGCGCGCCGGGCCGTCATCCGCGCGGCGGTGGCGCGTATCCCGTCGTGTCGGCGCGGATGCACTGCCCATCGCTGGCATCCCGTGCGCATCGTTTGCGAAAAAGCGCGTAAAACAAGCCGCTTTTCGATTGCGCGACGACGTGCGCGCGGATCGCGGAATGCGTGCGCGACGGCGCGCCAGCGACGGTCGCTGGCGTCCGCGAAGGTGTATGCCGCCTGTCCGGAAGGGATGTCCGGACGGCGCGTTTCCGCCGTCGCGTAGGTCCGAATGCGCGAAAGTGCGCAGGATCCGGCGCCTGCCCGGCGGCATCGACGGCACCGATGCCGCGCCTGTTCCGACGTCTCCGAAGACATCTCCCGACGCCGTCGTTCGCATCCGGCGAACGACGCGGAAGGTTCGCGACCGGTGCATCCGGTGATCCCGAGGGCGACGCCGCCGCCGCTTCGGCGAGTGCCGTGAACGCATCGCGGCGAACCTTTCGATGCGCATCGATCCGCATCGGGTGCCCGTGCGCCGGGAGCGGTGCCCGGGTCGGCGCAGGTTCCGCCGTTCATGCACCGACTCGGGCAAGGCTCACCGCGCGGGGGCGAGTCGCCACACCCGGGCGAGGAGCAAGGTCTTCTCGCGACCGAGGGAAAGCGTCGCGTCCGTCGGACAGCGGGAGCGCCGAAGAGAGGGATCCGCCGCCAGGCGGATGTCGGGAGCGCCGCCCCTAAGGACTGCCGCTCGCGCCAGGATCCGTCAGGGTGCGGCGAGGCGAGCGATCGAACAACGAGCAACCAGGAGGCCTCTCCCTCCCGGAATTCGGCGAAGGACCAAAAAGAAACGGCCGGTGCCCAGGCACCGGCCGTTCCGGACAATCCGGGCGCGCTCCCGTGCGGAGGCGCCGGATCAGTGCTCGTCTTCCTCGAGCAGCTCGGCGTAGTCGTCCGGGCCGAGCAGTTCGTTCAGCTGGTCGGGCTCGTCGATCTCGACGACGAAGATCCAGCCTTCGCCGAAGGCGTCCTCGTTGATCGTTTCCGGCTTGTCGGCGAGCGCGCTGTTGACCGCGGTGATGGTGCCCGACACCGGCGAGTACACGTCGGACGCGGCCTTGACCGATTCGACCACCGCGCATGCGTTGCCGGCCTCGACGGTGTCGCCGACCGAGGGCAGGTCGACGTAGACGAGGTCGCCGAGCAGTCCCTGCGCGTGGTCGGAGATGCCGACGGTGACCTTGCCGTCGCCCTCCACGCGGGCCCACTCGTGGGACTTCATGAACTTCAGGTCGCCTGGGATCTCGCTCATGGGCTGGTGCTCCGGGTCTGCTTCTGTCGAGGGGATGGGGCGCTAGTTTAGCGAAGGAAAGGCGCGGCGGCAGCGGGACCGCCGGGCCGGCGAAACCGGCCGCGGATCGCTCAGACGCCGTCCTGCGGCTGGCCGTCGCGCACGAACGGGAACTTGACCACGCGCACCGGCACCTCGCGGCCGCGGATGTCCACGCGCACCGCGCCCTGTTCGCCGCCGGCGGGCACGCGTGCGAACGCGATCGCCTTGCCCAGCGTCGGCGAGAACGTGCCGGACAGGATCTCGCCCTCGCCCGCGTCGGTGAGCACCTTCTGGCCGTGGCGCAGCACGCCCTTCTCGTCCATGACCAGGCCGACCATGCGGCGCGCTGCGCCGGCCGACTTCTGCGCCTCGAGCGCGGCGCGGCCGACGAAGTCGCGCCCCTCGTCCAACGACACCGTCCAGCCCAGCGCGGCTTCCCAGGGCGAGACCGATTCGTCCATGTCCTGGCCGTAGAGGTTCATGCCCGCTTCCAGCCGCAGGGTGTCGCGCGCGCCCAGGCCGGCCGGCTTCACGCCCGCGGCCAGCAGCGCGTTCCACAGCGCGACCGCGTCGCCTTCCGGCACGATGACCTCGAAGCCGTCCTCGCCCGTGTAGCCGGTGCGGGCGACGAACAGGTCCGCGCCGTCGACCGACTTCGCCTCGGCCGCGGCGAACTTGCCGAGCTTGCCGACCCGGGCGCGATCGGCTTCCGCGACCAGGCCCAGCGCCTTGTCTCGCGCGCTCGGCCCCTGCACGGCGATCATCGCCAGCTCGGCGCGCTCGGCGACCTCGATGCCGAACGCCGCGGCCTGCTGCGAGATCCACGCCAGGTCCTTGTCGCGGGTGGCGGCGTTGACCACGGCCCGGAACCAGTCCTCGGACAGGAAATAGACGATCAGGTCGTCGATCACGCCGCCCTGCGCATTCAGCATGCAGGTGTAGAGCGCCTTGCCCGGCTTGAGCAGCTTGTCGACCGAGTTGGCCACCAGGTGGCGCAGGAACTCGCGCACGCGCGCGCCGCGCAGGTCCACCACGGTCATGTGCGAGACGTCGAACATGCCGGCGTCGCGACGCACCTGGTGGTGCTCCTCGATCTGCGAGCCGTAGTTGAGCGGCATGTCCCAGCCGCCGAAGTCGACCATCTTGGCGCCGAGCGCGCGATGGGTGTCGTTGAGGATCGTCTTCCGGGTCATGGCGGCTCCTGGGCAAAGGACGCCATTATCCCAGAGGCGGCGGGCCGGCGCCGCGCCCGAGGCTCGCGCCGGCCGGCGCGGCGCCGGCGTCATTCGATCAGCGGGATGATGCCGCCGACCGGCGCGCTGAGGATGACCTCGGCGTCGCGCCAGTCCGGGTCCCAGGGCAGTTCGATCCCGTTGTAGCCGCCGTCGCCCTTGGCGACCGCGCGATAGCGCTTGCTGGTGCCGTCGGCGAACCGCAGCACGAGTTCCTGCGCCGGTCCCGGCCGGAAGCGGATGTCCAGCACGCGCGGCTTCGGAGCCAGGAAGCCGAGCAGGCCGGCCTCCTCGCGGATGCCGCGCTCCATCACGTAGGCCGACTCGGCCAGCTGCGCGTAGCGCATGCGGGTGCCGGGTGGCGTGCGCGCCTTGAAGTTGTAGCCGAACACGACCTTGCCCTTTGGCTGGTTGACGCGGAGCTTGGCGCCGGCGTCGATCCAGTCCTGCCGGACCACCAGGTGCATCCGGCCGTCGGGATCGACCTGCACCGGGATCGCCTTGCCGTCCACGAGGACCGCCACCTGCAGGTCCGCGGGCAACGGCTCCGACGGCGTCGCCGGCTCCACCGAGAACCGGCTGCTGAAGACATGGTCGGCATCGACCTTCTGCAGCATCGCCTGCATCCGCACCACGTCCTTGTAGGGCAGCTCGCGCGACTGCTCCGCGCGCGCCGCGCCCAGCGCCAGCAGCGCGCACAGCGCCCAGCCCGCCGGGATGCGGCGCGTCGACGGCATCGGTCAGCCGGCCGCCTCGACGACCAGGGTCATGCCTTCGGCCGACACGATCCGGACCTGCGCACCGGCCGGCAGCTCGGGACCCATGACGTCCCAGAAGGCGTCGGCGATCTGCACCCGCCCGCGGCCGCCGGCGATCGCGCTCTGCAGCGGCACCACGCGACCGACCAGCGCGGCGGCGCGGCGGTTGAGCGCGGGCTGGTCGCTCTGGCGCTCGCGGCCGCGGAACCACTTGCGGTAGACCTGGATCGAGAGGAAGCCGAGCACGACGAACGCCGCCACCTGCGCCAGCAGCGGGATCCCCGGCACCAGCAGCACGGCGACGAACACCGCCACCGCGGCGAAGCCCAGCCACAGCATGAAGGCGCCCGGCGCCATCGTCTCGGCCGCGAACAGCAGCAGCGCCACCGCGGCCCAGGTGAACACGTCCCAGCGCATCGCTCAGCCTCCCTGGCGCGGCAGGGTCGGCGGCTGCGGCGCGCGCGCGGCGGCCGGGCGCTCGAGCGCCTCCTTGGCGAGGTCGGCGATGCCGCCGAGCGAGCCGATCACCCCGGCCGACTCCATCGGCATCATCACGAACTTCTGGTTCGGCGCCATCGCCAGCGCCTTGAACGCCTCGATGTACTTCTGCGCGACGAAGTAGTTGATCGCCTGCACGTTGCCGCCGGCGATCGCGTCCGAGACCATCTGCGTCGCCTTGGCCTCGGCCTCGGCCTGGCGCTCGCGCGCCTCGGCGGCGAGGAAGGCGGCCTGGCGGTCGCCCTCGGCGTCGAGGATGGTCGACTGCTTCTCGCCCTCGGCCTTGAGGATCGCCGCCTGGCGCAGGCCCTCGGCCTCCAGGATGTTGGCGCGCTTCTCGCGCTCGGCCTTCATCTGCCGCGCCATCGCCTCGACCAGGTCGCGCGGCGGCGCGATGTCCTTGAGCTCGATGCGGTTGACCTTGATGCCCCACGGGTGGGTGGCCTGGTCCACCGCCACCAGCACCTTGGCGTTGATCTCGTCGCGCTTGGACAGCGACTCGTCCAGGTCCATCGAGCCGATCGCGGTGCGGATGTTGGTCATCACCAGGTTGAGGATGGCGATCTCCAGCGTCGCCACCTCGTAGGCGGCCTTGGCCGCGTCCAGCACCTGGAAGAACACCACGCCGTCGACCTTGACCACCGCGTTGTCCTTGGTGATCACGTCCTGGCTGGGCACCTCCAGCACCTGCTCCATCATGTTGATCTTGCGTCCCACGCCATACATGATCGGGACCAGGAAGTGCAGGCCGGGCGTCATCGTGTGGGTGTAGCGGCCGAAGCGCTCGACCGTCCACTCGTAGCCCTGCGGGACCACCCGCACCGTCTTGAACAGGATGATCACGCCTGCGACGAGCAGGACGATGGCGAGCAGCGATCCACTGAGCATGGCATTCCCCCTTCCTTCGATGGGGCCAGTATAGGGGCGCAAGGACGCCTGCGACGCTTCCGCCCGCGGCCGCATCCATGCCGGGGAATGCTGATCGAAACCGTCCGCGCCACCGCCGCCACGCCTGCCCCGGCCCCGTTCCGGGCGTCGAGCTTCGCCATCGACGTCCCCGACGCCCTGCTGGCGCGCGCGCGGGCCGGCGAGCGCACGGCGTTCGAGCAGGTGTACCGCCGCTTCGAGCGGCCGGTGTACACGCTGGCGCTGCGCCTGTGCGGCGACCGCGACGCCGCCCGCGACGTGCTGCAGGAGACGATGCTGAAGGTGATCGCGCGCATCCGCGACTTTCGCGGCGACGGCAGCCCGTTCTGGGGCTGGCTGCGGCAGATCGCGGTCAACGAGGCGCTGATGCACCTGCGCCGCGGGCGCCGGCACGCCGAGGAACTGCTGGACGACGGCCACGAGCCCGCCGACGAACAGGCGGCTCCCCCGCCGGCCGCCGCCGACGCCGCGCTGCTGCAGCGCGCGCTGGCCCGGCTGCCGGCCAGCACCCGCGGCGTGCTGTGGCTCTACCACGCCGAGGGCTATACCCACGAGGAGATCGGCGCGCTGATGCAGCGCACGCCGAGCTTCTCCAAGTCGCAGCTCGCGCGCGGCACCCGCCGCCTGCGCGCGCTGCTGCAGATCGAGGAACCCGGACATGCCTGACTTCGTTCCCGCCCCGCACGACGCCGGCGGCGCCGCGCCCGCCGGCTGGCGCGACGCCTTCGCGGCGCTGCCGCCGGAGGCCGCGCCCGCCGACGCCTGGGCCGCCGTATCGAACCGGCTCGACGCGACCCGCCGGCGGCGCCGGTGGCTGCGGGCGCTGCCGCTGGCGGCCGCCGCGGCGCTGCTGCTGGCGCTGGCGCCGGCCTGGCTGCAGCGCCCGGTCGCCGAACGGCCCGCGGGCGGCGGCGCGCAGCCGGTTGCCGATGCGCGCCCGGGCGATCGCGCGCCGCCGGCGGATGCCGAGGCCGCTTCGCTCGACCGGCTGTACGCCGAATCCGCGCGCCTGGAGGCGCTGCTGCAGCATGCGCGCGACAGCCGCGTCGCCAGCGGCACCGCGGCCGCGCTCTCGGCCGAGCTCGACGCCCGGCTCGGCGCGGTCGACCTCGCGCTGATGCAGCCCGGCCTCGACCAGGCGCGCCGGCTGCAGCTGTGGAACCGGCGCGTGGCGCTGCTGCGCACCTTCGCCGGCTTCGAAGGCACGCGTCGCTGGCTGGCCGCCAATGGCGAGCGCTACGACGGCGCACTGGCGCGCGTCGACTGAGCCGGCTCCGTTCCGGCTTCCCGCATTCCATTCCAGAGGTCCCACGATGAACACCGTCCTGCAAGCGTCCCTGACCCTGGCCATCGCGTTCGCGCTCGCCGGCCACGCCTGTCCCGCACGGGCGCAGGCGGCCGCCGCGTCGCGTGCGGCCGCCGACAACGACAAGGCGCTGGCCGAAGCCAGGGCCGAGCTGGCGCGCGCGGCGCGCAGGGTGGCCGAGCTTTCGCACGCCGGGGCGGTGCCGATGGCCCGCGCCGGACGCGGCCTCGGCTCGCGGCCGGTGCTCGGCGTGCTGCTGGCGGCGGACGAGGCCAGCGGCGTGCGCGTGGCCGGCGTCACCCCCGACAGCGGAGCGGCGAAGGCGGGACTCAAGCCCGGCGACCGCATCACCAGCGTCGACGGCCGCCAGGTGCTGGGCAGCACCGGCGAACTGCGCCTGCGGAACCTGCGCAAGCTGCTGGGCGACCTCGAGTCCGGCAAGCGGACGCGGGTCGGCTACGTCCGCGGCGGGCGCGCGGCCAGCGCCGAGGTGACGCCCTCGGAAGGGCGGCGCCTGTTCGTGTTCTCCCCGGAAGACGCCGAGGGCAACGTCATGTTCGGCCGCGACGACTTCGCCTTCGAGTTCGGTTTCGACGACATGCCGGCGATCGCGCCGGAGATCCGCAGGGAGATCGTCCGCATCGGTCCGGACGGCGCCTGCAAGGGCGGCGCCTGCAAGGCGCCCGCGCTGCTGTCCGCGTTCCGCTGGACCGGCTTGAACCTGGCCGAGGTGGACGCGCAGCTGGGCCGCTACTTCGGCACCGACCACGGCGTGCTGGTGCTGTCCAACGGCGACCTCGCCGGGCTGCAGGCCGGCGACGTGATCCAGCGCATCGACGGCAAGCCGGTCGCCAGCCCGCGCGAGGCGATGGCGGCGCTGCGCGGCAAGGACGACGGCGCGAAGGTGCCGGTCGACTACCTGCGCGATCGCAAGTCCGGCAGGACGCTGGTCACGGTGCCGAAGCTGATGCCGCTGCCGCTGCCGCCGGCACCGCCTGCCCCGCCGGCGCCTCCCGCCGCGCCGAAGGCGCCTCCGTCGCCGCCCACGCCGCCGGCGCCGCCCGTGTCGAAGGCCGCCGATGCCCGCGCGGACCTGCCGGCGCCGCCGATGCCGCCGGCGCCACCGAGGCCGCCTGTCACGGACATCGTGCTGGTGTCGCTGTAGGGCGAACCGTCGACGGGAAAGGCGTCGCGACTTCCCTCGCTCCGACAAGGCGCGGGCGGCGCTCAGCGGCTGGCAGCGCCCGCCGCCGGCGCGGGCTCGACCCACCTGGCGAACACCGCGTCGATCGCCGCGTCGCCGACCGTCTTGCCCGCCCTTACTTCGTCGGCCTGCCCGAACAGCGGCACGATCATCGCCATGCCGTCGATCTTCGTCTTCAGGTGCACGCCCGGCGGCCGCGACAGGAGGCCGTCCCAGCGCGCGCGCACCCGGGCCCAGTAGCCGCCGGTGGCCTTCCAGTAGTCGTAGGCCGGCCTGAAGTCGGCATCGGTGGTCTTGCGGTAGTCGTCGAAGCCGAACTCGCGCGCGATCGCCACCCGGGTGCCGTCCGGCCTGCGCAGCACCTTGGTGTTGAACTGCTCGTGGGTCCAGCCGCCCGGGACGATGGTGTGGCGGTTGACCGCGCGCAGGGCGTTGTAGTCGCTGCGCCTGGTGTACTCGCGTCGCGGCAGCGGGCGCCAGGTGGGGTCGCCGGTCCAGCTGGCGACGCCGTCCTCGTAGCGCCACCTGCCGGTGCCGCAGTAGCGCGGCGCGTCGCTGACCTCGTACACGCACTGGGTCCACGCGCCGCGGGTCTCCCCGGGCGACAGCGCGCGCACGGTCCAGGTCTGGTCGGCGCTGAACTCGAAGCGGCTCGGCGCTTCAAAGATCCAGTCCTGGCGCCAGTGCTTGGTGACGTGGCCGCTCTCCGCGTCCACCAGGATGTGCTGCAGCACCACGCGGGTGGGCGTGTCCTCGACCACGACGACGACCTCGTCGCCGCCGCTGCGCATCGCCGGGTGGCGTTCGTAGTCCGGCTGCAGCAGCACGGTCTCGTCGAAGGCGAAATCGACCGCGTGCTCGCCGCGCATCGCCAGGATCGAGGCGTGGTCGCGCACCGGATCCGGCGCGGTCGGCGGGGCGGCGATGTCCTGCGCGCGGGCGGTGCCGGTGGCGAGCGTCGAGATCGCCAGCGCGGCGGCCAGGATGCGTGTCATGGGCTTGCTCCAGGTTCGAGACGGATCGGGGGACGGGCGTCGTCCGCACGCGCGCTGGCGCACGCCGCGCCGGCGGCTCGGCGGCGGTCGTCGTCGGGCGCATCGCCATCGACGCCCTCCGCGCGGGCGATGCGGCGGGCGGCGGCCCGGCCCTGCGTGGACAGCGCCACCGGGCGGGCGGCCAGCGCGGCGTCGCCGTGATGGCTGAAACCGGGCCCTCCGGGCAAGGCATGCAGGCGCAGCGCGCTGGCCTGCCAGCGTTCGCCTCGCAGGCGGCTGGCCAGGCGCCGCCGGAGCAGTTCGGCGGCGTTCGCGCACGCGCCGGGCGGGCGCAGCGGCAGGCCGGCGGCCAGCTGCTCCCAGGCCAGGAAGTCGCTGTCGGGCAGCAGGAACAATCGCCAGCAGCAGCGTTCGTCCCGGTCGAGGAACCGCAGCGATTCGCGCAGGCCGTCGCTGTCGCCGTCGCTGGAAGTTTCCACGCGCACCGCCTGCGCCCAGCCGGCGAGCTCGCTGCCCCGCTGCGCGCGCGACAGGCACAGCACCGCGCCGAGCGCCGCCAGCTGCCGCGGGCGCGGCAGCGCCGCCGCCGGCGTGGCCGGGGTCATCGGACTCGTCGAGCGCGCCGCGAGGTCCATCACCGCTTCACCACGCGAACGCCACGCTGAGCGACAGGCTGCGGCCTGCGGCGGTGTAGCGATCGAGCGTGTCGCTGTTGGCGGCGACCAGGCCGATGCTGCCGGCGTCGAAGTACTTGCGGTCGCCGAGGTTGAAGACGCCGGCGTCGAGCTTCGCGCCGGGGGCGAAGCTCCAGTGCGCGAGCAGGTCGAGCGCGCCGTAGCCCGGAGTCCGGTAATACCCGGCGCCGCCTTCGGGCGCCGGCGGCAGGCGGTCGCGGCGGCGGGCGAAGCGGCCGGCCAGCTCCGCGCCCCAGGCATCCGCGGCGTAGGCGACGGCCAGGACGGCGCTCGGCGGATCGACCGACTCGAGCGGCGCGTCGTCGGTGCGGTTGTCGCCGCGCGCATACGCGGCGGCGGCGCGCAGCGACCAGCCGTCCAGCGCCGGCGACAGCGCGCCCAGCTCGATACCGCCCTTGAACTCGACGCCGCGGATGCGGGCATCGGAGACGTTGCGCGACTGGAACACCATCAGGCCTTCGCTGTTGAAGCCGACGAAGGCGAACGACTCGATGAAGTCGTGGTAGCGGTTGTCGTAGGCGGAGAGGCTGGCATAGGCCGTGTCGCCGGCGTAGCGGACGCCGAGCTCGACGCCGTCGCTGGTCTCCGGCTTCAGGTCCGGATTGGCGATCGCGGTGTAGCCGAACATCACGTTGGTGAAGCCGATGTTGACGTCGGCGTAGGGCGGCGAGCGGAAGCCCCGCGCATAGCCGCCGAACAGCGACCAGTCCGGCGCGAAGCGCCAGACCGCGCCCAGCTTCGGCGACACGCTGGTCTTGTCGAGGCCGGCCACCGCGACGCCCGGGTTGTCCTCGGCGAAGATCGGGTCGACCTCCGGGCGCAGCTCGTAGCGGTCGATGCGCACGGCCGGGACCAGGCGGAGCGCATCGTTGGCGAAGCCGATCTCGTCCTGCAGGTACAGCGCGGCGCTGGTGGTGCGGCTGACCGGGAAGTCGCGCACCGGGAACACGTCGGGCAGCATCACGTTGCCGACGCCGCCGGTGTCGAGGTCGCGCACGCGGCCGTCGCGCTTCTGCCGGGTGTCGGTGCGCGAGACGTCCAGCCCGTAGGCGAGGTCGTGCCGGACGCTGCCGGTGTCGAACGACTTGCGGAAGTTGGCCTGCACGCCGTACAGCCGCTGGTCGAAGTCGAATTCGCGCTCGCGCCGTTCGCTGGCGCCGCCGGCGGTGCGCCGCACCTCGACGCTGTCCTGGGTGGTCCCGCTGTCCTGGCGGTAGACCTGCCAGTCCAGGCTGTCGGCGAAGCCGGCCCCGACCGCGTCCATCTCGTGCGCCAGCGACACCCGCGCGCGGGTCTGGTGGTCGTCGCCGGCGACCAGCGAGTTGGTCGCGCCGGTCAGCGGCTGCAGGCCGTACGAGGTGAGCACGTCGGTGTCGGCGCTGTCCTCGTTGCCCTCGACGGTGAGGCGGAAGCGCTGGCCGGCCGAGGGCGCGAACACCAGCTTGGACAGCAGGCTGCGCCCGTCGCGCTGCTGCGGGTTGGGCCGGGTGCGCGCAGCGCCGGTGCCGCCGACCTCGCCCATGTTCTCCGGCGCCTGGCCCTGGCGGTGGTTGACCGCCGCCATGCCCGACCAGCGCTCGCCGCCGAAGGCGGCGGTGGCGCCGGCGAAGAGGCCGTTCCAGCTGCCCTCGTAGCCGAACCTCAGGCCGAAGTAGGCGTCCTTGCCGGCCTCCAGGTAATCCGAAGGGTCCTTGGTCACGAACGAGACCGTGCCGCCGAGCGCGTCGGAGCCGTACAGCGAGCTGGTCGGCCCGCGCACCACCTCGACCCGCTCGAGCGCGTCGAGGTCGACGAAGTTGCGGTTGGCGTCGGAGAAGCTGCCGATCGCGAACGCGTCCGGCACTGCGATGCCGTCGGTCTGGATGCGCACGCGGTTGCCCTGCAGCCCGCGGATGCGGATGCCGCCGATGCCGAAACGGCCGAAGCCGGAGGTGACGGTGATGCCGGGCTCGTAGCGGAACAGGTCCCTGAGGTCGCGGGCCAGGATTTCGTCCATCCGCCCGCGGTCGATCACGTCCACGGTGCTCGGCACGTCGACGATCGCGCGCTCGGTGCGGGTGGCGGTGACGACGATGCGGTCGAACTCGGTGGCCGCGGCGTCGGCGCGGACGGAGTCGGCAGGCGGCGACTCCCCGCCGCTGGCGGAGGCGACGCCGGGCAGCGCCAGGCACAGCGCGAGGAAGAGGAGCTTGGGACGCATGGTGGGCTCGACGGTTGAAGCGGTCGGCGAGCTCGCGTCCGGCGATGCCGGGGGCTGGCGGCCTGGAGAGAGACGGCTGCGCGCGCGGCGCGCCGGCCGGCAGGCCGGGCGGGCGCCGCGGGAAAACGGGGCTACTTGGTCAGGATGAGCTTGTCGTTGCGCGTGTGGCGCAGGCGATAGCACTCGTTGCCGTGGCGGATCAGCACCTCGCGCCGGCCCTTGAGCAGGCGCGCGCTGTCGATCTCGACGGCGTCGGCGGCCACGACGTGGCGCTCGGATACCGGGTGGGCGGAGCGGGACGGGACATCATGCGGTTGCGGGTGGACGGCAAGCATCGATCGGCTCCCTCGATGGAGGCGATTAATGCTAATGATTCTCATTTGCCTGTCAAGCCCGCCCGTCGGACCGCCCTGCCGACGTGGCCGGGCATCGCAGGCTCAGGCCATCGCCTCTTCCACCCGCGCCCAGCCCGCCTCGTCCATCCGGGCCGCGACATCCAGCGCAGCGAGGTTCTGCTGCAGCTGCGCGACCCGGGTCGCCCCGAGGATCACGCTCGACACGTGCGGATTGCGCAGGCACCAGGCGATCGCCAGCGGCGCCGGCTCCACCCCCAGCTCCGCCGCCAGCGCGGCGAAGGCGCGCGCCCGCGGCAGCCGGCGCGAGGCCTCGTCGCCGATCACGTCGCGCTGCAGCCAGGCGTAGCCCTCGCTGGCCAGGCGCGAACCGGCCGGCACCCCGTCGTTGTACTTGCCGGTGAGCAGGCCCGAGGCCAGCGGCGACCAGATGGTCGTGCCCATGCCGAAGTCGGCGTACAGCGACGCGTACTCGACCTCGACCCGCTCGCGATGCAGCAGGTTGTACTGCGGCTGCTCCATCGACGGCGCCTGCAGGTGCTGCGCGCGCGCGACCTCGTGCGCCTCGCGGATCAGCGGCGCCGGCCATTCCGACGTGCCCCAGTACAAGACCTTGCCCTGGCGGACCAGCGCGTCCATGGCCGAGACGGTCTCGGCGACCGGCGCGTCGGGATCGGGCCGGTGGCAGTAGTACAGGTCGAGGTAGTCCACGCGCAGGCGCGCGAGCGCCGCGTGGCAGGCGTCGTGCACGTGCTTGCGCGACAGCCCGCGCTGGGTCGGGCGCGGCTGGTCGACGGCGCCGAAATAGACCTTGCTCGAGACCGCGAAGCCGTCGCGCGGCAGCCGCAGGTCGGCGATCACGTCGCCCATCACCCGTTCGGCCTCGCCGTTGGCGTAGGTCTCGGCGTTGTCGAAGAAGTTGACGCCGGCGTCCCAGGCCGCCGCGACCAGGTTGCGCGCCTCGCCGCGGCCGACGCTGCCGCCGAAGGTGGCCCATGCGCCGAACGACAGCGCGGACAGCGGCAGGCCGGTGGAACCGAGGCGGCGGTATTGCATGACGGTCTCCTTCGCTGGGGCGGCCGGAGGGCCGCGGACATCCGACGGAAGTCTAGGCCCTGGGCGCGGTGCGCGCCGGCGGCCGCGAGCGCCCGCTCCCGCCGCGCACCGTCCGCGGGCCACGGTATGCTGCGCGCCGGGGGAAACGCATGCGCGCAGCGTTGCAACGCCTGAACGAGCTCACGAGCCGGCTGCTGGCGCGGCCGGACGAGATCATGCTCGCGCTCGGAGCCGGCGGCGAGCTGCTGGTGGCCCGGCTGCGCGCCGTATTGTCGCTGCTCGTCCTGGCGATGCCGCTGGTCGCCGCGCTCGGCGGTGCGAAGTCCACCGAGGTGGTGATCGGGCTCGGCGTGGCCGTGTTCGTCAACTTGATGGCGCAGATCTGGCTCGCGCTCGCGCGGCGGGCGCGGCGCTACGGTTGGCTCCCCTACGCCACCGGCACCTACGACATCAGCCTCACCACGCTGGTGCTGGCGCTGCTGGCGCTCGGCGACCCGGTGGCCGCCACCAACAGCATCGTGGTCTGGTGCTTCTACCTGGTCGGCATCGCGATGACCGCGCTGCGCAACGACGGCCGCCTCACGCCCTACGTCACCGGCCTGGCCCTGCTGCAGTACGCGCTGCTGGTCGCGGCGGTGTTCGCCTTCGCCCCCGCGGGCGAGAGCCTGGTCTCGATCGACTACGGCACCGCCTCGATCGCCACCCAGGTCGAACGCCTGATCCTGATCCTGATGATGGGCGTGCTCACCTCCACCATCGTCTATCGCATGCAGCGGCTGGTGGAGATGTCCGGAAACGACGGCCTCACCGGCCTGCCCAACCGCGCCTGGCTGCTGCAGGGTATGCCGCGGATCTTCGAGACGATCCGCAACGACGGCGGTTCGCTGACCCTGGCCCTGCTCGACCTGGATCGCTTCAAGCGCTTCAACGACGAGATCGGCCCGCGCGGCGGCGACCGCGCGATCCGCCATTTCGTCGCCGCGGTCGGCGAGATCCTGCAGGAGAAGGAGCGGCTGGTGCGGATCGGCGGGCAGGAATTCGTGGTGCTGATGCACTGCCCGATCGGCAGCGCCTGGGAGCGCCTGGACCGCCTGCGCCGCTCGATGGGCGACCGCCCGTTCCTGCCCGGGCTCGGCGGCGACCCGCAGGTGATCACCTTCAGCGGCGGCCTGGCCGCGTATCCGCAGGACGGCGGCGACGTCTCCGGCCTGCTCGGCAGCGCCGACCGCCGCCTGCAGGTCGCCAAGCGCGACGGCCGCAACCGGGTGGTCGCGCGCGACGCCTGAACGCGTCGCGCTTCACTCGCCCGCGCTTTCCCCGTAACCTGCCGCGCAGCGCTCGCCGGCGGTGGCGATCCGCGCCACGAGGGGAGAAGAGCCGGTGGGCCTGAAGCTGCGTCTGATCGTGATGAACTTCCTCCAGTTCTTCGTCTGGGGGGCGTGGCTGCTGACCATCGGCGCGTACTGGTTCCAGAACCGGCACTGGTCGGGCACCTCCTTCGGCGCGATCTTCTCGACGATGGGGTTCGCATCGCTGTTCATGCCCGCGCTGATGGGCATCGTCGCCGACAAGTGGATCAACGCCGAAAAGCTCTATGGCCTGCTCCACATCGGCGGCGCGGTGATGCTGGTCGTGGTAGCGCGCATCGACGACCCGGACCTGATGTTCCCGGCGATGTTCGTGAACATGATGTGCTACATGCCGACGATCGCGCTCGCGATCACGGTGTCGTACAACGCGCTCAAGCGCGAGAACCTGGACGTGGTGCGCGACTACCCGCCGATCCGCGTCTGGGGCACGGTCGGCTTCATCGCCGCGACGTGGATCACGAGCCTGCTGCACCTGGAGACCACCACCGGCCAGTTCTACGTCGCCGCCGCCGCGTCGCTGCTGCTGGGCCTGTACGCCTTCACGCTGCCGCCCTGCCCGCCCAAGCTCGATGCCGCGCACAGCCGCACGCTGGCCGACCGCCTCGGCCTGACCGCGTTCGCGCTGTTCCGCGACCGCAACATGGCGGTGTTCTTCGTGTTCGCGATGCTGCTCGGCGCGGCGCTGCAGCTGACCAACGCCTACGGCGACACGTTCCTGCACGACTTCGGCAAGGACCCGTTCTACCAGGGTCTGTTCGCCATCAAGTACCCGGCGATCATCATCTCGATCTCGCAGATTTCCGAAACGCTCTTCATCCTCGCCATCCCGTTCTTCCTGCGCCGCTTCGGCATCAAGACGGTGATGACGATGAGCATGCTGGCGTGGTTCCTGCGCTTCGGCCTGTTCGCCTACGGCGACCCCGGCGCCGGCCTGTGGATGATCGTGCTGTCGTGCATCGTCTACGGCATGGCGTTCGACTTCTTCAACGTCTCCGGCTCGCTGTTCGTGGAGCAGCAGGCCGATGCGCGCATCCGCGCCAGCGCGCAGGGGTTGTTCATGCTGATGACCAATGGCGTGGGCGCGGTGCTCGGCAGCCTGATCGCGGGCTACGCCATCGACCACTTCTTCACCGACCACATGTGCGACGACACGGCCGCCATCTGCAAGGACTGGCGCGGCATCTGGACCGCGTTCGCGGTGTACGCGCTGGCCATGGCGGTGGCATTCGTGCCGCTGTTCAAGTACCGGCACGACCCGGCGGCGGCCGGCCGGGTGCGGCACGCCGAAGGCGACCTGGCGCCCTGAGGCGCGCGGCATGCCCGGCGACCGCACCGACATGGACGACGTGCTGGCCGCGCTGCGCGCGCGCGAGCCGCTGTTCCACCGGCCCGAGTTCGGCACCTCGCGTGCGGAGTTCGAGCACATGGTGGACGACGACTACTGGGAGGTCGGGGCATCGGGCCGGGCCTACCCGCGCGCGGTCGTGCTCGACGTGCTCGAGCGCCGCCACGCCGCGCCGCACGACGATCCCTGGGAGACGTCCGACTTCCGCTGCCGGGCGCTCGGCGCCGGTACCTGGCTGCTCACCTACCGGCTGCGCCAGGGCGCGCGGGAAAGCCGGCGGATGACGCTGTGGCGGCGCGACGGCGACGGCTGGCGCGCGCTCTACCACCAAGGCACGCTCGTCGCCGACGCCGGTGGCGCGGGAGCGCCGGCATGACGCGCGTCGTCGTCGTCGGCTCGTTCAACGTCGACCACGTCTGGACCGCGGCGACGCTGCCCAGGCCGGGCGAGACCCTGGCCGGCCGCTATGCCAGCGGCGCCGGCGGCAAGGGCTTCAACCAGGCCGTCGCCGCGGCCCGCGCCGGCGCTTCGACCAGCTTCGCCTGCGCGCTGGGCGACGACGCCGGCGGGCAGCTGGCGCGCGCCCTGGCCGAAGCCGACCGCATCGACCTGCGCGCGCTGCGCAGCGGCGAACCGACCGGCACCGCCGGCATCTTCGTGGACGCGCAGGGCCGCAACAGCATCGTGATCGGGGCCGGCGCCAACGCCGCGCTGTCGGCGGCGCACGTGGCCGCGCAGGGCGATGCCTTCGCCGGCGCGGGCGTGGTGCTGGCGCAGCTCGAATCGCCGCTCGAGGCCATCGTCGCCGCGCTGCGGGCCGGGCGCGGGCATGGCGCGACCACCGTGCTCAACCCCGCCCCCGCGAACGCTCCGACCACGCGCGAGCTGCTGTCGCTGGCGGACGTGCTCACGCCCAACGAGACCGAGTTCGCCGCCCTGGTCGCCCACCACGTCGGCGAGCGCACCGACGCCGCGGCGATCGCCGCGCTCGACCAGGCCCGCCTGCACGCGCTGTGCCGCGAGCTGGCGCCCGGCGCCAGCGTGGTCGTCACCCTGGGCGCCAGCGGCTGCTTCGCCTCGCACGCCGACGGCGCGCTGCGCGGCGACGGGCGCGGGTTCTACCGGATGGGCGCCGAGCAGGTGCAGCCGATCGACACCACCGGCGCGGGCGACGCCTTCAACGGCGCGCTGGCCGCCTCGCTCGCGCTCGCGCCGGACGCGCCGTTCGCCGACCACCTGCGCTTCGCCTCGCGCCACGCCGCGCTGTCGACCGAGCGCGCGGGCGCCGCGGCGGCGATGCCGCTTCGCGCCGAGGTCGAGGCCCGCTTCGCTTCGTAGGTCGACGCCCCGCCGCGACGCCTTCGGTGTCCGCACGACGGGGCCCGGCGCCCTCGCCCCGCGCGCGCCGCTCAATCCGGCAGCGGGATCGAGGACTGGGCGAAGGTGTAGCGCCAGCCTTCCGGCGTGCACCGGTAGACGTCGCTGAACCACAGCCGGTAGTCGAACGGCGCATCGCCCTCCCTGCCTTTGGCGTGCAGCAGCGCGGTGATGACCGCGATCTCGCCGAAGAAGCGGACGGACCGGCGCGCGTCGTCCTGGCGCTCGTAGGCGATGCCGCCGCCGCGCGCCTCGGCGACCAGGTCGGCCTTGCGCACGACCTTGCCGCGCCCGGTCACGAGCACGAAGTCGTCCGGCAGCAGCCGGGCGATCGCGGCGGCGTCGTTGCGCTGCACCGCGGCCTGGTACTCGGCGTCGAGCGCGACGATCGCCGCCGCATCCTTCGGGCAGGCGGCGGATGCCGCCGGCGCCGCCGCCGCTGCGAGAACCGCCGCGGTCGCCAATGACAGGGTGTGCATGCGCTTCGCTCCAGGGAGGTCTGGGCCAGCTTCCGGCTCCGCGGAGCGGATTGCTCGCCGTTTCCGGCCATCGTCGCCGCCGCGACCGTGGGAGCGGCTTCGGCCGCGAGCTTTCCGCGGGCCCCTGGTTCGGGCAAGGCTCGCGGCTGAAGCCGCTCCCACAAGGGCGAGGGGCGCGCCGCCGCTACAATGGCCGCATGCGCATCGGCCCGCATCTCGTCGCCCCGCACGTGGTCCTCGCCCCGATGGCGGGGGTCACCGACAAGCCGTTCCGGCTGCTGTGCAAGCGGCTGGGCGCGGGGCTGGCGATGTCGGAGATGACCACGTCCGACCCGCGCTTCTGGAACACCGGCAAGTCGCTGCGGCGCATGGACCACGCCGGCGAGCCGGACCCGGTCGGCGTGCAGGTCGCCGGCACCGTGCCGGAGGCGATGGCCGAGGCCGCGCGCCACAACGTCGACCACGGCGCGCAGATCATCGACATCAACATGGGCTGCCCGGCCAAGAAGGTCTGCAACGCCTGGGCCGGCTCGGCGCTGATGCGCGACGAGGCGCTGGTGGCGCGGATCTGCAAGGCCGTCGTGCGCGCCGTCGACGTGCCGGTGACGCTGAAGATCCGCACCGGCTGGGACGCGAGCCATCGCAATGCGCCGGCCATCGCCAGGATCGCGCAGGACTGCGGGATCCGGGCGCTGGCCGTGCACGGGCGCACCCGCGACCAGCAGTACGCGGGCGTGGCCGAGTACGACACCATCGCCGGGATCAAGTCGATGCTGTCGATCCCGGTGATCGCCAACGGCGACATCGATTCGCCGCGCAAGGCCGCCGAGGTGCTGCGCCGCACCGGCGCCGACGCGGTGATGGTCGGGCGCGCCGCGCAGGGGCGGCCGTGGATCTTCCGCGAGATCGCGCACTACCTGGCGACCGGCGAGGCGCTGCCGCCGCCGTCGCTGGCGGAGGTGCGCGACATCCTGCTCGGCCACCTGCAGGCGCTGCACGCCTTCTACGGAGAGCCGCAGGGCGTGCGGATCGCGCGCAAGCACCTGGGCTGGTACGCGAAGGACCGTCCCGAGAACGCCGCCTTCCGCCACGTCGTGAACCGGGCCGAGACCGCGGACGCGCAGCTGCGCCTGACCCGCGACTATTTCGACGCGCTGGCCGCGGGCGTGGCGCCGGGCCTGCCCGAGGCGGCCTGATTCCCCGCGCGGATTCCGCCGCGGCGGGACCGGGCGCCCGGATCGGGCGTAGCCGGCCGCTGCCCCTCCCCCGCCATCCCGACGCAGTCGGGACCCATTCCCGCGGCAAAGGCGAATCCGTCGCCGCGCCGGCAGGCGGCCGAAGGGTCGCATGCATCGCCTCCATCGCGGACCGGTCACGATCGCGCCCATGGGGCGCTCCTACAATGGCGTCCCCGCACCGCCGGAGCGCCGCGATGGGCGAGACCTGCACCGCGACCGAGTTCCCCTACCTGCACGGCTTCTCGGCCACCGAGCAGGCGCGCCTGGTCAAGCAGGCACGCCTGGCCGAGTCGACCGTCTTCCACGACATCGACTACGGCGACGCGCGCCGGCTGCTGGAGGTCGGCAGCGGCGTCGGCGCGCAGACCGAGATCCTGCTGCGCCGCTTCCCCGCCCTGCATGCCACCTGCGTCGACCTCAACGGCGACCAGGTCGAGGCCGCGCGCCGCAACCTCGGCGCGATGCCGTGGCTCGAGGGCCGCTACGCGCTGCACCGGGCCGACGCGACCGACCTGCCGTTCGAGCCGCGCAGCTTCGACGCCGCCTTCCTGTGCTGGGTGCTCGAGCATGTCCCTTCGCCCGGTCGCGTGCTCAGCGAGGTGCGCCGCGTGCTGGTGCCCGGCGCGCCGGTCTACATCACCGAGGTGATGAACGCCTCGTTCCTGCTCGACCCCTACTCGCCCAGCGTGTGGCGCTACTGGATGGCGTTCAACGACTTCCAGATCGACAGCGGCGGCGACCCGTTCGTCGGCGCCAAGCTCGGCAACCTGCTGCTCGCCGGCGGCTTCCGCGACGTGTCCACCTCGATCAAGACCTTCCACTTCGACAACCGCGAGCCGGCGCGGCGCAAGCAGATGATCGCGTTCTGGGAGGAGCTGCTGCTCTCGGCCGCCGACCAGCTGGTCGCGGCGGGCAAGGTCACCGGCGACGTGGTGGAAGGCGTGCGCCGCGAGATGCACCAGGTGCAAAACGATCCGGACGCGGTGTTCTTCTACTCGTTCGTGCAGGCGCGGGCGACGGTGTACTGAACGGCGGCCGCTTGACCACGGGCGTCGCCGCGGCTATGTAGGAACCGTTTCGGGACCGGGGGCCGGACGCGAGCTTCCCCCTTCCCGTCGTCATTCCCGCGAAAGCGGGAACCCAGTGACTTGCGGCCCGCAAAAGTCAAAGCCACAGGGTTCCCGCTTTCGCGGGAATGACGACTTTGAGAGGCGAACGGCCCGCCCATCCGGAGCGCGGCATCGTCAACACCGGGCAGGACGCACCACCATGGCGAACCAGGATCCCACCGCAGCGCAGGCCGGCAACCGGCGCCCGATCGCGGCGCGCGGCAACGCGCTGGTGCAGCGCACCGGCAGGTGGCTGGCCAGCACCGGCATCTCGCCGAACGCGATCTCGCTGCTGAGCATCGTCTTCGCCGCGCTCGGCGCCGCGGCGCTGCTGCGGCTGCCTTCGCCGTGGGGCCCCTGGTCGTGCGCGCTCGCGATCGTGCTGCGCCTGCTGTGCAACCTGTTCGACGGCCTGGTGGCGGTCGAGCACGGCCGCAGGACGCCGACCGGGATGCTCTACAACGAAGTGCCCGACCGGGTCGGCGACAGCCTGTTCCTGGTCGCGCTGGGCTACGCCGCCGGGCTGCCTTGGTGCGGCTGGCTGGCCGCGCTGCTGGCCGCGCTGACCGCCTACATCCGCGTGCTCGGCGGCACGCTCGGGCAGGCCCAGGACTTCCGCGGGCCGATGGCCAAGCCGCACCGGATGTGGCTGATGGTCGCGGCCTGCGCGCTGGCGCCGCTGGAAGGCCGTCTCTTCGGCACCGCCCATGTCCTGCCGGCCGCCGTCGTACTGGTGGCCGCGGGGTCGGCGCTGACCTGCTGGACCCGGCTGCACGCGATCGCCGATCGCCTGCGGGAGGCCGCGTGATCGAAGGCGCCGCGGCGGCGGCGCTGGTCGGCCTGACCCGGATGCTGGTCGGCGCGCGCGCGCAGTGGCGCGGTGCGCGGCCGGAGGGCCAGTGCCTGTACTTCGCCAACCACAGCAGCCACCTGGACACGATGGCGATCTGGTCGGCGCTCGACCCGGCGCAGCGCGCACGCACCCGCCCGGTGGCCGCGCGCGATTACTGGGACAGGCCGGGGCTGCGCGGCTACGTCGCCGGCAGGGTGCTGCACGCCGTCCTGATCGAGCGCCGCCGCGAGGAGCGCGACGGCGACCCGCTGGCGCCGGTCGTCGAAGCGCTGCGGCGCGGCGATTCGCTGATCCTGTTCCCCGAAGGCACCCGCACCGCCGAGCGCCTGCCGCAGCGGTTCCGCGGCGGCCTGTTCCGCCTGGCGGAGGCCTTCCCGCAGCTGCGGCTCGTGCCCGCCTACCTCGACACCCTGCACCGCAGCATGCCCAAGGGCGCGCACGTTCCGCTCCCGCTGTACTGCACGGTGCGCTTCGGCGAGGCGATGCCGCGCATCGACGGCGAGCCGCGCGAGGCCTTCCTCGAACGCGCGCGCGATGCCGTGGTGGCGCTGGCATGAGACCGCCTAGCGCACCGGCCGCCGCCACTACCAGCGCCATGCCCGGGCCTTGCCGCCATCGCATGCGCATCGAACACTCCCGCCGTCATTCCCGTGAAGGCGGGAATCCATGGACGTCCTGCAATGGAAAGCCAAAGTCCATGGATCGCCGCCTTCGCGGGAATGACGATGAAGGGGTTATCGTCGATCCCGAGTAGCAGACACCACCCTCATGCCCGTCCAACAAAAACTGCTCTGGGTCTTCGGCGGCATCGTCGCCCTGCTCGCGCTGGCCTCGCTGGTCGGCTGGATCCTGCAGCGGCGCAAGGGCCGCACCGACGTGGTGGCCAACCTCAACGCCCGCGTGCGCGCGTGGTGGGGCATGGTGGCGGTGCTGGCGGCGTGCTTCTGGCTGGGGCCGGTGGCCAACCTGGTCGTGTTCGCGCTGATCTCGTTCTTCGCGCTGCGCGAGTTCATCACCCTCACGCCGACCCGGCCCGGCGACCACCTGCCGCTGGTGGTCGCCTTCTACGTACTGATCCCGGTGCAGTACTGGCTGATCTACGACCAGTGGTACGGGCTGTTTTCGATCTTCATCCCGGTCTACGCCTTCCTGGCGCTGCCGGCACTGGCGGTGTTCGGCAACGACACCGGCGAATTCCTCGAGCGCACGACCAAGATCCAGTGGGGCGTGATGATCGCGGTCTACTGCATCAGCCACGCCCCCGCCCTGCTGATCCTGGACCTGCGCGGCTACGAGGGCCAGGGACCGCTGCTGCTGCTCTACCTGATGCTGGTGGTGCAGATCAGCGACGTGATGCAGTACGTGTTCGGCAAGCTGTTCGGCAAGCGCAAGCTGGCGCCGCTGGTGAGCCCGTCGAAGACGGTCGAGGGCCTGGTCGGCGGCGGCCTGGCGGCGGTGGGCATCGGCACCGCGCTGTGGTGGATCACCCCGTTCGCGCCGCTGCAGTCGGCGCTGATGTCGGCGCTGATCGTGGCCTGCGGCGCGCTCGGCGGGCTGGCGCTGTCGGCGGTCAAGCGCAGCCTCGGCGCCAAGGACTGGGGCCACATGATCGAGGGCCACGGCGGGATGATGGACCGGATGGATTCGGTGAGCTTCGCTGCGCCGATCTTCTTCCACGTGACCCGGTATTTCTTCTCCGGTTGACCCGTGGATCGGGCCCCGCCCCGACGTCCGCGCATCCTAGGAATGGAAAGCGTCGGGGCAGGAGCCCCGACCTACGGTTACGCCTGTGCCCTTTGTAGGAGCGCCCCATGGGCGCGATTGCCTTTCGCGGCGCAAGCCTGATCGCGCCCATGGGGCGCTCCTACAAGGGCGCGGGCTGGTGCCAGATGCGTTGCCAGGTCGCGCGCCACATCGCGCCGGCGTCGCGCCGCGGGTCGAGCTTGCGCGGCGGCTCGATCGCCCGCCAGCCCTCGCCTGCGCGCCGCGCCACCGCGTAGCGGAAGAAGTAGTCCGGCTCGCTGCCCATGCGCAGGTCGCTGAGCACGAGCACGCCGTCGACCACCTGCCCGCGCTCGAAGCCGTGGTTGAACCAGGTCAGCTCGCGCACCGCGGGAATGTCGCGCGCCCTGGCCAGCGCCTCGGTGTTGCTCGGGTAGCCGCGGAAGGTCATCGCACCATGGTCGGCCACCACCGACCGGAAGCCTTCGACATAGCCCCCGGGCGTCATCGCCACCACCCGCCACAGCAGGGTGTTGAGCGGCGTCGGCACCGAGAAGCGCGGCGCGTCCGCCAGCCCCATCGCCGCGAGCGCGCGGTCGGCTTCGCGCTCGACCATCGACTTGGCGATCCACGACCAACCGAGGTAGCCCACGCCCAGCGCGATCCCCGCGGTGAGCGCGTGGCGGCCGATGCGCTCGCGCGCGAACCATGCGACCACGAACGCGGCCAGCCACGGCAGCAGGAACAGCGGATCGATGATGAACAGGCTCGACCACATCAGCGGCCGCATCGGCAGCGGCCAGAACAGCTGCGTGCCGTAGACGGTGAAGGCGTCGAGCAGCGGATGCGAGAGCAACGTCACCAGGATCACCGCGAACCACCGCGCCGGCTCGGCCGCCACGCGCCCGCCGCAGCGCCTGAACCACGCCCACAGCGCCCACGCGACGAATGGCAGCACCAGCCACGAATGGGTCGCCGCGCGGTGCCAGGTCAGCCGCACGACCGGGTCGTCGCACAGCGCCAGCGGCAGGACGTCCAGGTCCGGCAGGGTGTTGAGCGCCATGCCGGCGAGCAGGGCGGCGCGCCGGTGCGCGCGCGGCGCGATGGCGGCGGCGATGGCGCCGCCGTAGAACAGGTGGGTGAACGAATCCATCGGCGGGATGCTAGCAGCGCAGGTCGGGGCGGCGCCTCCGACGCACGCGGATCGACCGCGCGCCGCTGTCCGCGGCCGCCGATCCGGCATGTCGACTCGCCTTCGCCGCTGGCGATCCGGAATCATCGGGGCCGGATGCCGAGCTGCGCTGCCGAGGATCGGAGATGGCCATGCACGACACCGGCCGGTGTCATCCCGAGCGCAGAGGGATCCGCTTCAAGGATCGCGCGGGCGGCGGATCCCTCGCTGCGCTCGGGATGACACGTCGATGCTGGCGATCCGCGATCCATCGATCCGCCGATCGCGAACCACCGCCGCGGGCACCCCTGCCTACGCGGCGCGCGGAACGGCGCCCTGGGCCACCAGCCGCAGCCGCGGCGGCAGCTCGGCCAGCACCTCGCCATGGTGCGAGAGCAGGCGCAGCGTGCCGTCCATCTCCTCGACCAGCGCGGTCAGGCTCTCGACCCAGTCGCCGTCGTTGGCGTACACCAGCCCGTCGCGCTGTGCGAGCCCCGCGCGGTGGATGTGCCCGCAGACGATGCCGTCGAGGCCGCGCCGGCGCGCATCGTCCAGCCCGGCCTGCACGAAGCGTGCGATGTAGCGCTCGGCCGCCGCGCTCTGCCGCTTGAGGAA
>JAYRKR010000034.1:0-16306 GCA_041905645.1 Luteimonas sp.
ATCCTCGCGCAGCGCGACCCGCTTGAGCGCGCCCAGCGCGTCGCCGGCGGCGAGCGCACGCGCGGCGGCGGCGATCAGGGAGTCCATGGCGACAGGCTAACCCGCCGCGGCGGGCGGGCCACGTGCCGGCGTTGCCGAACGCGCGCCGGCGGCGCCGGGACCCGGGCCCGCTGCGACGTTCCCGCGCACGGCCGCATCCCTGTCCGATGCGGGACGTTCGCCTGCCGCGATCGCGCCGAAGCGTCGTCGCGGCCGCCGGCGCGCCTCCCGCCCATCCGCCGAACAAGGAACCTCCATGCCGATCCGCGCCCTCGCGATGTGCTGCCTGCTGCTCGCCTCGCCCGGCGTGCGCGCCGCGATCCACGAGAGCTGGGTGGTCGCGACCGACCTGTGGGGCAATCCCGCCTACCAATCGCTCGAGATCGAGGTCGACGGCAACCGCCTGTCGGGCACGCTGGACGGGGATGCGCTGGAAGGGCGCCGCGACGGGCAGCGGGTCGCGTTCGCGTCGACCACGCGCGACGGCACGCGCTACGCCTTCGAAGGCCGGCGGCGGGGCGAGGCGATGTCCGGCACGGCCGACTACCCGGACAGCAACCATCCCGGCGTGCGGATCGCACATGCGTTCACCGCGCGCCGGCTGCCGTCGCGCCCGCCCGGCCCGCCGCGGCGGCACGACTACGCGCCGGCCTCCTACGCCAACGAGTTCTCGCCGCACCGCGCGCCGGTGCTGACGGTCTGGCCGGGCGACACGATCCGCACCACCACGATCGACTCCGGCGGCGTCGACGCGGACGGGATCACCCGCGCGCTGTTCGGCAACCCGCAGACGGGGCCGTTCTTCGTCGCCGGCGCCAATCCCGGCGACACCCTGGTGGTGCGCATCCTGCGCCTGCGCCCGAACCGCGACCATGCCGACAGCCTCGACGACATCGTGCCGCGCGCGCGCGACGCGCGGATGGCGGCGCAGGCGGCCGGGCTCGGCAGGCCGGTGCGCTGGACGCTCGACCGCAAGCGCGGCGTCGCGCGGCCGGAATCGCCCGGCGAGCGCCTGCGCGGCCTCGAGCTGCCGCTGCGGCCGATGCTCGGCGGGCTCGCGGTCGCGCCGGGCTTCGGTTCGGCGCCGATCTCCACCGGCGACACCGGCCGCTTCGGCGGCAACATGGACTTCAACGAGATCCGCGAGGGCGCGACGGTCTACCTGCCGGTGTTCCAGCCCGGCGCGCTGCTCTACCTCGGCGATGCGCACGCCCTGCAGGGCGACGGCGAGACCTCGCAGTACGCGCTGGAAACCTCGATGGACGTGGAGATCGGCGTGGACGTCGTGCACGGCAGCGCGATCCCGGCGCCGCGGGTGGAGTCGGCGTCGCAGATCATGGTGCTCGGGCAGGGCGGTTCGCTCGACGATGCCGTGCGCGCGGCGACCGCGGGCATGGCGCAATGGCTGCAGCGCGACTACGGCCTCGACCTGTCCGACTGCGCGCAGCTGTTCGGAAGCGCCATGCACTACCAGGTGGCCAACCTCGCCGGGCGCAGCGTCGGCGTCGCGGCGAAGCTCGACAAGCAGGTGCTGGCCGGGATCGCGTCGCCGCCGCGGGCAGCGGAGAGCGCGCGACCGTAGCGCCCCCGTTCCCCGCGGCGTGAAGGCGGTCCATGATCGACGCATGGCCACGCGCGCGCAGGTTCCCGCCGGCATCGTCGCCCGCCTCGAGGCGATCTGCCTCGGCTTGCCCGAGGCCACGCAGGAGCCCGCGTGGACCGGGATGCGCTGGCTGGTCGGCCGCAAGACCTTCGCCCACGTCGTGCGCATCGAGCACGGCTGGCCGCCGGCGTACGCGCGCGCCGCGGGCACGGCCGGCCCGGCGACCGTGCTCACCTTCCGCCTGCCGATCGCCAGGCGCGCGTCGCCGCGCCACGCGTGCGCGCCGTTCTTCAAGCCGCCCTGGTTCGCCGACATCGTCGGCATGGCGATCGACGCGCACACCGACTGGGACGAAGTGGCCGACCTGCTGGTCCGGAGCTACTGCGTGCTCGCCCCGAAGAAGTGGGCCGCGCGGGTGGAACGGCCGGTCGACTGACGGCATCGGCCCGCCTGCTTCCGCGGGATCGCCCATGCCCGGACACGGCGAGGCCGCCCGTTCGCACCGGCGGCCTCGCCGCGCGGGCCTGCGCGGTCAGAAATCGAAGCGCGCCTGGACCTGGGCGAGGTCCAGGTCGAGGTCCTCGACCTCGAAGCGGCTGTACTCCCCGCGCAGCGCGAAGGCATCGCTGAAGCGGTACTGCAGGCCGACGCCGTAGGTCGGATCGGTGCCGCTGTCGTCGGCGGTGCCGGTCAACCCGGGAATCGCGGCGTCGAGGTTCCAGCGCTGCACGCCGGCCTTGAGGTAGCCGGAGAGCCGGTCGGTGAACGGCAGCGTGCCGACCGCGGTCAGGTAGGCGGCGTCCGGCTCCAGCGCCGGGCCGGCGACGTCGGGCTCGAGCTTGCCGAAATCCGCGTAGCCCGCCTCCAGGCCGAACCAGCGGTTGAACTGGTAGCCGCCGAACACCGAGAAGGCGGTGTCCTCGTCGTCGTAGGCGCCTTCGTCGACGAACGACTGGCCGGCGCCGGCGCCGAGGTAGAAGCCGCGGTCTTCCGCCGCCTGCGCGCCGAAGGCGGCGGCGCCGATCAGGACGGCCAACAGGGTACGGGACAGCATCTTGTTCTTGGTCATTGCATCACTCCTGCATCGGGCATCGCGCATGGGGGAGGGAGCGGCGACGTCCGTGCGGCGGGCCCCGGCGGAATGCCTGGACTGCCGTCGCTGCACCCGTGAAGTGGGTCCGCGCGCGGCGGGCGGAAGTGCGGAATGAGGGATGCAATATCCCATCGGCGGCCGGCCGCGCCGCCGAGGCCTCGCCCGCGCCGGCGATGCGCGGGAATGCGCGCATCGCGCCGGCACGGAGCCGGGCGGCGCCTGCCGCTCGCGCCGCGCCGCATCGGCGCGACGAAGGCCTGCCGACGGTGGCGCTGGTTCGCGCTACGATGTCGCGGGGTTCGCCAAGGGGGAAAGCCATGGGACGCATCCGCTGGGCCGGATTGTTGCTGGCGATCGCGTGCGGTGCCGGCGCATCGGCGAAGGAGGCGCCGCGCTCGGTCGACGTCTGGCTGTACGGCGCGCTCGCCGTCGACGCGCAGGGCCGCGTGACCGCGCTGGAATGGGACAGGCAGCCGCCGCTGCAGACGCTGGTCGCCGAGCGCGTCGCGCCCGCCGTCAGGCAGTGGGAGTTCGAGCCGGCCACGGCGGACGGCCGGCCGGCCGACACGCGCACGGGCATCTTCGTGCACGTGCAGGCGGACGCCGGCGCCGACGGCTCGCTCGCACTGCGCTTTCTCGATGCCAGGACCGGGCCGATGGCGGTGAAGGTGGAGCCGCCGCGCTATCCCGCCGGGGCGATCCGCGCAGGTGCCAGCGCCGAGGTCAGGGCCGAGGTGGTGGTCGCGGCCGACGGCAGCGCCGCAGTCCGGGACATGAGCCTGGAGAGCAGCGACACGCACTATCGCAAGGCGTTCCTGTCGGCGGTGGAAGAAGCGATGAAGCGCTGGACCTTCCGCCCGGAAACGGTCGCCGGCGATGCCACGCGCACGCCGGTCGAGGTCCCGGTGCGGTTCTGCGTGGAGCCGATGAAGTGGTGCCGCGAGCAGGAGGCGAAGCCTGCGATGGCCGGCCGCGACGGCCTTCCGGAGAACGCGTACATCGGTGCGGGCGCGCTCGCGCTCAGGACCGAGATCGGCGCGCAGCGCATCTAGCGCGCAGGCAGTCCAGGCGGGAACCGGCTGGTGGCCGTGGAGCGCAAGGCGGCCCGGCCGCGGCGGTCCGGCCAGCCGCTGTTCAACGCATGCCTGCTAGCGTGCGCCAAGTCGGCGCGCTGCGCCGGCAATGAAACGAGGAGCGTCGCCATGCCCAAGTCCACCCTGCTGGGACCGCTCCTGCTGCTGGCCGCGGCGCCCGCGCTCGCGGGCGAGGCGCCGACGAAGCTCGACCTCGACCTGCCTCGGCAGCCGATGTTCTCCGGCACGGCGACCTCGCCCTACCGGGACGATCCGCCCGGCACGTACTACGGCGACACCTCGGGCGATCCCGCGCCGGAGCCGCGCCTCGAGCCGGCCTGCCCCACCGCGCCGGACGGCAGCGAGCGCGCCTTCACCGGCAGCGTCACCACCGGCGTGGGCTGGTCCTCGCGCGGCGGCAACAGCCACTTCAATGCCGCCAACCTGAACGTCTGCAAGGACTTCACCGACGACGAGGGCAACGTGCGGACGATGAACTTCAACCTCGACATCGAACGCTACGACGGGCCGGTCGGTCCCTACGGCGGCCGCTACGGCGGTTGGCGCGGCATGCCTCGTCGCTAGGCCTGCTCCGCGCTCCGCGCGTGGCGCCTTCGCGCATGGCTTCGCCGGCGCGAAACCCGCCCGGCACGACGGCGGACCACGGACATCAGTCCCGGGTGGGCGCGGCCTCGGCCGCCGGCACGGCGACGTGCTCGGCGTTGTGGTCGAGCACGGTGCGGTTGCGGCCGTCGCGCTTGGCGCGGTACATCGCCAGGTCCGCCCGGCGCAACCAGCTGTTGGCCGACTCGCCGCGGCAGTACGTCGCCGCGCCGACCGACATGGTCACCCCGTGTGCGCCGGCGCGCACCTGCTCGGCGACCGCCCGGCGGAGCTTCTCGGCGACGCGCAGCAGCGCCCCGGCGTCCGCGCCGGGGACCAGCAGCCCGAACTCCTCGCCGCCGAGGCGGAACAGGCGGTCCTGCGCGCGCGTGGAGTCGCGCACGAGGCCGGCCACCCGCACCAGCACCTCGTCGCCGGCGTCGTGGCCCAGGCTGTCGTTGACGGACTTGAAGTGGTCCAGGTCGAAGATCAGCAGCCCCAGCGAGGTCCCGTCGCGGGTGCTGGCGGCCATCGCGGCCTTGAGCTCGGCCGCCATGTTGCGGCGATTGTGGGCCCCGGTCAGCGGGTCGTGGGCGGCCATCGCCTCGAGCTGCAGGCGCTGCGATTCGGCGCGCCAGGCGAAGATGTAGGCGAACAGGCCGACCACCGCGGTGGTGACGACGAACGCCGCCTTGGGCATCGCTTCCCCCAGCGCCGGGTCCAGCAGCACCACGCCCGCGATCACCAGCACCGAGAGCGCGGCGGCGCGCAGGCGCGGCATGAGCAGGAAGCCCGCCAGCAGGACGGGATAGACCCACAGCACCCCCGTCAGGCTCGACATGGCCGCCACCGCCACGCAGCCCAGCGAGCAGGTCGCGACGATCAGCTGCGCCATGCCCCTGGCCTTGCCGGTGCGGTAGGCGCGGGCCGCGCCCAGGCCGAGGGCCACCACGATGACGGTGTCCAGCACGCCGATCAGCGTCTGGCCGTGGGTGTAGCGGTAGACCGCGAAGGGAATGACGGCCAGTATCGTGACCGCCGCGAACGCGATGGTCAGGGCCAGGTGGAAGTCGTCGCGTAGCTTGTTGCGCATCTTGGTCCTGCCCGTCGGCCGTCCCGAACTTACGAAGGTCCCCGGCACGCCAGCGTCGCGATCGCCCGCGACCGCGTGGAGCGGCCGCCGAGGCTGCCCCGTTCACACTGGAAACGTGTCGTCGGCACGCATGCAAACCGCGTGCCACGGTCGCCAGGCATGCCGACGCGCGCCCGGTGGCGGGTCCCGGCCGAACGGGTGCCGGGGATGGAAGCGCCGGCGACAGGCCGTCCCCGAGGGGCGGCCGCTGCCTCAATCGGCCGGCGCGCCGGCCTTCCAGCGCAGCGTCGCCACCACCGGGAAGTGGTCGGAGGGGTAGCGCTTGCCCTCGTGCAGGGTGAGCGTGCGCACGCGCTCGACCTCGAAGCCGCGCTGCAGGATCCAGTCGATGCGGTGGTCCGGCTTGCCGGTGAAGTCGTGGAAGGTCGCCTCCGGCCCCCCGCGCTCCGGCGCGTCCGTCCACGCGTCGCGCAGCGTCGTCGCGAGCACCGCGTGGGTGCCGCTGTCGGGCGTGGTGTTGAAGTCGCCGGTGAGCACCACCGGCACGCCCGCGGGCAGGGCCCGCACGCGCTGCAGGATCAGCCGCGCGCCGCGCTCGCGCGCGGGCTCGTCCTCGTCGCGGTAGGGCAGGTGGGTGTCGAGCAGGTAGAAGCGCTTGCGGTCCGCGATGCGCTCGAACAGCGCCCAGGTGACCATGCGCGGGTACGGATGGCCCCAGCTGATGCTGCCCGGCACGTCGGGGGTGTCGGAGAGCCAGAAGTCGCCGGACTCCACCACGCGCAGGCGGTCGGTGCGGTAGAACACGCCCATGTGCTCGTCGTCGTGGCCGCCGCGGCGGTCGCGGCCGAACCAGGCGTAGCGCGGCAGCCGCGCGACCAGGTCGTCGCCCTGCTCGCGGTGCAGCTCCTGGGTGCCGAACACGTCCGGGTCGGCTTCGGCGACGACGCGCGCCATCAGCGCCTTGCGGTTCTCCCAGCGGTTGATGCCGTCGGCCTCGACCGGCAGGCGCACGTTGAAGGTCATCACCTTCAGCGTCTGCGCGCAGGCGGGCATGCCGATCAGCGGCAGCGCGAACAGCGCGGCGAGCAGCCAGCGGTGGCGCAGGCGCGCGAGGGGTGCGGTACGGAAACGATCGACGGACATGGCCATGGCGATGCGGGGCGGACGGGTGGCGCCAGCCTAGCGCAGGCGGGCGGCGCGTTTGTGCACGCGCCGTTGCCGCCCGGCGCAGCTCGCCGCCGCGCAGGCGCGCGGCCGTGGATGCGCCGCCCGCCGGTCGCGGGCCGGTGCGTGACTTCCGGCCTTGCCGCGTGCGGAAGCGGCTCGCAGACTCCGCGCATCGGTCGCGTGCGTCGGCCGCAATCGCGATGGACGACCCGATGAGAGAGCCCCGATTCCCCCGCCTGCGCGTGCTCGTGCCGCCGTCGGTCGCCAGGCGCCTGCGCGTCTGGGCAGCATCGCTGGTGCTGGCGTGCCCGCTCCTGGCGCACGCCGGCGGCGTGGGCATCGCCCCGATCCGTGCGACCGATCCGGTCGGCGGCGGCGCCATGCCCGGCTTCGTGTTCTATCCGTCGACGCAGGCGACCGGCACGACCGCGATCGGCCCCTACGACGTCGCCGCGGCATTCGGCGTGCCGGCGCAGCCCGGCACCAGGCCGCTGGTGGTGATCTCGCACGGCCACGGCGGCTCGAACCTCGGCCACCACGACCTGGCGACGTGGCTCGCCGCACACGGCTTCCTCGTCGCCACGCTCGAGCACCCCAAGGACAACTTCCACGACCAGGCCGGCAACGGGCAACCGGAAGTGATGGCCGGCCGCCCACGACAGGTATCGGCGCTGATCGACGCGGTGCTCGCCGATCCGAAGTGGGGGAAGCGGGTCGATCGCGGCCGCATCGGCGTCGCCGGCTTCTCGGCCGGCGGCTACACCAGCCTGCTGCTGGTCGGCGCGAAGCCGCGCTTCGACCGCTTCGTCGGCTACTGCCAGCGCCATCGCGAGGACCGGGACACCTGCTCGGTCGTCGAACGCCTCGCCGCGGACGGCGGCCTGGATGCGGCGCTCGCCTCGCTGCAGGCGGGCATGTCGCGCTGGGGCGAGGTCGCCGATCCGCGCATCCGCGCGGCGTTCGCGATGGCGCCGCAGGCCATCGTGTTCGATGCCGCCGGCGCGGCGGCGATCGATCGTCCGGTGTTCCTCTACTACGGAACCGCCGACCACGTGCTGCTGCCGGACGAGAACGCGCGGCGGCTCGCACCGCTGGTGCCCACCCTGGCGGGCGCGAAGACGGTCCCGGGCGCGGACCACTGGGTGTTCCTGGCGCCGTGCACGCCCGCGCTGGCGCGCGAGGCGGGCGGGATCTGCCGCGATCCGCCGGGCATCGATCGCGCCAGGGTGCATGCGCAGGTCGATGCGGACGCGCTGGCGTTCTTCCGCGACGCGCTCGGCGTCGGATCGCGCTGAGGCCCCGCCTCAGCAGCCGATCGCCGCTTCCAGCGGCAGCGCGGCCGGCCAGCGCGCGCGCCCGCCGAGCGCGGCGATCTCGAGCAGCACGGTGGCGCCGACCACTTCCGCGCCCTGCGCGCGCGCCAGCGCCAGCGTGGCCAGCAGCGTGCCGCCGGTGGCGAGCACGTCGTCGACCAGCAGCACGCGCGCGCCCGCCGGCACCGCGTCGGCGTGGACCTCTAGGCGGTCGCTGCCGTACTCCAGGGCGTAGTCCTGCGCATGCGTGCGCGAGGGCAGCCTGCCGGCCTTGCGCACCGGCACGAAGCCGGTGCCGAGCACGCGCGAGAGCGCCGCGCCGAGGATGAAGCCGCGCGATTCGATCCCGAACACCGCGTCCAGCGCTACGCCGCGCCAGGGCGCGGCCAGCGCGTCGACCGCCGCGGCGTAGCCGTCGGCATCGGCGAGCAGCGGCGTGATGTCCTTGAAGGTCACGCCGGGGCGCGGGAAATCGGGGACATCGCGGATCAGGTCGCGCCAGTCCGGCATGCGGGCTCGTCCAGGGGCAGGTGCGGCGATCCTAGCCGAGCCGAGGCAGCGGCGCGACCGCCGGCGATCGCGCCGCACGCGGCCGTGGCCACGGCGCGGCCGGTCAGAGCGGCTGGATCAGCGCGAGGATGTTGCCTTCGCTGTCCTTGAACCACGCAGCCTTCGCGCCGCCGGCGGTGACGACGTCGCCGTCGACCTGGGCGCCCGGCATGTCGTAGTGCTCGAAGCGCACGCCGCGTTCCCTGAGCGTCGCCACCTCGCGCGCGATGTCGTCGACCTGCCAGAACGCCTGGCTGGCCTTCGACGTGCCGGCGTTGGGTGTCGGATACAGGAAGCAGGCGGTGCCCTTGCCGAAGGCGTAGGTGACGCCGCCGGCGAGCTCCTCGCCGGGCGTGAACCCCAGCGTTCCTTCGTAGAACCTGCGCGCGCGGGCGACGTCCGTCGCGGGCAGGTAGGCGTACATCGGATGGTCCTGCAGCATGGAAGCCTCCTCGTGGGGCGCGCCGACGATGCGCGGGCAGGGCACGTGCACCGTCGTGGCCGACGGCGTGCGGCGCGGCCCGCGGGCGCAGCGTCGCGCAGCGGGCGTTACGTGCGCGTTCCGCCGCGCCGTCGAAGGGTTCCCGCGCATTCACGCGCGTCGCGTCGCGCACGGGCGCGGGCGCCGGCCGGCGCACGCCGTGTGCGCGGCGCGCCTGCGTTCAGGCGGCCTGAACGCCGCGGTCGCTAGACTTCGGCGTTTCCATCGTTCCAGCCCCGCCATGATCCGCGTGCCCGCCGCGTCCGCCCGATTCGCCGTCCTTGCCGCCGCGCTGCTGCTGGCGGGCTGCGCCTCGGGCCCGAAGCAGGAACCGCCGCCGTCGGGCGAGACATTCGACGCCGACGACACCTATTCGCGCGACCTGCGGGCGACGCCCGCGCAGGCCTGCGAGGCCGCGCGGCGTGCGCTGCTGGGGCAGGGCTACGTGGTGAACCGCGCCGAGGCGGGATCGGTGGAGGCGACCAAGAACTTCCAGCCCGAGGCGGAAACGCACACCCAGCTGGAAGTGCGCGTGACCTGCCTGCCGCAGGACGACGCGCACGCGCTGGTGTTCGTCAACGCGGTGCAGGACCGCTACGCGCTGAAGAAGACCTCGAGCTCGGCCAGCGTCGGCGTCGGCGTGCTCGGCTCGGTGTCGCTGCCGGTGGGCAGCAGCGACGACTCGCTGGTGCGCGTGGCCAGCAACACGGTGCAGAACACCGACTTCTACAAGCGCTTCTTCGAGCGGGTGAAGTACTACCTGCCGTCCGAGCCCGACCGCCCCGCCGCGCCGCCGCCGGAACCGGCCGCCCCGCCCGATCCCGAGCCGCCCGCGTCCGCGCCGGCGGAGGCCGCGCAGCCCGGCCCGCCGCCGCCGACGACGTCGCAGTAAGCTGCGCGGCGGGATCATCGGCCAGGGGGAAGGCGATGCACCAGGACGACGACGACCTGCGCACGGCGGGCACCGTCATCGATGCGCGCGATCGCATCTCGCGTGCGGCGTGGTGGTGGCTGGCGCTGCTGGCGCTGGCCGCGCTGCTGGCGGTGCTGCGCGAGCCGATCGCGGCCTGGCTGACGCCGCGGGTGGAGGCGCTGCTGGTGGACGCGGCCCCGTCGTCGAGGGACGATGCCGGCGCATCCGCGCCGAACGAGGGCGGGGCGCCGCGCGCATCCGCGACGCGCGATGCCGCAGGCGCAGGCGACGCACGGCGTGCGCCCGCGGCGTGGGCCGACGAGGCGCCGGCGTCCGATCCGGCCGATGCGCCGCAGCCGGCGTCGCCGCCGGTCGCCGCGGTTCCGGCGCCGCCCGGTCCAGCGGCGGCCGCGCCGCTTCCGCAGGTCCGGCCGCTGTATCCGGTGGCGGCACCCGCCGCGCCCGGGCCAGCAGGCAGGGCCGGATTGGTCGAGGGCCTGCGCGACGGCGCGCTGCGCCCGGCGACCGGTGCCGACGTCGCGCGCTGGAAGTCGCGCGCCGCGGCCGGCGGCAATCCGCCCGCGCGCGATTTCGACGACCACCTGCGCATGTTCGACGCCTACGTCGTCCGGCGCGACTTCACCCTGCCCGGCGGCCTGCACGGCGCCAACGCGGCGGTATTCCTGCTCGAGCCCGGCGTGCCGTATCCGCGCGGCGATGCCGGCCATTCGGCCGTGCTCGACCTCGGCAGCGGCGCCTGCATCGGCACGCTCTGCGGCATGCTGGTCCCGCGGCGCTAGCCGAGCGCCGCGGCGAGGCGACGCGTCGCGCAGCGCGCGCCCGTCGCGCGCGCACCGCCGCGACGCGCCGTGGCGCAGGGTTGCGGTACGGCGCCCCGCGCGGCGATCGCCGCGGCGTTGACGGCAGGTCCACCGCGCGCGTGCTTGCATCGCACGTGGATTTCCACCGGAGCAAGCCAGATGCGTTCGAACCGGAGACCCTCGTTCCCGCCGCGCGGCCTCGCCGCGCTGCCGGTGGCGCTGTGCGCCTGCCTGGCGCTGGCGGCCTGCAACCGGTCCGCGCCGGCGTCCGCGGGCGACGCCGCGTCGTCGCCGCAACCCGACGCGAGCGCGGCCCCGGCGCCCCTGGCGGACCAGGCGGCGCCGTCGCCATCCGGCACGGACGGCGGCCCGTCGGGCGCGTCGCCGGCGGAGGCGCCGACGACCACCGTCGCCGATGCCGGCGCGCCGTCCGTCTGCGCCGAGCTCGACCGCATGCTCACCGGCAAGCCCTACGCCGCGGCGCGCGACGCGCTCAAGGCGGCCGGCTACCGCTTGGTGCCGCCGGAAGCCGAGGAGGGCGGCACCCAGAAGCTCGCGGGCGATCCGGTCTTCTGCGGCAACCAGGGCTGCACCGCCGCGTACGCCTCCGGCAAGGTCAAGGGCCTCACGCTGACGGTGGACATGGACGAGGACAAGCCGCAGGCGCAGTGGGAGGTCGGCGGCTGGGACCTGCCGGAGTGCCGGCGGACGCAGTGAGGCGCCCGCCTCCGGCGCGCTGCGCCGCTTCACCGCTGCGGCGATGGTCGACGGAAGGTGGCGCCGACGCAGCGGGAAGTCGACGACCGGGATGCGCCGCCGCGCCTGAAAGAAGGCGGACACATGGCGCATGCATGATGTCCGGCCCGGCATGTCCGTGCCACAGCGATCCCGAGCGATGCCGCCAACCGCACCGAACCCGTCCCTCGCGCGCCGCCGCTTCCTGCGCTACGGCGGGATCGCCGCCGGCGCGGCGCTGGCGATGGGGCCGGTCGGGCGCCTGCTCGCGCAGGCCGGCGCGCCCGCGGGCGCGCATCCGGGCTTCGGTCCGATCGCGCCGGTGCGCGATCTCGCCACCGGCCTGCCACTGCTGGAACTGCCGCAGGGCTTCTCCTACCTGAGCTTCGGCTGGGCCGGCGAGCCGCTGCCCGGCGACCGGCGCACGCCCGGCAAGCACGACGGCATGGGCATCGTGCGCGCCGACGGCGACGTGCTGACGCTGGTGCGCAACCATGAGGTCAGCGCCGGCTACGGCAGCTTCGCGGCGCCGGCGTCGACCTACGACGGCCCGTGCGCGGGCGGCACGGTGACGCTGCGCTTCGACGCCCGCGCCGGGAAGCTGCTCGATGCGAGCCCTTCGCTCTCCGGCACGCTGATCAACTGCTCGGGCGGCGTCACGCCGTGGGGCACCTGGCTCTCGTGCGAGGAGATCGTCAGCGAGGCCGGCATGGTCGCGCTGGACAGCGCCGACCGCGAGCTCGCGCACGACCACGGCTTCGTGTTCGAGGTGCCGGCCGAGGGCGGATCGAACGCCGAGCCATTGCGCGCGATGGGCCAGTTCCGCCACGAAGCGGCGACGGTGGATCCGCGCAGCGGCATCGTCTACATGACCGAGGACCACGACCCGGACGCGGGCTTCTACCGCTTCCTTCCGAAGGCCGCCGGCGAGCTGCAGCGCGGCGGCCGCCTGCAGATGCTGCACGCGAAGGGCGCGCCCGACCTGCGCCGCGGCCACCGCGCCGGCGCGCGCTTCGCGATCGAGTGGGTCGAGATCGAGCATCCCGAGCGGGGCGTCGGCGGCCGCGACGGCATGGCCGGCGTGGTCGCGCAGGGGCTGGCCAACGGCGGCTCGGCGTTCACGCGCCTGGAAGGCTGCATCGCCGGCGACGGCGTCGTCTACTTCACCGCCACCAACGGCGGCGACGCCGGCTGCGGCCAGGTCTGGGCCTACCACCCCGGCGACGAGCAGCTGCGCCTGCTGTACCAGTCGGACGACCCGGCGGTGCTCGACTACCCGGACAACATCGTGCTCAGCCCGCGCGGCGGGCTGGTGGTGTGCCAGGACTCCGAACGCCACGACCAGCACCTGTACGGGCTCACCACCGACGGCCGGCTGTTCACCTTCGCGCGCAACATCACCCGGCTGGACGGCGAGAAGGATTTCGCCGGCGACTACAGCGACTCGGAATGGGCCGGCAGCTGCTTCTCGCCCGACGGCAAGTGGCTGTTCGCCAACCTGCAGGAACCCGGCTTCAGCGTCGCCATCACCGGGCCGTGGCGGCAGGGGCTGATCTGAGCCGCGGCGCCCGCGCCTGGGCGTGTCACGGCGGTTTCATCGCGCGGCCCTAGCGTATCCCCCACAGGGGATCCGCCATGCAGCTGCACAAGACCGAGAAGGCGCGCGAAGCGCTGCGCCGTCGCGCCGACGCGCTCACCGCGCACGACCGCCGCATCCTCATCCTCAGCGACGGCCACCGCAGCCTCGATGACATCGTCGCGCTGCTGGGCGCGCCGGCGCGGCCGGCCGCGATGCGGCTGGTGGAAGATCGCTACCTCGCCACTTCGGCCGTGGCGGCCGGCGCCGTCCCGGCGTCCACTCCATCGTCCGCGCCGCCCGCACCACCGCCTCCTCCACCGTCGCCGTTGCCCGCGCCGCGGCGTTCGCTGGCCGCGGCCAAGCTGTACGTGCTCGACATGCTGCAGCTCCAGCGCAGCGCCGAGGCCGCCGCCGCGCAGTCCGCCATCCACGCGAGCGGCGACCGCGAGGCGCTGGTCGCGGCGGTGCTGGAGGGCGTGCGGATGACGCGGCGCAACGCCACGCCGTCCTACGGCCGGCGCGTGCTCGAGCGGGTGGCCGAGATCCTGCCGGAAGACGCGCTGCCGGCGCTGGCGGCGCTGGATGCCGCCGCGCCGACGGCGCGCATGGAGTGAGGCTCAGCTTTCCCCGGTCTTCGCGCCGCGCAGCCGCCGTTCGAACAGCGCCAGCGTGCGCTTCCAGGCTTCCTTCGCCGCCGCCTCGTCGTAGCGCGGCGTGGTGTCGTTGTTGAAGCCGTGCACCGTGCCGGCGGGCTGGTACAGCGAGTACGCCACGCCGGACTTCTCCAGCGCCGCCGCGTAGGCGGGCCAGGCGGCGTTGATGCGCTCGTCGTCGGCGGCCAGCACCACCAGCAGCTCGGCGCGGATCTTCGCCACGTCCTCCAGCGGCGGCGGGCTGCCGTAGAACGGCGCCGCCGCGGCCAGGTCCGGCAGCCGCGTGGCGAGGAAGTTGGCCATGCCGCCGCCCCAGCAGAAGCCGACCGCGCCGAGCCGGCCGTTGCCGCCCTCGACCGTGCGCAGGAAGGCGGCGGCGGCGAGGAAGTCCTCGCGCACCTTCGCCTGGTCGAGCTTGCCGAACAGCGCGCGCGCGGCATCCTCGTCGCCGGGATAGCCGCCGAGCGGGAACAGCGCGTCCGGCGCGAAGGCGAGGTAGCCGGCCAGCGCGAGCCGCCGCGCGATGTCCTCGATGTGCGGGTTCAGGCCGCGGTTCTCGTGCGCGACCAGCACCAGCGGCAGCGCGCCGGCGACCTTCGCCGGCCTGGCCAGGTAGCCGCGCGCGGTGCCCGAGCCCTTCGGCGAAGGGAACTCCGCCATGCGCGCGACGATGCGCGCGTCGTCGGGCTCGACCTGCCGCGCCTGCGCGAAGCGCGGCGCCAGCGCCGCGAGCAGCCCGGCCGCGCCGCCGGCGCCGACGGCGAAGCGCGCGGCACCGGCGAGGAAGCCGCGGCGGTCGATCATGCCGTGCACGTACTGGTCGAACAGGTGCAGCACTTCCGGTGGGAAGTCGCCGGCCGTGGTGCGTGGTCCGGTTGCCATCGTGGGTTCCCCGCTTCGCCGGAAGAGCAGGCATTCGACCAGAATCCGGTGCATGGCGACGTCAAGGCGCCGCCTCCCGGCGTCGCACCCGCGGTCCGCATGCCCGCGCGGCCGCCCGGCGCCGCGACGCAGGGCGCGCACCGGCGTCGCGGTGATGCGACGATGCGGTCGATCCATCCGTCGGAGGCCCCCGGAATGCCGCCCACCCCAAGTTGCCGCATCCGGTTCGCCGCCGCGCTGGCTACGGCGCTGGTCCTGCTTCCCGCACTGCGGGCGCAGGCGCAGCGCGATGCGCTGCCGCCGCGCGCGCAGTGGCGCGCCAGCGCATCCTCGCAGCAGGTGGCGGCGCTGGCGCCCGCGCATGCCATCGATGGCGACGAGGCGACGCGCTGGGGCGGCGCGTTCAGCCCGGGCCACTGGCTCCAGCTCGACCTGGGGCGCGTGGCGGCGGTCGGCGGCGCACGCATCCACTGGGACAGCGGCTTCGCGGCCGCCTATGCGATCCAGGCCTCGGGCGACGGCACGCACTGGCGCGAGGTCTTCGCCACCGCCGATTCGCCCGGCGGCGACGAGACCCTGTTCTTCCCGGCCGTGCGCGCGCGCTACCTGCGGCTGGCCAGCGCGCCGCGCACCGCCGACTGGGGCGTGTCGGTGTTCGAGTTCGAACCGGTCGCGGCGGGCGAAGCCGCACGCGTCGACGGACTGGCCGGGGACGGCGACACGGCGACGCTGTGGGCCGGCGCCGCGCCGCGTGCGATGCGGGCCGCGGGCCCGGCGCCCGGCACGCGCGCGCTGCGCATCGCCCTCCCGCGCCGGTTGCCGATCGCCGGGCTGGAGGTGTCGTGGGACGGACCGCGCAACGGGGCACGGCTGGAGAGGCGCGATGCGTCCGGCGCGTGGCGGGCCGTCGCCGACGATCCCGGTCGGCTCGGCGACGTGTCCTACCTCGCCGCGCGCGAGCCGTTCACGACCGGCGAGTTGCGGCTGACGGCCGGCGATCCGTCGGGAAAGCCGCCTTCGATCGAGCGGCTGCGCCTGCTCGGCCCCGGCCGCGTGCTCACGCCGATGAAGCGCTACCAGGTGGTGGCCGCGCGCGCACATCGCGAGTTGTTCCCGACCTCGCTGCACATGCAGCAGGCGTACTGGACCGTGGTCGGCGTCCCGGCCGGGATGCAGAAGTCGATCTTCGACGAATACGGCAACCTCGAAGCCTTCAAGGGCGCGCCGCTGGTGCAGCCGGTGTGGCGCGACGCCTCCGGCCGCGCGGCCGCCGCCGGCGCGGGCGAGGTCGCGCATTCGCTGCGCCAGGGCTGGATGCCGATGCCCGCGGCGGAATGGGCGCCGCAGCCCGGGCTGTCGCTGCGCAGCGAGGCGTTCACCGTCGAACAGGGCGGGCAGCCGGTGACGCTGCTGCGCCACCGGCTGCGCAACACCGGCACGCGCGCGGTCGAGGGCACGCTGTCGCTGGTGGTGCGGCCGATGCAGATGAACCCGCCCTGGCAGAACGGCGGCGTGTCGCCGATCCGCGACATCGCCATCGAAGGCCCCGCCGACCGCAGCGACGTGCGCATCAACGGCCGGCTGCTGCTCGCCTCGCTCACCGCGGTGGATGCGCGCGGTGCGGCGCCGTTCGGCGCGCACGGCGAGACCGAGGTCACCGCGCGGGTCGCTGCCGGCCCAGTGCCGGCAGCGCCGGCGGCGCACGACGA
>JAYRKR010000034.1:16316-31635 GCA_041905645.1 Luteimonas sp.
GCGCGGGGGGGGGGGCGGGGCGAGCCGGGGGCCCCGGGGGGGGGGGCGCCGGCCAGGGGGCCGCCCGCGCCGGCGGCGCACGACGACGACGGCCTCGCCGCCGCGGTGCTCGACTACCGGGTGAGGATCGCGCCCGGCGCGCAGCGCGACATCGTGGTCGCGTTCCCGCTCGGGGCGCAGCGCTTCGATCCCAGGGCCGCGCGCCTGCCCGATGCGCCCGCCATCGACCGCGCCGCGCTGGCCGGCGTCAGCGGCGATGCCGGCGCGGGATTCGATGCGCTGGCCGCGCGGGTTGCGGCGCAGTGGCAGTCGCGCCTGGGCGGGATCGGGCTGTCGCTGCCGGACCATTCGCTGGTCGACATGCTGCGCGCGCAGGCCGCCTACATGCTGATCAACCAGACCGGGCCGGCGATGCAGCCCGGGCCGCGCAACTACGACCGCTCCTTCATCCGCGACGGGTCGGCCACCGCCGCCGTGCTGCTGCGCATGGGCCAGGCGAAGGTCGCGCGCGACTACCTGCGCTGGTACGCGGACCACGCGGTGCAGGACAACGGGCTCGTCTCGCCGATCCTCAACGACGACGGCAGCGTCAACACCGGTTTCGGCTCCGACATCGAGTACGACAGCCAGGGCGAGTTCATCGCGCTGGTCGCCGAGGTCGCGCGCCTGGACGGCGGCCCGGAAACGGTGCGCGACTACCTGCCGGAGGTGACGCTGGCCATGCGTTTCCTGCAGGCGTTGCGCGAGCGCACGCTGGTGCCCGGCTACATGGCCGGCCAGCCGGCGCCGCAACGCTTCCGCGGCATCATCGCGCCCTCGATCAGCCATGAAGGCTATTCGACGCCGACCCACAGCTACTGGGACGACTACTGGGCGCTCAAGGGCTGGCACGACGGCGCCTGGCTCGCGCACGCGCTCGGCGACGGGGAAACCGCGCGCTGGGCGCGCGGGCAGTACGCCGCGCTGCGCGCCTCGGTGGCCGCGTCGATCCGCGCGACGATGGCGTGGAAGGGATCGGATTCGGTTCCCGCGGACGCCGACCTCGGCGGCAGCGACCCGACCAGCGTCTCCATAGCGCTCGACCCGACCGGGCAGATGGACGTGCTCCCGCGCGACGCGCTGGAGCGCACCTTCGCGCGCTACCTCGACGACGTGCGCGCGCGCGACAGGCCCGGCGCGCTGTACGCGTACACCCCCTACGAGATGCGCAACGTGCTGACCTACGTGCACCTCGACCAGCCGCAGCAGGCCGACGAGCTGCTGCACGGCCTGCTGCGGCACCGCCGGCCGTTCGAATGGCAGGTGCTGGCCGAGGTGGTGCACTCGCGGCTGCGCCATCCCGGCTACCTCGGCGACATGCCGCACACCTGGATCGGCGCCGAGTACGCGCGCGCGCTCTTCGGCATGCTGTTAAGCGAGGACGACGACGCGCTGGTCCTGCTGCCGGGCGCGCCGCCGTCGTGGGTGGCAGGCGAGGGCCTGCGCGTCGACCGGCTGCCGACCGCGTACGGGACGCTGTCGATGGCCGCGCGCCGGCAGGACGACGCGCTGCGCGTGACGCTCGCGCCCGGACTGCGCGCCGGCACCGCGCTGCGCGTGGACTGGCCTTCGCGCGAGCGGCCGCGCAGCGTCGAGGTCGACGGCCGCGAAGCAACGGGCTACGACGCCACCGGCATCCGCCTCGACCGCCCGTTCCGCCAGCTGGTGGCGCGCTGGTAGACCCTCGCCCGCCTGTGGCGCCGCGCTTGGCGGGGATCCTAGGGCTTGCGCCGGAACGCGAACACCACCGCGCCCAACGCCAGCGCCACCGCGCCCGCGGCCAGGTTCGCCGCGCTCGCGCTCGCCAGCAGGCCGATCGACAGCACGGTCGCGGCGACCGGGATCGCGGGACCGCCCGGCAGGCGCAGCGCGCCGTCGCGGCCGCCGTGGCGGCGACGCAGCACCAGCACCGACAGCGAGGTGCCGATGTAGGTGCACAGCCGCGCCACCACCGACAGCAGCGCCAGCTGCACGAACGACCCGGTCAGCGCCAGCAGCAGCGACAGCGCGCCCACCACGACGATCGCCGCCGCCGGCGTGCGGAAGCGCGGATGGATGCGCGCCAGCGCGCGCGGCCCGTAGCCGTCCATCGCCAGCGCGTGCAGGTAGCGCGGGCCGAGCATGATGGTGTTGCTGTTGGTGCCCAGGATCGACACCGCCGCGCCGACGGTGAGCAGCAGCGCCAGCCAGCCGCCGCCGAAGCGCGCGGCCGCCTCGGCCAGCGGCGTGCGCGACTGCGCGAGGCCGGGCAGGGTTCCCAGCGCGATCCACTGCACCGCGAAGTACAGCAGCGTGACGGTGGCGATCATCATCAGCATCGCGAACGGCACGTCGCGGCGCGGATCGCGGTACTCGCCGGCCGCGGCCGGCAGGTTCTCGAAGCCGGCGTAGGCGAACAGCAGCAGCAGCGCCGCCTGGCCGAGGTCGCGCGCGGGGATCGGCCCGGCCAGCGGCGTCGCCAGCGCCATGTCGACGTGCATCGCGCCGATGGCGACGAACAGCAGCAGCGGCAGCACCTTGGCGATCGACAGCGCCACGCCGGTGCGCGCGGCGGCGCGCACGCCGACCACGTTGACGCCGGTCAGGAACGCCAGCGAGCCGACGACGATCGCCACCCGCGCCGCGCCGCCCGCGGCGCCGGGCCAGAAATGCGTCACCGCCTCGGCCAGGCCGTTGGCGAGCGCCGCGGCGCTCGCCACGCGCGTGATCAGCAGCATCCAGCCGACCTCGAAGCCGGCCAGCGGCCCGAAGGCCTCGCGCGCGTACAGGTAGCCGCCGCCGGGCTGGTCGAAATAGCTCGCCGCCTGCGCGTAGCACAGCACCAGCAGGCTCACCGCCAGGCCCGCCAGCAGCACGGCCCACAGGCTGGCCGGCCCGAGCAGCGCGGCGGCGGCCGCGGGCAGCAGGTAGATGCCGCTGCCGATCACGTCGTTGACCGACAGCCCGTAGAGCTGCCAGCGCCCGACCGCGCGGCGCATCGCGGGACCGTCGCCCTGCGGCGGGCGTTGTAGGGCGTCGTGGCCTGGCGGAGCGGTCATGGCGGGGTCCAACGCTGCGATCGCACGCACGCTAGCACGCGTCGGCGCGATGCGCCGCTTCGGCGATGATGCGTGGCCCGGACGCACGCATCGGCGGCGCGATGGAAATCGACGCCACGGGTGCGCGTGCGGGGCCGCCGCTTCGTTCCGCCCGGACGCGCGGTCGCGCTAGCGCGCGCCGAAATCGACCACCACGTCGGAAGCGGGCCATTCCATCGTCCGCCACGCCGCCGCGCCTGCCTCCGGCGGCGTCCACGGCGCACTGCCGAGCGCGGCGATGTCGGGATAGCGGCCGAGCAGGCGGAAGCGGTCGATGACGAACGGGACGCCTTCCGCGACGAGCGGCGAAGGCCCGTCGGCGACGTGGAAGTGCAGGTGCGGGCCGGTCGAATCGCCGGTGAAGCCGAGTGCGCCGATCGCCTGGCCGCGCGACACGCGGTCGCCGCGCCGCACGCGGATGCTGCCGGGCGCGAGGTGCTCGTAGAAGGCGAAGCGGCCGCCGCCGAGGTCGAGCGCGACGTAGTTGCCGGTGGCGTCGGCCAGCGCGTGGCGCGGATGCGCGGACACCGTCGCGCTTTCCGGCACGTCGTCGCGCACCGCGGCGACGATGGCGTCGGCGACCGCCAGCACGTCGGCGCGGTAGCCGTAGGCGTCGGCGACGCGGTCGGGGTCGCCGCTCGCAGTGCGCCCGCGCGCGTCGACCTTGATCCAGTCGACCGCGTAGCGGCCGGGGATGCGCGCGCGCCCGTCGACGGCGTACTGCATGCGGCGGTGCCCGCGCGGCCAGTCCGGCGACTGCACCGCCACCCAGGGGCCGCCGCGCAGCGGCGGGCCCAGCACGGGCGGCGCGCGGCCATCGACGGCCGTGCGCGCGCCCGCGACATCGTGGACCTCGCCGCTGCCGGCGACGCGGTACCGGACGCGATGCCGGAGCGCTCCCGGCTTGGCGCCGCCGGGCAGCGCGAACTCGACGTAGGCCACGGCGAACGCGCCCGGCGCGATCGCGGGCGCAGCGGGCGCCGTCGGGTCCGTGCCGGGGATGGCCAGGCGCCGGCGCAGCGCCTCGCCCTCGAAGCCCGCGAGCACCCGGCCGCTGTCCGCATCGAGCGCTTGCAGCCGCACCGGCACGAGCGGTTCGGCGGAAAAGTTGGCCAGCCGCAGTTCGTAGCGCAGCTCGCGCGCGCCGTCCACGGGCACGATGGCCGGCCCGGCCGGCACCTCGAGGTCGAACGAGGTGCGCAGCGCCTCGGCAGCCATCGCGGGCGTGCACGCGAACGCGAGTGCGGCCAACGGGAGCCAGGCGAACCTGCGGCAGGCGAAGTGGTGGCGAAGCATCCGTATCCCGCGCGATGGATCGGGCATCACGGTAGGCGCGAACGCCGCCGCGCGGATGTGCCGGAAGCCCCGGCCGGCGCCGGCGCGGCCGCCGCGCTTGTGCCGATCGCCGCCAGCATCGACACTGGCCGCCGCGTCCCGGCCCGGCTGGACTCCCCGACGCCCGGGCCCGCGGGGACGCGACACCATCGGAATGGGGGCAAACGGAACATGGAGATGTGCGCATGAGGAAGTCGAACCTGTTGTTCGCGGTCGCGCTGGCGGCCATGGTGGCCATGCCGGTGTCGGCGCTGGCGAAGAAGAAGCAGCACACCGGCGTCGGCCCGGGCATGAACGAGGCCGGCGAGGTGGTGAACTCGTCCGAGGTCGAGTCCGGCTGGGGCCAGGAAGTCGAGGGCATCAACGGCTACGAGGGCGAGATCACCGGCAAGCCGGCGCCCGGCAGCAAGTTCACCGAGCTCAAGATCGGCATGCCGATGAAGCAGGTCACCGACCTGATCGGCGAGCCCACCGACCAGGGCGCCTACGTGACCGGCAAGGCGTTCATCCCGTTCTTCTTCGGCGGCGACCAGTACCGCTACGAGATGGCCTACAAGGGCCAGGGGCGGCTGGTGTTCGCCGGCAAGTCGATGGGCACCGGCGGCAACCTGATCTGGATCATCCACAACAAGGACGACAGCGGCTATCGCGAGTAGGCGTCGCATCGTCTCCGCGAAGCCCCGCCCGCGCGGGGCTTCGCTTTTTTGACTCTTCTCCCGAGTGGGAGAAAGGCGTTGCGTCCGCGGATGCCCGGGAGCCGGGTGCGGATGGCCTTGGGCGCGACGCCTCCTCCTTTACTTCGCACCCAAGGCCATCCGCACCTGCATTGCGACTTGCGCAGTGGCTGCACAAGCCGAAGCGAAAGCCTCGGCCTCTTCGAAACGCATGCAATCCGAGGCTCCGACGCGACCGGCAGGCCTTCGAGGCGAAATAGAGGAGGAGGTAGCCGCCGCCAGGCGGCTGCCGGGGGGACATTCGCCCCGAAGCTGCCGGTCGTGTCGGGGCCCGTCAGGCCGCGGCGAGCGCGCGATCGCACCACAAGCAAGACTCTGCTCCCCGGAATCAGGCGAAGAACCTTATCTCGGGTCTCGCTCCGGCGGGCGCCCGCGAACGGCGCTACTCGACCGGCGCCTGCTGCGCCGCGGGCGCGTGGATCGATGCGGACACCCCCGATTCGACGCGCAGCGTGACCCAGCGCAGGGCGATCGCGTAGGCGGCGAGCAGGACGAGGATCGCGATCGTCCAGGCGATCCAGCGGCGCGATCGCGGCCGCGGCAGGTGGACGTGTCGGATGTCCATGGCGTTGCTCCCTGAATGCGACGGGCGCCGTGCGCCTTGCCGCAATGGACGAAGCGTATGCCGGCGCGCGTCATGGACGCGTGCAAGCCGTGCCCCGCGTGCGCACAATCGCGGCATGCGTCCGCTTGCCTGCCTGTCCCGCGTGCCGCCGTCCCTGGCCGTGATCCTGGTCCTGGCCCTCTCCGGCTGCCGGCGCGAGGCCGACACCGCGCAGCTGCCAGGGATCGGCGCCGGAGCGGGGCACGTGGAATGGCGGGGCACGACGCCCTGCGCGGACTGCAGCGCGGTCGTCGTGCGATTGCTGCTCGAGCGCGGGCGCGACCGCCAGCGCTACGTGCTGGAAGAGACGTACGTGGCCGGCGACGGCGGCGCGCGTTTCGTCGAGCGCGGGCGCTGGCGGCAGGCCGGCGGCCTGCTGCGCCTGGAGGGCGACGGCGGCAGCCGGCGGACGTTCGCATTGCGGCCGGACGGCAGCCTGCGGGCGCGCGACTCGCACGGCCGGGCGCTCGCGGTGCAAGATGGCGCGGTGCTGTCTCCGCTGCCGCCATCGCCATGATCCCGAGGTCGCCGATGATCCGCCGCATCCGTTTCCCGCGCATCGCAGCGCGCATCCTGCTGGCCTCGTGCCTGCTGGCGGGCGTCGCGCCTGCGCAGGATTTCGCCTTCGCCTGGAACCCGCGCAGCGGCGACGCCTGGGTCGACGCGCAGCTGGCCGACATCAACGCCTACGGCCGCCGCTACCGCGGCGCGTTCGCCGACGAGCTCGCGCGCTACCACGCCGCGCCGCGGGGGCTGGTCGCGGAACTGGTCGACCAGCGCAACTGGGCGCCGGGCGACGTCTACTACGCCTGCGCGCTGGCGCAGGTGGTCGGCCGGCCGTGCCGCGCGGTGGCCGACGCCTGGGGACAATCGCACGACCAGGGCTGGGCGGCGGTCGCCGCCCAGGTCGGGATCGCGCAGCGCCCGGATGCGCTCAAGCGCCTGAGGCAGGACATCACCGACAGCTATGCGCGCTGGGGCCGCCCGCTGGCCGAGGTGGCGCCGCCCGGCGCCGGGCAGGAGGCGCGCAAGGACGGCAAGCCGAAGCGGCGGAGCGGGACCGCGCACTGACGATTCGCCGGGTCCGGCTCGACGGCGCCTAGCGCCATTGCCACCGCCAATGGTTAAGGGGGCGTTGCGCCTCCCGTTCCGGTGCGGCCTGCATTCATCGGCGCAGGGGCAAGCTCGCGGCGCGGTGCAGGGGGATTCCGCCGCGGCGCGCGCCGCGGCATCCACAAGACGAGGACATGCACCCATGAGCATTCTGCTTCGCAATTCCCTGCTGGCACTGACCGTCGTCGGCGCGCTGTCGCTGGGCGCCTGCAAGACCACCGACGACACGATGGATTCGACGACGCCGGAACCGTCGTCGGCCCCGGCCGAGCCGATGGACTCGACCACGCCGCCGGCCGATCCGACGACCGCGCCGCCGACCGATTCCACCCAGGATTCGTCGACGACGCCGACCACGCCGACGACCCCCTGACGGGTCGCGTCCGCGGCGGCGGCGCGGTTCCGTCGCGCCGCCGCCGCGGTGCGTCGTGCGCGGGGTCCCTGCGCGGCGCTCCGCTCAGCCTTGCGAGGACGCGCAGCCCGGCGCCGTCGGCGCGGCGTCGTGGCTCACGCACTGCTGCAGCCTGGGCGGCAGGTTGGCCAGGTGCCGGGACGTGCCCGCCTCGAGGGTGAAGGCGTCCACGGTGCGGTCGGCGCAGCGCCGGCCGTTGGCGGCCGAGCCGTCGGCGCGGCACTCGCGCACGTACAGCAGGTAGTGGCAGCGGCCGCTGATGCTCTTGATGCACTCGAAGTCGCCGGCCCCGTCGTTGACGTAGGACCGCATCACGTTCTGCGCCTTGCCGTCGATCGAGACGTTGGTGATCGTGGTGGTGCCGGTTTCGATCTTGCAGCCGGCCGGCAGGCACAGGCTCGCGGCGAGCAGGATGGCGAGGCGCATGGCGTGTCTCCTTGCGTGGGTCGCGTTTCGATGCGGGTCACATGTTGCGGAACAGGGCCATGAACGGCTGGCTGACCGCCAGCGTCTCCGGCCGGTTCTTGAGCTTGAGGACGCCCTTGCCGCTGTCGTCGCGCGCGATCGAGGCGATCGCGCGCAGGTTGACGATGGTCGAGCGGTGCACCTGCTTGAAGTGCGCCGGGTCCAGCAGGCCCAGCAGCTCGCGGATCGGCGTGCGCAGCAGCGCCTCGCCCTCGGCAGTCATCACCGTCGTGTACTTGTGGTCGGCGCGGAAGTAGGCGACGTCCTCGACCAGGATCAGCCGCGTGTCCTTGCCGGCGCTGGCGGTGATCCACGACAGCGGCGTGGCCGGCGGCGTGCGCGCGGCGTCGAGCTGGCGGATCAGCGCGGCCAGCGTCGCCGCGTCCGGGTGCGCGCCGGCCGCGCGCGTGCGCAACCGTTGCACGGTGGCGGCCAGGCGCTCGCGGGTGACCGGCTTGAGCAGGTAGTCGACCGCGCCGCTGTCGAAGGCCTCGATCGCGTACTGGTCGTAGGCGGTGACGAACACCACCTGGGTCGCCGGGCTGGCCTCGAGCGTCGCCGAGGCCACTTCCAGCCCGGTCAGGCCGGGCATGCGGATGTCGAGGAAGGCGACGTCGGGACGCTGTTCGGCGATCGCCTCCAGCGCGCTGCCGCCGTCCTCGCAGGTGGCGACGATCGACAGCTCCGGCCACGCCTCGCGCAGCAGCGAGACCAGCGCGTTGCGCAGGATCTCCTCGTCCTCGGCGATCAGGCAGGTGGGGTGGGTGGTCGTCATGGCGGCCTCAGGCGACGGCGTGGCCGGGCTCGCGCGGAGCGCGGGCGGGCAGGGTGATGGTGGCGGCCACGCCGGCCGGGAAGTTGGCGGCGATGCTGAAGCGGGCGGCGTCGCCGTAGGCCAGGCGCAGGCGCTCGCGCACGTTCTTCAGGCCGATGCCGGTGCCGCTGCTCTCGGCGTTGAAGCCGCGGCCGTCGTCGGCCACGGTCACCGCGACCTCGTCGCCGGCGGCGGCGGCGCGGATCCACACGGTGCCGCCGCCGGGCTTGGATTCGAGGCCGTGCTTGATCGCGTTCTCGACCAGCGTCTGCAGCATCATCGACGGGAACGGCAGCGCGTGCAGCGCCTCGGGCACCTCGACCTGGGTCGACAACCGCGGCCCCATGCGGATCTTGAGGATCTCCAGGTAGGCGGTCGCGCGCTCCAGCTCCTCGCCCAGGGTCGACTGGCCGTCCAGGTTGCGCGGCAGCGAGCGGCGCAGGTAGGCGATCAGGTGGCCGAGCATGGCGTCGGCGCGCTCGGGGTCGCTGCGGGTGAGCAGCTGCGCGCTGGCCAGGGTGTTGTAGAGGAAGTGCGGCTCGACCTGCGCGTGCAGCAGGCTCAGCTTCGCCTCGCTCAGCTCCTTGGCGCTGGCGGTGCGGTGCACCGCCGCCTTCTCGCCGCGGCGCTGCTCGGTGACGCGGCGGGTGATGGCGCGGGTGATCGCTTCCGTCGTCTCGAGGTTGCTGCCGTGGTCCACGCGCAGCCAGTCGGTCCACGCCGCGCTCTCGGGCTCGCAGGCGAGGGTGATGCTGGAGGTGTCGCCGCTGGGCAGCACGGTCGCCACGACCACGTCGCGCTGGCCGCCGAGCCTGCGGTCGACCCAGTGCACGGGATCGAAGCGGCCGTGCGCGCCGTAGGGCTCGGGGCGGCGCACGCCGGCGCGCACGCGCAGGCTGTCGCGCGCGGATTCGATGTCGCCGGCGTTGGGCAGCTCGCGGATCGCGGCATCCACCAGGTCGAAGGCCTCGCCGGCCGGGAACGGCACCTCCACCTGGCGGCGCTGGCGGTTGCGCAGGTGCTCGGGCGTCGCCTTGTCGCCGACGATCATGCGCACGCGATGGATGTGCGAGATCACGTCCGGGATCACGAACGCCAGCGTCAGCATCCACAGCAGCACCACCGGGAACTCGGGCAGGCCGAGCGCGCCGGACCAGACCGTCAGCACCAGCACGTAGAACACGCACCAGGCGATGACGTGGCGGGTGACGAAGAAGAAGGAGGACATGGCGTGGCGGCTGTCGGCGGCTGGAGTTCGTGGCGCGAGGATAGCGACGCCCGCCGGCCATGGGGCGGCATTGCGACGAAACCGGCGCCGGCGGCGACGGAAGTCGGCCTGGCGGGAATGGAGAATCGCCGCGGGGGTGCGTTTCCGGCGTTGCAGCGGCGTCCTCTCCGGCTTGCGGGAGGGGTGGGGTGGGGAGAGGCAGGTCCCGCGAGCCTTCGTGGAAGCGGGATCCGCGGTGCGACGAGCATGCCGTGCCAAGAGCCGGGCCCTCACCCGGCGCTTCGCGCCTCCCTCTCCCGCGAGCGGGAGAGGGTGGAGCGGCGTTTCGCGTCCCGATTCGCGATGGCGCCCTCTCCCGCTTGCGGGAGAGGGTTGGGGTGAGGGGGGTGCCAGTCGCCGCGAGTCTTCATGGAAGCGGGATCCGCGGTGCGGCGAGCATGCTGCGCCAAAAGCCGGGCCCTCACCCGGCGCTTCGCGCCTCCCTCTCCCGCGAGCGGGAGAGGGGCTGCTGCGAACCGGGAGGCCGCCTGGGGGCTTCACGCGGCGTCAAGCGCCATGCGCGAAGATCGCGCCGCCCGGAATCCGCGCCATCGGTGCCGCATGCGACCACGGTTCGCGACCATCGCCCTGCTTGCCGTACTGCTCCTCGCCCACGGCGTCGCGCAGGCGCGCACGGTGTACCGCTGCGTGCGCGAGGGCACCGTCAGCCTGGCCACCGCGCCGGAGCCGGGTTCGAAGTGCGAGGCCAAGGAGGTCGACGACAACGCCGTACGGGCGCCCAACCTGTGGGGCGCGATGGGCGTCTTCAGCGGCACGCTCTACGAACGCGAGCAGGACGGCCGGCTGGTGTACTCCACCCGCAACCTGCCCGGTTCGCGCCCGTACCTGCGCTTCACCGTGCGCACGCCGCCGGGCGAGCCCGCGCACCCGGGCCTGGGCACGGTCGGCAGGCCGCGGCTGGACCGCCATGCGAAGCAGTTCCGCACGGCGGCGAAGGCCACCGGCGTGGAGGACGCCTGGTTGCGCGCGATCGCGCACGCCGAGAGCGGCTTCGACGAGACCGCGGTGTCGTCCAAGGGGGCGCAGGGCGTGATGCAGCTGATGCCGGATGTGATCGCCGAGTACGGCGTCAGCGACCCGTTCTCGCCCCGACAGTCGATCGACGCCGGCGCGCGCTACATGAAGTCGCTGCTGCGGCGCTACAAGGGCGACCGCGTGCTGGCCGCGGCCGCCTACAACGCCGGCATCGGCACGGTCGCGCGCTACGGCGGCGTGCCGCCCTACGCCGAGACGCGCGCCTACATCGAGAAGGTGCAGGCGCTGTACGCGCGCTACCGCGAAGCGATGGGCTTCAAGCCGGAACGGCCGGCGCTGTAGGAGCGCATCGGGGAGGCCCGCTGGCCGGCCGTGCGCGCCGCGCCCGGGCGCGCTCCCGCACGGATCAACGCGGCGTGAGCTTGAGCAGCCTGCCGCCGCTGCCGTCCTCCAGCAGCCAGATCGCGCCGTCCGGCCCCTGCTCCACGGCGCGGATGCGGTGCCCCATGTCGAAGCGCTGCGCCTCGCGCGCCTTGTCGCCGTCGAACTCGATCCGCACCAGCGACTGCGAGGACAGCCCGCCGATGAAGGCGTCGCCCTGCCACTGCGGGAACATCGCGCCGGAGTAGATCATCAGGCTCGACGGCGAGATCACCGGGTTCCACCACGCCTTGGGCGCGTCGAACTCCGGGCGGGTGGGATGGTCGGGGATGACGCGGCCGTCGTAGTGGTCGCCGTTGGAGACGATCGGATAGCCGTAGTTGCCGCCGCGTTCGATCAGGTTGAGCTCGTCGCCGCCCCTGGGCCCCATCTCCACCTCCCACAGCCGGCCCTGCGCGTCGAAGTCGATGCCGAGCAGGTTGCGGTGGCCCAGCGACCAGACCTGCGCGGCGACGCCGCCCTGGTCCGCGAACGGATTGTCGGCCGGCACGCCGCCGTCGTCGTCGAGCCGGATCATCTTGCCGAGGTTGGTCCGCATGTCCTGCGCGGGATCGAACTTCTGCCGTTCGCTGGAGGTGATCCACAGCTTGCCGTCGCCGCCGAACAGCAGGCGGTGGCCATAGTGGCCGCGGCCGCTGACCTTGGGCACCTGGCGCCAGATCACCTTCATCCCCTCGAGCCTGCCGCCGCCGGCGTCGTCCAGCGCCAGCGTGCCGCGCGCGACCGCCGCGCCGCGGGTGTCGCCGTCGCCGGCCTCGGCGTAGCTGACATAGACGAGGTGGTTGTCGGCGAAGCGCGGATGCAGCGCGACGTCGCCGAAGCCGCCCTGGCCGCCGTAGTCCACCGCCGGCACCCCGGTGACGTCGCCGACCTTGCCGCTGGCGACGTCGACCAGCTTCAGCGCGCCCTGCTTCTCGGTCACCAGCAGGCGGCCGTCGGGCAGGAAGGCCATCGCCCACGGCTCGTCGAAGGCGGCCACTTCGGTGGCGACGAAGGGCTTGTCGCCGGCGGGCGCGGCCGGCGTCGGCGCGGCGTCGGCTGCCGACGTCGTGGCGACGGGCTGCGTCGAGGCGTTGCCGGGCTGCTGGCAGGCGGCGAGGCCGACAGCGCAGGCGAAGGCGAAGGCGAGGGCGAGGGCGAACGGGCGTCGGGACATGGCGGTGCTCCGGTTCACGGCAGGGGATCGCGTCGGCGCACACTAGCATCGTCCCCGCAGGAGGTCCCGATGCTGCCCGCGATCGATGTCCGCTGTCCCTACTGCGGCGAGCCGATCGTGCTGCTCGTCGATGCTTCGGCCGGCGGCCAGCAGTACATCGAGGACTGCCAGGTCTGCTGCAGGCCGATCCGCGTGTCGGTCGCGTTCGATGCCGACGGCGCTCCCGACCTGGACCTGCGCAGGGAAGACGAGGCCTGATCGCGCGTGACTTCCGGCACCCGCGTGCGCGCGGTGCGGCGCTATCCTCGCCCTTTCCGCGAAGACCGCCGCCGCCATGCCCGCTCCCGCGCTCGCCCCGTTCATGCCCTGGCTCGCCACGGCCGGCTTCGGCTGGCTCTACTACCGGCGCATCCGCCGCCAGTTCGGGCGCCAGCCCTATCGGCCGACGCGCACGGCGTGGCGGATCGGGCTGCTGTCGCTGGTGGGCTGCGGGCTGCTGGTGGCCGGTTTCGCCGCGCACCGGCTGGCGCCCGCGATCGGGACCGGCGCGATCGCCGGCGCGGTGCTCGGCTGGCTGGCGTCGCGGCATACCCAGGTCGCGGTGGTCGACGGCGTGCGTGGATACACGCCGAATCCCTGGATCGGCGGACTGATCTCGCTGCTGCTGGTCGCGCGCCTGGCCTGGCGCTGGCAGGCGGGCGCGTTCGCCGTCGGCGCGCAGCAGGCCGGCAGCCAGGCCAGCCCGCTGACCATGGGCATGCTGGCGGCGCTGGTCGCCTACTACCTGGTCACCGGCATCTCGCTGGTGCGGCGGATGCGCGCGCTGCCCGCGCATCCGGATGCGGGCGGCGGCGACGGCGGCGCGCCGCGCGCGTAAAGGTTGTGTTGCGTTCAGCGTGCGCGCGCGGCCGCGGCCGGCGCCGCGGTTGCCCGGATCCATGGTTCCGTGCGCGCTCGTCGCGATCGCATGGCTTCGGCCCGGCATGCCCTAGCCGCATTCGCGGCGCGCGTGGTTAAGCGCGCGTGAGTCGCGCGGGCGCGACGCTGCAGGCGTTCATCGGAGCGGTCGCAAGGTCGGTACCGAGGCGGCATCGCGCTGGTTGCGCCAGTCGCTGCCCTCGACCGATTCGACCCATGGAGACCACGATGAACAATGCAAGCAAGCTGTCCGGCCTCATTGCCCTCGGCGCCGCCCTGGCGATGCCGGTGGCTTTCGCCCAGACCGCGCCCCAGAGCGACAGCGCGATGCAGTCCACGCCGCCGACGGCGCAGCCGCAGACCACCACGCCGCAGGCCACCGATCCGGCCGCGCAGCCCAAGCAGGTGACCTGGGCGGACCTGGACGTCGACAAGAACGGCAACCTGAGCAAGACCGAGGTCGCGACGGTGCCGGAGCTGGCGCAGTCGTTCGACGCCGCCGACGCCAATGCCGACGGCCAGCTCACCGCCGAGGAATACAAGTCGTACGCGGCCAAGGCCAGCGGCGGCGCGGCCGCCGACGGCGGCGCCAACAAGTAGATAGCGGTAGCGGGGCTCCTCCCGTGTGCGAGGGCGGCCTTCGGGCCGCCCGTTTTTTTCTGCGCCCGCGCGGCGGCCGGCATAATGCGGCCATGGGCAACGGCATCCGCATGGTCGCCTTCGACGGCGACGACACCCTCTGGCGCAGCCAGGACTACTTCGACGCCGCGCAGGCGGAGTTCGAGGGCATCGTCGGCGGCTACGTGGACCTCGCCGACGCGCGCGTGGCCGAACGCCTGTACGGGTTCGAGAAGGCCAACATCGCCTGGTTCGGCTACGGCGTGAAGGGCATGGCGCTGTCGATGATCGAAGCCGCGGTGGAGATCACCGGCGGGCGCGTCGCGGCGGCCGACGTGCACCGGATCGTGCGGCTGGCCAAGGACCTGCTGCGGCATCCGGTCGAACTGCTGCCCGGCATCCGCGACGCCGTCGCCGAGGTCGCCGCGCGCCACGACGTGGTACTGATCACCAAGGGCGACCTGTTCCACCAGGAGGCGAAGGTGCGCGATTCGGGCCTGGCCGACCTGTTCCGGCGCATCGAGATCGTCAGCGAGAAGGATCCGGCGACCTATGCGCGCCTGCTGGACGAGTTCGGCATCGGCGCGGACCGGTTCGTGATGGTCGGCAACTCGCTGCGCTCGGACATCGCGCCGGTGCTCTCGCTGGGCGGCTGGGGCGTGCACATGCCCTATCACACGACCTGGAGCCACGAGGCCGAGGCCAGCGTGGAGGCCGGGGCCGAGCGCATGCGGGTGGTGGATGCGCCCGGGGGGCTGCCGGAGGCGGTCGCGTCGATCGAGGCGGCGGCCGGCGCCTGAGCGGCCCACGCTTTCTCCGATCCCCGACTCCTAGCTCCTAGTCTTGGCTTTGGCTTTGGCCTTGGCTCAGCTTTGTCTTCCTGCGCCAATGAATCCACAGCGTCGTTCCGCAGACCCGGAGGGCGCCGCACAGGACGTGCGGCGTTTTTCTACAGGACATGGATGTCCTGTAGAAAAATCCCTGCGTCCTCCGAGGGCGACGGGAGGTTTGTCGGGAAAGCGTTTTTCTTTGGTTCGTTTCTTTTGACGCTTATCAAAAGAAATGAACCCGCCGAAGGCGGAAGCCTTTGATGTTGGCACTTGTTGCGCTTGGGTAAACAGAGCCGATAAAGGCAACGATCAAGAGCGTTTCGTCCGCTACGCGGCCGAGTTCATTTCTTTTGCTGGCCCAAAAGAAACGAACGGCGGTCTCTAAGCTCAAGTGCATCACTCGAGCCAGGGACATGCAATGGGACAGCAGTACACGCAACTGAGCGCCGAAGAGCGCGGTACGATCATGGCGATGCGGGCCGCGGGGAACAGCACCCGAG
>JAYRKR010000035.1:0-30887 GCA_041905645.1 Luteimonas sp.
GCCATCCCGAGCGCAGCGAGGGAGCTTGCCGCGCCGGGGACGAAGGCTCCCTCACTGCGCTCGGGATGGCACCCCGGGGGAGTGCAGCAACGAGTGGCCGGCAATGAGGCCGGCGCCGCCCCTTGTCGTTCTCCTCGTCCTCTGGGCCGCGCTCGGCGTCGCCGCCGGCTTCGGCTGGCTGCCGGCGCGCGCCTGGCCGCCGGCCGGCGCGGCGATCGCGGTGGCCGCGCTCGTCGACCTGCTGCGCCTGCGCCGCCGCGCGACGCCCGAAGCGGTGCGGCAGGTGCCCGAGGCGCTGCCGGTCGGGATCGAGCGCGAGGTCGTGCTGCGGCTTGAGGCCGGCCCGCGCCGCCAGCGCGTGGAGGTGTTCGACCTGCACCCGGGCGGCTGGGAGTCGCAGGGGCTGCCGCGCACGCTGGTGCTGCCGCCGGGCACGGTGTCGAGCGTCGGCTACCGCCTGCGCCCGACCGCGCGCGGCGACTTCCGCTTCGACGGCGTGCAGCTGCGGCTGTCCTCGCCGTGGCGGCTGTGGCGCGACGCGCGGGTGGCGGGCGTGCCGCAGGCGGTGCGGGTGTTCCCCAACTTCGCGCCGCTGGCGCGCTTCGCGCTGCTCTCGGCCGAGCAGGCCTCGCGCATGGTCGGCGCGCACATCAAGCGCCGCCGGGGCGAGGGCACCGACTTCCACCAGATGCGCGAGTACCGCGTCGGCGACAGCCTGCGCCAGGTCGACTGGAAGGCCACCGCGCGGGCGCGCCGGCTGATCTCGCGCGAGTACCAGGACGAGAAGAACCAGCAGCTGATCGTCGTGCTCGACACCGGCCGCCGGATGATGGCGCGCGATGGGGGGCTGGCGCACTTCGACCATGCGCTCGATGCGTCGCTGGTGGTCTCGTACCTGGCGCTGCGCCAGGGCGACGCGGTCGGCCTGTTCGCCTCCGGCGGCGAGGAGCGCTGGGTGGCGCCGCAGCGCAGCCTCGGCGCGATCGACGTGCTGCTGCGCGCCAGCTACGACCTGCAGCCGCGGCCGGTGGCCACCGACTACCTCGCCGCCGCCACCGGGCTGTCGCGCCGCCAGCGCCGGCGCGGGCTGCTGATGCTGGTCACCAACCTGCGCGACGAGGACAGCGAGGACCTGCTGGCCGCGGTGCGGATGCTGCAGCGCCGGCACCTGGTGGTGGTGGCGTCCTTGCGCGAGCGCGCGATCGACGAGGCGCTGGACGGCGAGGTGCGCGAGTTGCCCGACGCGCTGCGCGCCGGCGCCGCCGCCCGCTACCTCGCCCAGCGCGCCGCGGTGCACGACGCCCTGCGCCGCCGCCACGTGGCCGTGCTGGACGTGACCTGCGAGCAGCTGCCGGCGGCGCTGGTGGAGAAGTACCTGGCGGTCAAGCGCGAGGGGCTGCTGTAGGTGGGAGCGGCTTCAGCCGCGAGCTTTTTCCCGCATCCAGCGAATGCTTGGCCCGCCCTTGCGGGAGCGATGGAAGTCGCGACAGATCGCCGCGGCTGGTGTCGCGACTTCCGTCGCTCCCACGACAGCTGCTCCCACAACAGGCGTCGCGACTTCCGTCGCTCCCACATTCGACGCGATCGTCGCCTTCGCCGGCGAGAGCTCGCGGCTGAAGCCGCTCCCACAGGCGCAGGTTTCATGGAAGACGGGCTGCGGATGCGGCCTTCGGAAGCGGGGACTTCTAGTCCGCCGTCACCAGCAACGCATCGCGCTCGCGCAGCGCGGCATAGGCCTCGTCGGTGTAGGGACGCACGCCGTGCCACAGCCGGAACGCCTCGGCGGCCTGCTCGACCAGCATGCCGATGCCGTCGATCGCGTCGTGCGCGCGCGCGGCGCGGGCCCAGGCCAGGAACGGGATCGCGACCTCGCCGTAGCTCAGGTCCACGCACGCGGTGCGATGGCCGACCAGCGAGGTCGGCAGCCGCGGCAGGCCCCCGTCGCGCGCGGCCGAGGTGGCGTTGATGATCAGGTCGAACTCGCCCAGGGCGCGCAGGTCGTCGTAGTAGCGCGAATGCACGCGGCCGGGCAGGCCGAGGCGGTCGACCAGCGCGTCGGCGCGGGCGGTGGTGCGGTTGACGATGAACATCTCGCCGATGCCGGCCTCCAGCAGCGCCGGCGCGACGCCGTGCGCGGCGCCGCCGGCGCCCAGCAGCAGGGTGCGGCGCTGGCGCAGGTCCAGGCCGTGGCGGCCGGTGAGGTCGCGCACCAGCCCCAGGCCGTCGGTGTTCTCGCCGTGCCAGTGCTCCCCCCCCGCTTCCGCGGGGGCAGGCTTGCGCACCAGGGTGTTGACCGCGCCGGCGCGCTGCGCGCGCTCGCTGCTGGTGCGGCACAGCGCCAGCGCGTCTTCCTTCAGCGGCAGGGTGACGCTGGCGCCGCTGCCGCCGCCCGCGGCGAAGGCCTCCAGCGCGGTCGCGAAGCTTTCGGGCGTGGCGTCGATCGCCTCGAAGTGCAGCGCGATCCCGGTCTGCCGGCCGAAGCGCGCGTGGATGCGCGGCGACAGCGAATGCGCGACCGGGTGGCCGAAGACGGCGTGGCGGGATTCGGACATGGCAGCCCCCTGTGGTCGGGAAGTCGGGGCGCGATGCGCCTGGGTGGCGCCGGTCGCGCGGTCGATCCGAGTGTACTCCGCGTACCCGTCGAGCCGCCGTCGTCGCGCGGCGATGCCGCCTCCCGGCGCCGGTCGCAGGGGTCCGCGGAAGCCAGCGCCGGCGCGCCGACGCACGGCGCCCTACGTCTGCGGCCGGGCGCGAGCCCGCGGCCGGCAAGCGACGCACACGGCGCGGCGGCCTGTGCGGCTAGACTGCCGCGCACCCCATGCGGAGCGCGACGATGAAGCGATGGATGACCCTGGCGGCGACGGCGCTGTGCTGCGGCGTCGCCGGCGCGGCGCTGCAGGAGTTCGGCATCGAGGGCATGGGCGTGGTGTCCACGCCGCGCGCGGAAGTGCGCGCGAGCGTGAGCCCGGACGGGCGGCGGATCGTCTGGGGCAGCACCGACCGGCCCGGCGGCACCGGCGGTTGGGACCTGTGGCAGGCGACGCTGCGCGACGGCCGCTGGCAGGACCCGAGGCCATTGGCGGTCAACTCGGCGAAGAACGACTTCGATCCCGCCTTCAGCGCCGACGGCAAGTGGCTGTACTTCTTCTCCAATCGCGACGGCGGCTTCGGCGGGGACGATCTCTACCGCGCGCCGGTACTGCCGGACGGCGGCTTCGGCGCGGCGGCGAACCTCGGCGCGGGCGTCAACGGCAAGGGCGACGAATGGGCGCCGACGCCCAGCGCCGACGGCGCCCGCCTGCTGTTCGCCAGCGACGGCTTCGGCGGCGCCGGCCGCCACGACCTGTTCGTCGCGCGCTGGGACGGCAAGGCGTTCGTCGGGCCCGCGCCCGTGCCGGGCATCGACACCGCCGCCGACGAATTCGATGCCGCCTGGCTGGGCGATGGCCGCGCGATCGTGTTCGCGCGCTCGGACGACGTCGAGAACGCGCCCATCCGGTTGTGGCTGGCGCAGTGCGACGGTGCCGCGTACGTGGATCCGCAGCCGCTGGCACTGTCGTTCAATACCCAGGACGGCGCGACGCTGGGCCCGGTGGTGGACCTGTCGAAGCCCTCGGAGCTGCTGGTGAGCGGCGTGGCGAAGGCCCCGAAGGCCGGCAAGCTCGACATCTACCGCATGCGCGCGCCGGCAGTGACCGGCAAGTCGGGTTGCGTGCCCTGACGCGAAGTCCTGTGGGAGCGGCTTCAGCCGCGAGCTTTTCGAACAGGCAATCGATGATCGATGTGGGAGCGACGGAAGTCGCGACTTCTTCGAGTCGCTGCGAGCCTGTCGCGACTTCCGTCGCTCCCACAATGCAACTGCATCATTGCCGGTTGCGGCAGAAGATCGCGGCTGAAGGCGCTCCCGCAGGGCGAGGTCGTTGCAGAGGAAATGCCGGCGAACTGCTGGCCTGCGCGCGCTTGCTGCAGACGTCCTGGGTCTTGGCGCGAGCGAAGCGCAGGTCCGGATAGGTCGCATGATGGCGCGCCGACGGCCACCTCAAGGGCGCGCTGTCTGCGCTGACCGAAAGTTCTTTGGGAGCGCTTCAGCCACGGGCTTTCGGACAGGCAGTCCAATGTGGGAGCGACGGAAGTCGCGACTTCTTCCGGTCGCTGTGGACCTGTCGCGACTTCCGTCGCTCCCACAATGGGAAAGCCCTGGCCTATACGCGCTTGCTGTAGACGTGCTGGGTCTTGGTGCGGGCGAAGCCCAGGCCCGGGTAGAACGCATGCGCCTCGGGGCGCACGACGTTGGAGCGCAGGAACAGTTCGTCCAGCCCGCGCCCGCGCGTCCAGCGCTCGGCCGCGGCGACCAGCGCGCGCCCGACGCCGCCGCGTCGGGCGGCGGCGTCCACCACCAGCCCGACGATCTCGGCCCGCTCGCCGTTCTCCAGCGTGATGCGCTGTTCCAGCCCGATCAGCCCGGCGAGCGTGCCTCCCGCTTTCGCGGAGGCGGGCTCGGCAGCGGCCACCAGCACCGCATGCAGCGACGAGTCGAGCAGCTGGCGCAGGCGCGCCTCGAACACCGCGACGTCGGCCGGGTAGCCCAGCTGCGCCGACAGCCGGGCGATCTCCGCGGCATCGGCGACGGTGGCGCTCCGGATCGCGAAGGCCGCGCTCATCCCGCCCGTGCCCGTGCGGTCGTTCCGCATTCGCCGCAGGAACGCCCCATGGGCGCGATCGCCGTCCGCGGGAAGCCCGCATCGCGCCCATGCGGCGCTCCTGCGGGCGTGATCTGCGGTCCGCGCGCCACCCGGCTCAGCCTTCGCGCAGCCAGCGCGCGGCGTCCAGCGCGAAGTAGGTCAGCACGCCGTCGGCGCCGGCGCGCTTGAAGCCCAGCAGCGCCTCCATCGCGCACTTGCGCTCGTCGAGCCAGCCGTTGGCGAAGGCGGCCTTGAGCATCGCGTACTCGCCGCTGACCTGGTAGGCGTAGGTCGGCACGCCGAACTCGTCCTTCACCCGGCGCACGATGTCCAGGTACGGCATGCCGGGCTTGACCATCACCATGTCGGCGCCTTCCTCCAGGTCCAGCGCGACCTCGCGCAGCGCCTCGTCGGCGTTGCCCGGGTCCATCTGGTAGGTGCGCTTGTCGGCCTTGCCCAGCGCGCTCGCCGAGCCGACCGCGTCGCGGAACGGGCCGTAGAAGCTGCTGGCGTACTTGGCGGCGTAGGCGAGGATGCGGGTGTGGATGTGGCCGTCCTGCTCGAGCGCGGCGCGGATCGCGCCGATGCGCCCGTCCATCATGTCGCTGGGCGCCACCACGTCGGCGCCGGCGCGCGCATGGGAGAGCGCCTGCCGCACCAGCGCCTCGACGGTGACGTCGTTGATGACGTAGCCGGCGTCGTCGACGATGCCGTCCTGGCCGTGCGAGGTGTAGGGGTCGAGCGCGACGTCGGTGATCACGCCCAGCTCCGGGAAGCGCGCCTTCAGCGCGCGCACCGCGCGCTGGCACAGGCCGTCGTCGTCCCACGCGGCGGTGGCGTCGAGCGACTTGGCCTCGGGGGCGGTGACCGGGAACAGCGCCAGCGCCGGGATCCGCAGCTCGCTGGCGGTCTCGGCCACGCGCAGCAGCTCGTCGATCGACAGCCGCTCCACGCCCGGCATCGACGGCACCGCGGCGCGGCCGGCCGGTTCGTGGACGAACACGGGATAGATCAGGTCGTCGGCGGTGAGCACGGACTCGCGCATCAGCCGGCGCGAGAACTCGTCGCGGCGCATCCGCCGCGGGCGCAGGTAGGGGTAGGTCATGCGGCCATTTTACGCCCGTGGCCTGGTGGGAGCGGCTTCAGCCGCGAGCTTTTTCCAGCGTGGCGAACCGGTACCCTGCAGGAGCGACGGAAGTCGCGACAGGGCCCCTGGAATCCGTCGCGACTTCCGTCGCTCCCACAGGTTCCGGCCATCGGTGGGAAAAGCTCCGGCTGAAGCCGCTCCCACAAGGGACCGGGGCTCAGACGATGCCGCCGCCCAGCATCAGCCGGAAGGCCGCCACCACCAGCACCAGCCCGTTGAGCACCAGGCCGGCCTTGGCGCGGCCGCGGTGGCCGGGCGCGGTCATCGCGATCCCGACCGCGGCGATGATCGCGCCGACCGCGGCGAACGGGATCAGGAACCAGTTGCCCCAGCCGAGCAGCGGGATGAGCGCGACGACCATCCAGGCCATCGCCACGATGCCCCAGAGCAGGCTGACCAGTCCCATGTGCGTGTCCTCTTCGGCGGTGATTGGTGATTGATGATTCGTGATTGGCAAGAGTATGCGTGCACTTCCCCCTTGTCATCCCGAGCGCAGCGAGGGATCCGCTCTCCGGCGTCAAGGCCAGATCCCTCGCTGCGCTCGGGATGACAGCGTGTACGCTTTTCACGAATCACGAATCACGAATCACGAATCACGAATCACGAATCACGAATCACGAATCACGAATCACGGCTTTCACCCATGCACCCCGTCGATCTCCACCGCCAGGTCGCGGCGGCAGATCGCGGCGTGCAGCAGCACGCGCGGCACCGCGTCGCCGAGGCGGCGGTCGAGGGCGTCGGCGACGGTGGCCATGTCGTCGCGGTCGCGCACGTAGACCTTGAGCCGGCTGCCGGGGCCGAACGCCGGCGGCAGCCACGGCGCCTGCGTGCGCGCGGCGCCGATCAGGGCGTCGAAGTTGTTGAAGGTCTCGCCGAGTTGGGCCAGCAGCTCGCCCACGTGCGCGGTGGCGTGGCCGACCACGCTGGCGGTGCCCGAGAGCAGCAGCGGCATCGCGCTGCCCGGCGGCGGCAGCATCGCGCGGGCGAAGCTCGGCTGCTGCGGGCCGTACTGGCGCGGGTAGCGGTAGGCGCTGACCTGGCGCGGGTTCTCCACCGGCATGCCGGGCTCGCGCGCGGCCAGCCAGTAGACCTGGACCACGCGCGCGTCGTCGCAGCGGCCGATCGCGGTGGCCGCCGGCAGCGTCTGCGCGTCGAAGTCGCCCAGCCCGTGCGCGCGGCCGACGCAGAACTCGCGGTAGCGCTCGGCGTCGCCCTCGCCCAGGGTGATCGCGTCGAGGTAGTTCCAGATCCGCAGCAGGTGCGGGGTGCCGCTGGCGCGCACGAACTCGACCAGGCGCGCATAGGCGTGCGCGGCCGCGCCGACGATGCCGGAGCCGCCGTCGGCGGCGAACGGCGCCTCGTCGACCTCGATCGCGCCGAACAGCAGCTGGCCGTCGGTGGCCCAGCGGATCTCGCCTCCCCCTCGCACGAGGGCAGGCTCGCGCCCGTGTTCCACCGGCGCGTTGGCGTGCCAGACCTCGAACGGCGCGTCGCCGTGCGGCTGCAGCGGCACGCGCAGGTAGCGCGGGTCGTCGCAGCCCGGCGCGTCGCCGAAGCCCAGCACCGCGAGCACGTCGGCGCCGGCTAGCAGCGGGGCCGGGGCCGGCGCGCGCACGTATTCGACCCGGAGCCGCGGCGCGGTCGCGCCCGGCATCGAGGGCAGCGGCCGGCTCACGGCTCGCCCGCCTGCAGGGTCTCGCCCTCGAAGCCGGTGCGCGCGGCGCGCCGGCGCCGCCACCAGCCGCGCAGCGCGCGCGGCGCCATGCCGAGCGCGGCGACCGCGTAGATCACCCGGAACATCCGCAGCCGCCGGCGCACGCGCGGCGCGTCGAACACGTCGCCGGCGAGCATCGCCACCACCGCCTGCTCGATCTGCAGGTAGTTCTGCGGGTTGGCGAACAGGTACTTCATGGTCGGCGAGGTGAAGCGGTAGATGAACCACTTGAACTCGTCGAGGCCGTCGGTCAGGCGGCGCTCGAGCTCGCGCTGCAGCGCCGCCTCGCGCGCCGGCTCGCGCAGCGCAGCGTCGACCAGCTCCGCGCCCTGCTCGGCGCCGTGCATGCCGAGGAACACGCCGGAGGAGAACATCGGGTCGACGAAGTTCCAGGCGTCGCCCACCAGCAGCCAGCCGGGGCCGGCCATGCGGGTGCACTCGTAGGCGTAGTTGCCGGTGACGTGGATGTCGGAGACGCGCCGCGCGCCCTGCATCCGCTCCGCCACTTCGGGCACCGCGGCGAGGGTGCGCGACAGGAAGCCCTCGGTGTCGCCCTTGCGGGTCTTCATGTAGTCGGGATAGCAGACCGCGCCCACGCTCATCTGCCCGTCGGCCAGCGGGATCAGCCAGATCCAGCCGTGCTCGTGGCGGTAGATGCTGACGTTGCCGGCGTCGCGGCCCTCGCGCCGCCGCACGCCCGCGTAGTGGCTGAACACGGCCGCCGACTGGTGGCGCGGGTTCTTGCGCTTGAGCCTGAGCTTGCCGCCGAGGAAGGCGTCGCGGCCGCTGGCGTCCACCAGGTAGCGCGGGCGGAAGGCGAGCGCGGCGCCGTCCGCGCCGCGCGCGTGTGCCAGCACCGGGCGGCCGTCGGCCCCGAACTCGACCCGCTCGACCCTGACCTGCTCGCGCGCGTCGACGCCGTTGGCGCGCGCGTGCTCGAACAGCACCTGGTCGAACTCCTCGCGCTTGACGTGGAAGGCGTGCGGGAACTTCGCGTCCAGCGCGCGGGCGAAGTCGAAGGTGTTGTAGCCGCCCTCGTCGCGCGGGAAGTCGGCGCCGAGCTTGAGCATGCCGATCGCCGCGACCCGGTCGAACACGCCCAGCCGCTGCAGGATCGGCATGTTCATCGGCAGCAGCGACTCGCCGATGTGGAAGCGCGGGTGGCGCTCCTTCTCCAGCTGGACGACCTTGTGGCCCCTGCGCGCCAGCAGCGTGGCGATGGTGCTGCCGGCCGGGCCGCCGCCGATCACCAGCACGTCGACGTCGATGGGGCCTGGCGGGGACGGGGCGTCGTGGCTGGCGGGCGCTGGCTGGACGCGGGGCGCGGTCATCCTGAATACGGTCGCTGTCGGGCGGTTGGCCGCACATGATAGCGGCCGGTTGCGCGGCGCGGCGCGATGCTGGATCGTTGCACCCCCGCAGGTCCGGGGTTCCCCGGAAGCGCCGATTCCCACCGAACGGAAGCCAGATGCCACAGCAGACCCCAGCCGAACACGAACTCGCCCAGCTGCTGGTCGAGAGCCTGAACCTCGAGGACGTCGCCCCGGAATCGATCGACCCGGAGGCGCCGCTGTTCAACACCGGCTTGGGCCTGGACTCGATCGACGCGCTGGAGCTCGCGCTGGCGATCAGCAAGCGCTACGGCTTCCAGCTGCGCTCGGACAACGACGAGAACCGCCGCATCTTCGCCTCGCTGCGCGCGCTGTCGGCGCACGTCGAGCAGAACAAGGCGGCCTGAGACGGGCGCCGGCGCCCGCGCGGCCGTGGCCGCTTCCATTGCCGCGTCGCGGTGAACACGGCATGATCCTCGCCCTGCAGGCGCTGCTCGCGCTGGGCTACACGGTGCTCGCCCACCTCGCCAGCGCGCGCGACAACCCGGGCCTCGGCGCGCTGGCGCTGGCGCTGCTGGCGCTGATGCTGCTGCTGGCGCCGCTGGCGCGGCTGCGTTGGTGGGCGTGGCTGGCGCTGCCGCTGGCGTGGCTGGAAGTCCTGGTCCTGTACTGCGACGGGCTGGTGCGCGCGCCGATGCTGCTGGTGCCGGTGGCGTTCGTGGCGCTGGTGGCCTGGTGGTTCGCGCGCAGCCTGCGCGGCGGCCGCGTGCCGCTGATCACCCGCATCGTCGCCGAGCTCGACCGGGTCCGGCCGGCGGCGATGGCGCCCGAACTGCTGCGCTACACCCGTGGCCTCACCGCGGCCTGGGCCTGGCTGCTGGCGCTGCTGGCGCTGGCCAACCTGGCGCTGGCGCTGGTCGCGGTGCCCGAGGGCCTGCTGGCGCTGCTGGGGATCCCGGCCCCGTGGACGGTGACCCAGGCGCAATGGTCGTGGCTGGCCAACATCTGCAACTACGGCGTCGTGGGCGGCTTCTTCGTGGTCGAGTTCCAGCTGCGCAAGCGCCGCTTTCCCGGCCGCTACCACGGCCTGTTCGACTTCCTGCGGCGGCTGGCGGGGCTGGGGCCGGCGTTCTGGCGGGATTTCCTGAAGCCGTGATTGGTGATTGGTGATTCGTGATTCGAAAAGGCGGCTCCCCGGGGGCCCGGGGCGGCCCCGACCAATCACCAATCACGAATCACCAATCACGGCTCTTCGGTATCCTTGCCTCCGTGCAACCGCAAGACGACCTCATGGACACGCCGACGACGCGCCTGCGGCGCTCGGATTGGGCCTCCCGCGCCTGGACCGCGCTCAACGCCGTGCAATTCGCCTTCACCCTGGCCTGGACCGCGGCCTGGATCAGCCTCGCGCTGCTGGTCCATGCGCTGCTGCGCGACCGCCACTGGCCGCTGCGCATGGCCTCGCGCTGCTGGGCGCCGGGGCTGCTGTGGGGCGCGGGCGCGCGGCTGCGGGTCGAAGGCCTGGAGCGGGTGGACTGGTCGCGCCACCACGTCTTCGTCGCCAACCACCAGTCGACGATCGACATCTGCGCGCTGTTCCGCGCGATCCCGGTGCCGCTGTGCTTCCTGCTCAAGCAGGAAATGACGAAGGTGCCGTTCGTGGGCTGGTACGCGAAGGCGATGGGCATGGTGTTCATCGACCGCAGCAACCGCCGCGCGGCGATCGCGTTCCTGCGCCAGTCGACCGAGCTGGTGCGCGCCGGCGGCAACCTGTGCATCTTCCCCGAGGGCACGCGCAGCCGCAGCGGGCAGGTGGCGGAGTTCAAGGGCGGCGCGTTCCAGGCCGCGATCGACGCCGGCGTCGACGTGGTGCCGGTGGCGATCGAGGGCTCGGGCGCCGTGCTGTACCCGGAAGGCTTCTTCCACGTGCGCCCGGGCACCATCCGGGTGCGCTTCGGCACACCGTTGCCGACCCGCGTCGACGGCGCGCCGGTCGAACGCCAGGCGCTGGCCGATCGCGCGCGCGCCGACGTGCTGGCCATGCTCGGGCGCTGGCGCTGAGCCGATGGCCTTCGCGATCGGCCCCGACCATCCCGCGCTGCCCGGGCACTTTCCCGGCCGCCCCGTCGTGCCCGGCGTGGTGGTGCTCGACCGCGTGCTCGACGCGATCGAGGCGGCGCACGGTCCGCTCGGCGCGCTGCGCCTGCCGCAGGTGAAGTTCGTGCGGCCGCTGCTGCCGGGGCAGGCGGCCGACATCGTCGTCGAGCCGCTGCCCCCGGCCGATGGCGCGGCCGCGCTTCCGCGCTGGCGCTTCCGCGTCGAGTGCGATGGCGCGGTGCTGGCCAGCGGCGAGGTGGCCGCGGCATGAACGGCGCCTGGAAGCATCGTCGCGAGGGCGGCGGCTGGTTCGCGATCTGGCTGATCCGCGGCATCGGCCGCCACGGCGGTCGCGCGTTCGCGCGGCTGTTCCTGTATCCGATCACGCTGTACTTCCTGCTGCGCCGCCGCGACGAGCGGCGCGACTCGCGCGCCAGCCTGGCGCGGCTGCTCGGGCGGCCGGCGACGCTGCCGGACGTCGCCCGCCACATCCACACCTTCGCCGCCACCATCCTCGACCGGGTGTTCCTGCTCGGCGGCGAGCTCGACCGCTTCGACATCCGCGTGCACGGGCTCGACGGCCTGCACGCGCAGCTCGACCAGGATCGCGGCGTGCTGCTGTTCGGCTCGCACCTGGGCAGCTTCGAGGTGCTGCGGGTGATCGCGCGGCGGCGCCCGCAGCAGAAGATCCGGGTCGTGCTCGACAAGGGCCACAGCCCGGCGATGACCCAGCTGCTGGACGCGCTCAACCCGGAGATCGCCGCCGGCGTGATCGACGCCGGCCAGGACGGCCCGAGCCTGATGCTGGCGATCAAGCAGGCCGCCGACGAGCGCGCCATCGTGGCGCTGCTGGTCGACCGCACTCAGCCCGGCGCGCAGTCGCAGCCGGCGCGGTTCTTCGGCGCGCCCGCGCAGTTCCCGGTGGCGCCGTGGCTGGTCGCCTCGGTGCTGAAGCTGCCGGTGACCCTGGCCTTCGGGCTGTATCGTGGCGGCAACCGCTACGACCTGGTGTTCGAGTCCTTCGAGGACGCGGGCGTCGACCTGCCGCGGCCGCGTCGCGCGGCCTGCCTGTCGGCGCTCATCCAGCGTTACGCGGCCAGGCTGGAGCATCACGCGCGCAGCGCGCCGTACAACTGGTTCAACTTCTATGACTTCTGGAACGCACATGAGCAAGCGTCCCCCGCGCCCGGGCATGCCGTCGGCGCTGCTGCCGATGCTGCTGCTGGCCGCCACCGCGACGGCCTGGGCCGCGCCGCAGGCGGCTGACCCCGGCGCAGCGGTCGACAGCGACTGGGTGCTGCGGATCCTGGCGCGCCCGGCGCCGATGCGGACCAACTTCGTCGAGGTCCGCAGCTCGCGCCTGCTCAAGGAGCCGCTGCGGCTCTCCGGCGAGTACCAGCGCCCGGACGAGACCACGCTGGTGCGCCAGGTGCGCTCGCCCTACGCCGAAACCACCACCATCACCACCGACGCGGCCGGCGGCGGCCAGGCGACGGTGGCGCGCGCGGGACGCGCCCCGCGCAGCTTCCCGCTCTCGCGCGTGCCGGAGCTGGCGAGGCTGCAGGCGAGCTTCGGCGCGCTGCTGTCCGGCGACCGCACCACCCTGGAGCGCGACTTCGAGGTCGACACCAAGGGCACCCGCCGGCAGTGGACGATGACGTTGGTGCCCAGGCCGGCGCCGCTGGCGGAGAAGCTGCGCGACATCCGGCTGTACGGGCGCGGCATCGAGCTGCGCTGCATCGAGACGCGGCCGAAGCAGGGCGAGGTCCAGCGCACGCTGCTGGCCGGCGCGGCGCGGCGGGCGCACGAAGTGGTGGGCACCGCCGACCTGGTCGCGCTGTGCCGCGGCGAATCGCCGCAGTAGTGGCCGGCTTGCCGATGTCGTGCGATCCGGGGGGGAGTGGTTGCACCCCGCCTGCCTGTCCGTCATTCCCGCCAAAGCGGGAACCTGGTGACTTCAGCCTTTCAAGAGCAGGACTGAAGTCACTGGATTCCCGCTTTCGCGGGAATGACGAGCAACAACAACAACAGCAAAAGCAACTGCAACAGCAACGACAGCGGGTGCGACGCCGGGGCTTCGTCGCGTCCGGGGCAGGGCGTGGGGCCCGTGGGACTGGAGCGGGCGCGTGAGCGCTCGCCTGCGCATCGTCCTCGCGCTGGCCTGGCTGGCGCTGCTGCTGCTCGCCGGCTGGTGGATCGGCGGACGGCTCGAGCTGACCGGCGACCTGCGCAAGTTCATGCCGTCGCCGCAGACGCCGGAGCAGAAGCTGCTCATCGACGAGCTCGGCGAAGGCCCCGGCTCGCGGCTGCTGCTGGTCGCGCTGTCCGGGGCCGACGCGCCTGCGCTGGCCGCGCAGTCGAAGGCCCTGCGCGCGGCGCTCGCCGGCGACCGGCGCTTCGTGCTGGTCGCCAACGGCGACGACGCGCTCGACGCGATCCCCGAACGCCTGCGCCCCTACCGCTACCTGCTCTCGCCCACGCTCGACACCCGGTCGCTGGACGCGGCCTACCTGGCCGACGAGCTCGACCAGCGCGTCCAGGACCTCGGCTCGCCAGCCGGGGAACTGATCGAGCCGCTGGTCGGCAGCGACCCGACGCTGGAGACGCTCAAGGTCGCCGAGCGGCTGCAGGCGGCCGACGCGCCGCAGCGCCTGCACGGCGTCTGGTTCGACCGCGCCGGCAAGCGCGCGCTGCTGGCGGTGCTCACGCGCGCGGCCGGCTTCGACCCGAACGGGCAGCGGGTCGCGGTCGGCGCCATCGGGGACGCCTACGCGAAGGCGCGCGGCGGCGGCCGCGGCGATCTGCTGGTCAGCGGCCCCGGCGCGTTCTCGGTCGAGATCGGCGGCCGCACCCAGGACGAGGCGCAGTGGATCGGCACCCTCGACACCGTCGGCCTGGTCCTGCTGCTGGTCGTGGCCTACCGCAGCTGGAAGATCCCGGTGCTGGGGGTGCTGCCGCTCGCCAGCGCCGGCCTGGCCGGGCTCGCCGCGGTGGCGCTGCTGTTCGACGGCGTGCACGGGATCACCGTGGCCTTCGGCTTCACCCTGATCGGGGTGGTGCAGGACTATCCGATCCACCTGTTCAGCCACCAGCGCCCGGGCGTATCGCCGCAGGCCAATGCGCGCGCGCTGTGGCCGACGCTCGCCACCGGGGTGGCCTCGACCTGCATCGCCTACGTCACGTTCCTGTTCTCCGGCGTCGACGGGCTGAAGCAGCTGGCGGTGTTCACCATCGCCGGGCTCGCCGTGGCCGCGCTGTCCACGCGCCTGCTGCTGCCGCGGCTGATCGATCCGGCGCCGCGCGATTTCGCCGACTCGCCGTGGCTGGCCGGGCTCTGGTCGCGGGTGGAGCGGCTGCCGCGACCGCGCTGGTCGCTGCTGGCGCTGGCGCTCGCGGCGGGCGCGGCGATCGCGGCCGCGCCCGGCCAGTTCTGGCAGAACGACCTCGGCAAGCTCACCCCGGTGCCCGCCGACGCGCTCGCGCGCGACGCCGTGCTGCGCGCGGAGCTGGGCGCGCCGGACGTGCGCTTCGTGCTGACCCTGCGCGGCCGCGACGACGAGGCCGTGCTGCGCGCCTCCGAGCGCCTGCGCCCCGCGCTCGACGCGCTGGTGCGCGGCGGCGCGCTGTCCGGCTACGACATGGCCGCGCGCTACCTGCCCAGCGCCGCGGTGCAGCGCGCGCGCCAGCGCCGCCTGCCCGATGCGGCGACGCTGCGCGCATCGCTCGGCGCGGCGCTGGCCGACAGTCCGTTCCGCGCCGATGCCTTCGAGGAATTCGCCGACGACGTGGCCACCGCGCGGACGCTGCCGCCGCTGGCCCGCGCCGACCTCGCCGGGACGCCGCTGGAGACCGCCGTGGGCGGCCTGCTGCTGGAAGGCGGCGACCACGCCACCGCGCTGGTGTCGCTGTCCGGGCTGCGCGACGTGGCGGAAGTCGCGCGCGTCGCGCGCCTGCACGGCGCGACGCTGCTCGACATGAAGGCGGCCTCCGAATCGCTGGTCTCCGCCTACCGCGACCGGGTGCTGGCCGCGCTGGCGGCGGCGGCCCTGCTGCTGGCCGCAACGGTGTGGATCGCGATGCGCCTGTCGGTCGCGGCCCATCGCCGTGTGCTGCCCGAGGGCGCGTCGACGACGGCCGGCATCGCCCGCGAAACCGCGCGCCGCACCCTGCGCGTGCTGCTGCCGATGGCGCTGACCACGCTGCTGATCCTCGCCGTGCTGCGGCTGTGCGGGGTCGAGCTGACCCTGTTCCACCTGGTCGCGCTGATCCTCGCCGCCGGCCTGGGCCTGGACTACGCGCTGTTCTTCGACCACGCCGGCGACGACCACGCCGACCAGCTGCGCACCCTGCACGCGTTGATCGTGTGCAGCCTGATGACCCTGCTGGTGTTCTTCCTGCTCGCGCTGTCGTCGATCCCGGTGCTGCGGGCGATCGGCAGCACGGTGGCGCTGGGGGTGGCCGGCAACTTCGTGCTGGCGCTGCTGGTGTCGCGGCAGCCGGCGGCGCCGCGTGGCGGCGCGGGATCCGCGGTAGGAGCGGCGGAAGCCGCGACCACGGACCCGGATGATGCCGCGGGTCGCGACTCCCGTCGCTCCTGCAAGAGCAAGGGCCCCGTCCCCGGCGGCAGTCCGTGATCGGGCGAGACGAAATCCTCTCCCTCATCCCCCACCAGGGCGCGATGTGCCTGTGGGACGAGGTCGTCGCCTGGGATGCGCAATCGATCCGCTTGCTTGCGCGCAGCCATACCGATCGGGACCACCCGCTGCGCTCCGGCGGCCGCCTGCGCGCGCTGCACCTGTGCGAGTACGGCGCGCAGGCGATGGCGGTGCACGGCGGCCTGCGCGCGCGCGAGGCCGGGGGCAGGGCGAAGCCCGGCATGCTGGTCGCGCTGCGCGGCGTGCAGCTGCACATCGCCCGCATCGACGACCTGCCACACCCGCTGGAATGCGAGGCCGAAGTGCTGGTCGAGGGTGCGGACAGCCAGCAATACGCCTTCCGCATCCACCACGCCGGCGCGCTGCTTGTCGAAGGTCGCGCTGCGGTAATGCTGCGGACATCGGACCAGGCCGGGGCGCCGCGAGGTCGATAACCGGCTTGGCTGCGTAGACGGCGGTCACGAAACCGGCCGCAGCGCCGCAGCATAATCATGCGCCTCGACGCCTGCGACCGCCGGCACCATCGCGGGCGGCAGCGCAGCGAATCAGGACCGGGCTCGCCGCGAGCCTTCTCGCAAGGGGAATCATCGATGCGCAGAAACGCCCGCCGCACGGCCGCGCGGCCACTTGGTTGCCACCGCAACATCCACGCGCTCGCCGCCGGCATCGGACGGGCGCTGCATTCGCGCGCGCCAGGCGTCGCGCCGATGCGGGCGCGCCCGCCGATGGTGCTGCTGGCGACCACGCTGCTGCTGGCCGGGCCACTGCCGGCGCAGGCGCAAACGGCGTGGACGGGCGCGCGCTCCGGCGACTGGTTCGACCCGGGCAACTGGACGGCCGGCACGCCGGACGCCGGCGACAACGTCAACATCGACACGTTCACGCCCAACCCCGCGGTGGTCAGCGGGGGCGACGCGTTCACCGACTGGCTGCTGGTCGGGCAGCTCGGCCAGGGGAACCTGACCATCACCAACGGCGGCACGCTGACCAGCGTGCAGAGCCGGATCGGCAACAACGCCGGCGTCCAGGGCGCGGTAACGGTCAGCGGCGCCGGGTCCACCTGGAACGCGGGCTTCGACTTCCTCATCGGCGTCGACGGCAGCGGCAGCCTGACCGTCGCCGACGGCGGCACGGTGAACAGCACGGGGCGGAGCAGGCTCGGCTTCAGCGCGGGCGCCCAGGGCGAGGTGACGGTCACCGGCGCGGGTTCGACCTGGAACCACAGCGGGGATCTCGTCATCGGCAACGCTGGCGACGGCAATCTGGCCATCGAGGACGGCGGCACGGTGACCACCGGCTCCGTCGTGCTCGGCGGCGCGGACGGCAGCCTCGGCAGCGCAAGCGTCGCCGGCGCCGGTTCCAGCTGGACCACGGGCAGCCTGGTCGCGGGCCAGTTCGGTACGGGCTCGGTGCGGGTGAGCGACGGCGGCAGGCTGTCGAGCACGTTCACCGTGCTGGGCAACGGCGCCGGCGGCGGGGGCGGCAACATCGTGACCGGTGTCGGCTCGGCATGGAACACGACAGGCGACCTCATCGTCGGCAACGAAGGCCTGGGCAGCCTGGTCATCACCAACGGCGGCACGGTCGACAGCGCCGCCGCCGCGGTCATCGGCAACAACGCCGGCGGCCAGGGCAGCGTGTCGGTGCTGGGCGCCGGCTCGGCCTGGGACGTCGCCGGCGGGCTGACGGTCGGTGCCGGGGGCACCGGGTACTTCGAGCTCCTCGGTGGCGCGCTGGTCGCGAACAGCGTCAACGTCGGCGAGGCCGGGTCCGGCGTCGGGTCCGTGACGCTCAGGGGCGACGGCTCCGACGCGACGATCGGCAACGCACTGGTCATCGGCGACGGCGGGACCGGGACGCTGCTCATCGCTGGCGGGGGCACGCTGCAGGCCGGCAGCATCGTACTCGGCCAGGAAGCGGGCGCGCAGGGGACGCTCACGGTCAGCGACGCAGGATCGCTGCTGACGCATGTTGGAACCACTGGCGAGTTCGCCGTCGGTTTGGGCGGCACGGGCACCTTGACCATCGATGCCGGCGGCGTCGTGGACGGCGCCACCAACGCCACCCTCGGCGTGGGCGCGGATTCACACGGCGAGGCAACCGTCAGCGGGGCCGGCTCGCAGTGGCTGGTCGATGGACTCATCACGGTCGGTCGGAGCGGCGATGGCGTGCTGTCGGTGCTCGACGGCGGCCGCGTCGAGGCGATCCGGCTCAGTCTCGGCACGGACCAGGGCGGCACCGGCGCCGCCACGGTGAGCGGCAGCGGATCGCTGGTGCAGCTGCAGGGGCTCGACGTCGGCGAAGGCGAGGGCGGCAGCGGCAGCCTGGTGATCGAGAATGGCGGCCAGGTCGACACTACCGTCAGCGCGGCCATCGGCGCCGGCGCCAGCACCGGCACCATGACCGTGACCGGCCCCGGCTCGACCTGGAACGCCGGTGGAACGTCGTGGGTGGGTTTCAACAACGTCGGCTCGCTCGAAGTGCTCGACGGGGGCGTGGTCAACGCCGCCGTCGCGAGCATCGGCCACGCCCAGGACGCGCAGGGCGCGCTCACCGTCAGCGGCGCCGGGTCGCGCTGGCTGGGCAGCGGCGCGCTGACCGTCGGCAACGACGCGACCGGCACGCTGACCGTCGAGAACGGCGGCCTGGTCGAGAGCAGCGAGGGCCTGATCGGAAACGAAGCCGGCGGCCAGGGCACGGCCAGCATCAGCGGCGCGGGGTCGGCCTGGAACGCGGACGGCAACGTGGTGGTCGGCTACCACGGCAGCGGCGCCCTGACCATCGCCGCGGGCGGGACGGTCGACAGCCTGAGGGGCATCCTCGGCTACCTCGACGCCGCCACCGGTACCGCCACGGTGACCGGGGCGGGTTCGACCTGGACCATCGACGACATCCTGCAGGTCGGAAGCGGCGGGACCAGCGGCGAGCTGCTCATCGCCGACGGCGGCGCGGTGTCGTCCGCGTTCGCCACGATCGGCGAGATCGGCGGAACCGGCACGGTGACGGTGACCGGGACGGACTCGGCCCTGGCCGTCGACCAGTGGCTGCACGTCGGCGGCGCGGCAGATGGCGAACTGCTGGTCGCCGACGGCGGCCTGGTGTCGTCCGGGAGCGGCGTGCTCGGCGCGCAGGATGGCGGCACGGGTACGGCGACGATCGACGGTGCCGGCTCCGCCTGGAACGTCGGCGAACTCGTTGTCGGAGACGCGGGCGCCGGGACGCTTTCCATCCTCGGCGGCGCCACGGCGCAGGCCGGCCTCGTCACGGCGGGCGCGGATCCGGGCGGTCAGGGCAGCGTGCTGATCAGCGGTCCCGGCTCGCTCCTGAGCGTAACCGGTGACCTGATGGTCGGCGACGGGGGTACCGGCAGCCTCGACATCACCGGCGGTGCGCGCGTCGAGACCGCCCAGGGCTGGATCGGGGGGCGGGCCGGCGGGACGAACACATCGGGAGTAGGTTCGGTCACGGTGAGCGGTGCGGATTCGGCCTGGATCAGCACCGGATTCCTGAGCGTCGGCTCCCGCGGGGCGGGATCGCTGCTGATCGAGGACGGCGGCCGCGTGGAAAGCGCCGGCGGCGTCATCTCGGACCTGGGGCCTTCGAACGGGACCGTCACCGTGCGCGACGCGGGTTCGAGCTGGATCGTGGCGGGTGACCTGTTCGTCGGCGGAGCGGGCGGGCTCACCTCGCCGACCCGGCTCGACATCGCATCGGGGGGCCGGGTCGAGAGCGAAAGCGCCATCATCGGCCTGTACAACGGTGCCGGCGTCACCGTCTCGGGCGCCGGCAGCCTGTGGGACAACGCCGGCACGCTCCAGCTCGCCCTGAATCTCGGCGACGGTTCCACCGGCGGAATCCCCAATGCCGACCTGACGATCGCCGATGGCGGCCGCGTCGTCTCGGGCGCCGTTGAACTGGCCGGCCCGACTTCGCGTGGCATCGGCACGCTCAACATCGGCGCCGCCGCAGGCGCCGCCGCGGTCGCGCCCGGATTCCTGGACACGCCGACCGTGAGCTTCGGCACGGGCAGCGGCACCGGCATCCTCAACTTCAACCACACCGCCACCGACTACGTGTTCGGTGCGGCGCTCACCGGCACCGGCACGCTCAACCACCTCGCCGGCACCACCAGCCTGACCGGCCTGGGCGATGCGTCGGGCACGCTCAACGTCGATGGCGGCACCCTGCGCGTCGAAGGCGCGCTGGGCGAGATGGCCACGACCGTGGCTTCGGGCGCCACGCTCGGCGGCTCCGGCAGCATCGCCGGCGACGTGACCGTCCGGGACGGCGGCATCCTGGCGCCGGGGTCCAGCGCCGGCACGCTCACGCTCGGCTCGCTCGCGCTGTCGGGCGGTTCGATCCTCGACTACGAACTCGGCCAGGCCGGCGTGGTTGGCGGCGGCGTCAACGACCTGATCGAAATCGACGGCGACCTCACCCTCGACGGCACGCTCGACGTCACCGACATCGGCGGCTTCGGCGCCGGCGTGTACCGGCTGATGGACTACGGCGGCACGCTGACCGACAACGGGCTGGAACTGGGCACGCTGCCGGCCGGCAGCGATGCGCACGACCTGTTCGTGCAGACCGCCATCGGCGGGCAGGTGAACCTGGTCAACAGCGCCGGGCTGGTGCTTTCGTTCTGGGACGGGTCGGTCGCGGGCGAGCACGGCAACGGCACGATCGACGGCGGCGCCGGCACGTGGGACGCGGACAACGACAACTGGACCGCGGACGACGGCGCGCTCAACGGCCGCTGGGACGACGGCACCTTCGCGGTGTTCGGCGGCGATGGTGGGAATGTCGAAGTGGTCGGCGAGCAGGCGGTCGCCGGCATCCAGTTCATGTCCGGCTACACGCTCGCCGCCGGCACCGACGGCGCGCTGCGCATCGACGGCGCCGGATCGGTGGTCCGGGTCGATCCCGGCGTCACCGCGACCATCGACGCGCCGATCACCGGCGCCGGCGGCCTGGTCAAGACCGACACCGGCACCCTGGTGTTGTCGGGCGACAACAGCTACGCCGGCGGTACCCGCATCGACCGCGGCACGCTGCAGGTGGCCGGCGACGCAAACCTCGGCGCCGCGTCGGGCGCGCTGGCGTTCGACGGCGGCACGCTGCGCAACACCGCGGCGTTCGACAGCGCACGCGGGGTGACCCTGCTGTCCGGCGGCGGCACCTTCGAGACCGGCGCCGACCTCACCCTGTCCGGCACCATCGACGGCGACGGCGCGCTGGCCAAGACCGGCAACGGCGTGCTCACGCTGTCCGGCGGCAATACCTATGCCGGCGGCACGGCGGTCACCGGTGGCGTGCTGTCGGTGTCGGCGGACGCCAACCTCGGCGACGCATCCGGTGCGCTGTCGCTCGACGGCGCGACGCTGCGCAACACCGCGGCGTTCGACAGCGCACGTGGGGTGACCCTGCTGTCCGGCGGCGGCACCTTCGAGACCGGCGCCGACCTCACCCTGTCCGGGGCCATCGACGGCGCCGGCACGCTGGCCAAGACCGGCGCCGGTACGCTCACCCTGGTGGGCGCCAACACCTACGCCGGCGGCACCGCGGTGCTGGACGGCACGCTGGTGGGCGACGTCGATGCGATCCGCGGCGACCTCGCCAACGATGGCGTGGTGGTGTTCGACCAGGCGATCGACGCCGGCTTCGACGGCGACATCACCGGCAGCGGCACCATGGCCAAGCGCGGCGCCGGCGCGCTGACGCTCGCCGGCGGCAGCGCGCTCGACTGGAACATCGAGGCCGGCACGCTGGTGGCGCAGGCGGTGCGGTTCGGCGGCGACGCCGGGATCGCCGACGGCGCGGTGTTCCGCTTCGAGGACGCCACCGGCCGCTACGACGGTGTGCTGTCCGGCGGCGGTCGCTTCGAGATCGCCGGCGGCGACGCGCCGTTCATGCTCGGTGGCAACAGCATCGGCTTCGGAGGCGCCACCTTCCTCGACAGCGGCACGCTGCGCGTCGACGGCGGCCTCGGCGGGCTGACCACCATCGCGAACGGTGCCGTCCTGACCGGTACCGGCGTGCTCGGCAGCGTCGACAACGCCGGCACCCTGGCGCCGGGCAACTCGATCGGCACCCTGCACCTGAGCGGCGACTACACCCATCGCGAAGGTGCCGTGCTCGAGGCGGAGATCGAACCCGGCGGCGACAGCGACCTGCTCGAGGTCGCCGGCAGCGCGACCATCGAGGGCGGCACGGTGCAGGTGGTCAAGCTGCCCGGGCAGTACGAAGGCGGCACCCGCTACACCCTGGTCGATGCGGCCGGTGGCGTGGACGGCACGTTCGACGCGCTCGACCAGGACCTGCCGTTCCTCGACCTGCTGCTCGGCTACGACGCCAACCACGTGTACCTGGACGTGCAGCGCAACGACGTCGGGTTCGACGTCGTCTGCGGCGACGGCACGTTCAACCAGTGCCAGGTGGCCGGCGCGCTGGATCGCATCGGCGAGGGCGATGCGATCACGCCGGACCTGACGACCGTGCTGACCGAGGTCACCTCGCTCACGCTCGACCAGGCGCGCGCGGGCTTCGACCGGCTCTCGGGCGAAGCCCATGCCAGCATGGCCGGCGCGATGCTCGAGGGCCACGCGCTGTATGGCAGGACCGTGAGCCGGCGCCTGGCCGAGCGGCGCGAAGCCATCGGCGCGGATCGCCTCCAGGGCGGCATCTGGGCGCGTGGCTACGGCCTGGGCAGCGACCTGGACGGCGACGGCAACGCCCACGGGGCAAATCTCGAGTTGTACGGATTCGCGGTGGGCGCCGATGCCTGGGCGACCGAGTCGTGGCTGGTCGGGATGAGCCTCAACACGCTCAGGCTCGACGCCGACTTCCGCCCCGGCGACGGCGGCGAAGCCGATGCGAAGAACGTGGCCCTGTACACCAGCGTGCAGGGCGAGCGCGCGTACCTGGATGCGACGGCGAGCTTCGCCTGGTGGGACAGCGAGATCACCAGGCTCGTCGAGGTGGGCAGCCTGTCCCGGCGTGCCGACAGCAAGTACGGCATGGATCGGATCGCACTGGCGCTGGAGGCGGGACTGACCTACCAGCTGGGGACATCGACCCTGCAACCGCTGCTGTCGGTGGAGTTCAGCAAGCTTTCGACCGAGGGCTTCCGCGAGCACGGCGCCGACGACGTGGACCTGGTTGGCCGCAGCCAGGACGTCGCGCGGGCGGTGGCCGGCCCGGGGTTGCGCTGGACGGGCGAGTACGGCGTGGGCGCCTGGACGCTGGCGCCCACGGTGCAGGCGCGCTGGCTGCATGCGTTCGGCGACCGGTCCGCGGAATTCGACCTCGCCTTCGCCGGTGCGCCGGATGTCGGCTATCGCGTGCGCGGGGTGGAGACGCCGGAGGACCGCGGGCTGGTCGGCATCGGCCTGCAGGTCGGCCGCGATGCCCTCGATGTCTTCGCCGACGTCGACTACCAGGCCGGCGGCGGCTTCAGGGCGGCCAGCTTCGGAGCGGGCCTGCGCTGGCGCTGGTGAGGCCGGGAGCGCGCGGTGGCGACGGGTTTCCCGGTGGAGCCCCGCCGCCGCCCGCGGCACCGCGCAGCCGCTCGTCGCGCTCCGGGGCACAGTCCTGTGCGGATCGCGACGCGCACCGCCGTCGTTGCTAGGATTGCGCGATGCAGGAATCGAGCAAACGCGCCCTCGTCACCGGCGGCAGCGGCGATCTCGGCGGCGCGATCTGCCGCCAGCTCGCCGCCGACGGCCTGCACGTCATCGTGCACGCCAACGGCAACCCCGCGCGCGCCGAGGCGGTGGTGGGCGACATCACTGCCGCCGGCGGCAGCGCCGAGGCGATTGCGTTCGACGTCGCCGACGGCGGCGCGACGCAGGCAGCGATCACGAAGCTGCTGGAGGCCGGCCCGGTCCAGGTCGTGGTCAACAACGCCGGCATCCACGACGACGCGCCGATGGCCGGCATGTCGGACGCGCAGTGGAAGCGCGTGGTCGACGTCTCGCTGCACGGCTTCTTCCACGTCACCCGGCCGCTGCTGCTGCCGATGGCGCGCGCGCGCTGGGGCCGCATCGTCAGCGTGTCGAGCGTGGCGGCGGTGCTCGGCAACCGCGGCCAGGCCAACTACGCCGCGGCCAAGGCCGCGCTGCACGGCGCGTCGAAGTCGCTGGCGCGCGAGATGGCCTCGCGCGGGATCACCGTCAACGTGGTCGCCCCGGGCGTCATCGCCGGGCGCATGGCGGAGACGGCCTTCCCGGCGGAGCGGGTGAAGGAGATCGTCCCCGCCGGCCGCGCGGGCACCCCGGACGAGGTCGCGGCGGTGGTGCGCTTCCTGTGCTCGGACGCGGCCGGCTACGTCACCGGGCAGGTGGTCGGGGTCAACGGCGGCATGGCCTGAACGCTTCACCCGCGGCGCGCGCGGCGTCCACCGCGCCTTCATCCGCGCCCCGCCGCCGCGGCGTAGCATCGCCGCATCGACACCGATCCGCGAGGCCCGCCATGCGCATCGTCCTCACCACCCTGCTCGCCCTGGCGCTGTCGGCCTGCGCCAGCTCCGCCCTGGTCACCGGCACGCCGCGCGCGCCGATCGACCCGTCGCAGGTGCGCGTCTACTACCAGGCGCCGCCCGGGCGCTACGAGGAGATCGCGCTGCTGGAAAGCAACAGCGGCGCCTTCACCTACGGCGAGCAGAACAAGATGAACTCGGTGGTCGCCAAGCTGCGCAAGGAAGCGGCCAAGCTCGGCGCCAACGGCGTGCTGTTCCGCGGCACCGCCGACGGCTACGGCGGCGGCGGGGTCAGCGTCGGCGCCGGCGGCGGCCGCATCGGCGGCAGCAGCTTCAGCAGCGGCGGCGTCGGCGTCGACATCAGCCCGCGGCAGAAGTACGCGCGCGGCATCGCGATCTGGGTGGAGAACCCGCCGCCGCTGCAGTCGCCGCAGCAGCAATCGCAACCGCAACCGCCCGCGCCGCAGCCCTGAGGCACGGCGCGCTCGACCCGGGGGCGCCCGGCCTGCACGCGCGCCGGGCCTAGGCGAAGTCCGCGTACCAGGACGGCGGCAGCATGGGCCGGGGCGGGTCGGGCGCATCCCGGAGCAGCGCCTCCAGGCCGTGGTCGCCGATCGCCGGATGCGCCGCGCGGGCGCGGCCGAGCAGGTCGGCCGCGAGCCGGTCCATGCACGCGACGTTGCCGGCGATGCGTTCGGCGAACGCATCGTCGTCGAGCCGGTCGGACAGCGCGCGGTTCAGCTCCTTGAACCAGTCGATGCGGAACTGGTCGAGCAGGCGCGGGCCGCCCACCGGCGCGCGACCGGCGTTGCGTTCGCCCCATTCGCGCAGCAGCGGCTGCATGGCCGCGTTGAGCGCCGCGCCGCGCTCGAACTGCGCGCGCAGGCGGCCGAACATCGCGACGTCGGTGATCCGCCCGGAGAAGAACATCGGCGCCAGCAGCGCCCAGTAGAAGCCGTAGTCCCAGATGATCTTGAGCGGCATCACCCGGTCGTCGCCGAACAGCGGGTACTGGCCGCGGAACAGGGTCATGGTGTTGGCGTAGAACGAAAAGTACAGCTGCTGGTAGAGGCCGGCGCGGCCCTCGACCGGCTGCCCGGCGCGGTCGCGGCCGACCAGGTCGCAGACGAAGCTGTTGGCGATGGCGATGAAGTCGCTGCCCGGCGAGTAGAACGGGTCGAGGAACAGCCCGGCCTCGCCGGTCAGCGCCCAGCGGTTGCCGAACACCTGCCGGCAGCCGTGCGAGAAGTGGCGCATGAAGCGGAAGTCGCGCAGCGCATGGCCCGGCCGCTCCAGCGACGCGGCCACGCGCGGCTGGTGCCTGTGCAGCCAGGCCATCGCCTTGTCGTGAGTGTCGATCGACCCGAGCGGATGCAGCGCGGGATCGCAGACGATGCCCAGCGAATGCGCGCCGGAGGCGAGCGGGATCAGCCACGCCCAGTAGCCGGGGCCGCACATGTGGTTGGTCGAGCGCCAGCGTTCGGGCGGCGTGCAGCGCCCGCGCCAGCCGGGGTCGTCCGACCAGCCGTCGACGTCGACGATGCCCTCGACCCGCCACCAGGCCGCGTTGGCGTCGTGGTCGTTCTCCTCCGCCAGCCCCAGGCTGCGCTTGAGCAGCGCCGCGCGGCCGCTGGCGTCGACCAGCCAGCGCGCGGACAGGGCGTACTCGCGGCCCGCGTGCTCGAACCCGACCCGGTGCGGATCGTCCCCTTCGACGGCGGGCGCGAGCGTGCGCACGGTGGCGCCGTCGCGGAAATCCACGCCGAGCTCGCGCGCACGCGCACCGAGGAAGTTCTCGAAGCGGCCGCGGTCGATCTGCCACGACGGCGTCGGCAGCAGCTCGCTCACGCCCAGCTCGGTGCAGCGGTCGACGTCCATGCGGCCGTCGGAGAAGAAGAAGCGGAAGCCGAACTTGCGCACCTGCGCCGAATCGAGGTGGGCGCGCAGCCCCAGCACCTCGGCGAAGTAGTGCGCGCCGATCTCCACGGTCGACTCGCCGACCTTGAACGCGGCTTCCGGCACCGGGTGCGCGCGCCGCTCCAGCACCGCCACGCGCAGCGCCGGGTCCTGCATCCGCAGCTGGATCGCCAGCGTCAGTCCGGCCAGGCCGCCGCCGAGGATCGCGACGTCGGTGTCGGCCGGCGCGCTCACGAGCGCTGCGCGTCCGGCCGCGGGTGGACGAGGACGAACTCGCCGGCGGGATCGTCGATCACCGGCGGCCGCGCGCGGCAGCGGCGGTATTCGGCGACCACGTCGCCGTGGTTCCAGACCTGCACCACCACGTGCGAGGTGATCTTCCACAGGTCGCGGAACAGGCGGAAGTGGCTCTTGCGCATCTGCGCCGGCGCGCCGGCGCCCGCGTAGCGCGTCTCGATCGGCACCGCCACCACCCCGGCGCCAGCGCGGCGCGCGGCCGAGATCAGCATCTGCGCCTCGAACACGAAGCCTTCGCCCGGCACGCCGTCGAGCGTGTACACCGCGCGCGGGTACAGGCGCTGCCCGCTCTGGCTGTCGACCACGCGGAAGCCGCAGCCCCAGCCGATGCCCCAGTCGCCGAAGTCGTTGCCGATGCGCCGGTAGACCGGCTGCGCCGCGCGCTTGCGCAGGCGCGCGCCGACGATCACGCAGCCGGGGTTGCGGTTGGCCGATTCGACCAGCCGCGGGATGTCGGCGCCGCTGTGCTGGCCGTCGCCGTCCATGGTCAGCGCCGCCAGCGCGCCCAGCCGCGCCGCCTCGGCGAAGCCGGTGCGCAGCGCGGCGCCCTTGCCCATGCGCCGCGGGTGGCGCAGCACGATGGCGCCGAGGCCGGCGACGCACTCGTGGGTGCCGTCGTCCGAGCCGTCGTCCACCACGATCACGTGGTCGCAGTGCGCGCGCGCATCCTCCACCACCTCGCGGATGCGCAACGCCTCGTTGAGCGCGGGGACCACCACCGCGACGTTGCCGCGGTGCAGCCGCTGCGCGCGCGCGCCGGGCTCAGCCATGCGCGACCTCCACCCGCAGCGACCGGCCCGGTCCGGCCTTGAGCAGGATGACGTCGTCGCCGCCGTCGGCCAGCGCCTCGAAGAGCGGCAGCATCGGCGCCATCGCGTTGCCGGCCGCGTGCCGCGACAACGGACCGCGCGCGGGCGGAGGATCGCCGTCGACCAGGGTCGCGCGCAGGCGCAGGCCGTCGCTGCCGCTGGAGAGCACCAGCGCGCCGCCGAGCAGCCCCTCGCTGCGCGCCATCGTCGCCAGCGGCCCGGTCGCGGCGCTGTCGTAGCCGGCCAGCAGCACCGCCTCGGCGCCGTCGGCCAGCTGCGCGAGCGCCTCCACCAGCCCCTGCGCGAAGCTCGCGTCCAGCGCGCTGATCGCGGTGCTGGCCTGCATGCAGCCGCTGCCGATGGTCCAGTAGCCGGCGGCGGCGTTGTGCACGGAATTGTGGAACCTGGTCGGCGACACCGAGCGCGGCTCGGTGGCGAGCGTGGCGCACATGTAGTCGGTGATCGCCAGGTCGCCGTGGGTGGAGGCGAACACCGACGGCAGCGTGGCCGGATCGCGCCCGGCCGCGGCGCAGGCGGCGAGCGCGACCTCGAGCGCGACCGCCACCGTCTCCGGCGCGCGCCTGCGCTCGTTGGGGGCCAGCAGCTGCGGCGACGGCCGGCGCGGCGCCTCGCCCGCCGGCGCGCCGCCGGCGAGGAAGCCGCGCGCGGCCTCCCAGGAAGGCAGGCCGGGCGCCCAGAAACCGATGCCTTCGATGCAGGCGCTGCGCATCGGCATGCTCACGCCCTCCCGAACACCAGCGAGCAGTTGTTGCCGCCGAAGCCGAAGGAATTGTTCATCGCGTAGCGCAGGCCGTCGGCGCGCGCGTTGCCGAGCCGCACCTGGGCGCCGCAGGCCTCGTCGCGGGTGTCGCTGTTGAGCGTCCCCGGCAGCAGGCCGTCCTCCAGCGCGAGCAGCGCGAACACCGACTCGACGATGCCGGCGGCCCCGAGGGTGTGCCCGGTCCAGCCCTTGGTCGAGCTGGCGTGCAGCGCGTCGGGGAACAGCGATGCGACGGCGCGCGCCTCGACCGCGTCGTTGGCCGGCGTTGCGGTGCCGTGCAGGTTGAGGTAGCCGACCTGCGCGGCGTCGATGCCGGCCCGCGCCAGCGCGGCCTGCATCGCCAGCCGCGCACCCAGGCCCTCGGGATGCGGCGTGGACATGTGGTGGGCGTCGCTGGACTCGCCGTAGCCGCGCAGCTGCAGGCCGTGCGCGCCCGGCTCGGCGCGCTCGAGGATCGCGAAGCCGCCGGCCTCGCCCAGCGACAGCCCGTCGCGCGCGGCGTCGAACGGACGGCAGGGCCGCGCCGACACCAGCCCCAGCGAATTGAAGCCGAACAGCACGCTGCCGCACAGCGTGTCGACGCCGCCGACCAGCGCGGCATCGGCGATGCCGGCACGGATCAGGCGCGCCGCCTGGGCGAACACCTTGGCGCTCGACGAGCACGCGGTGGCGATGGTGACGCAGGGTCCGCGCAGGCCGGTGGCGTGCCGGACGAAGTCGCCGAGCGAATGCGGGGTGTGCACGATCGGCCGCGCGAGGTCGGGCGGGAAGCGCGTGCCGCCGTCGACCAGGCGCGTGTACGCCTCCTCGCTGGCGCCGATGCTGGCGGTGGAGGTGCCGAGCGCGATGGCGATGCGGTGGGGACGGTGGCGTGCGCGCAGCTGCTCGATGCGCTCGGGCATCGCATCCTGCTGCAGTGCCAGCCACGCCAGGCGGTTGTTGCGGCAGTCCCACGGCGCGTACTCGCCCGGCAGCGGCTGCTCCTCGAGGCCGTCGACGCGCCCGATCCAGGTGTCGAGGCGCTGCTCGCCGGCGGCACCGTCGCCGAAATCGTTGCGGCGCAGTCCGCCGCGGCGTTCGCGCAGGGCAAGGGCCTGGGCCTCGCGTCCGCGACCGAGCGCGGTGGTGGCGGTGTAGGCCGTGATCGCCAGCGCCGGCATGGCGGGCGACGGTTGCACTTGCGGCACGCGGTGGCTGTCCATCCGGGAAGGTCGCCGGAGTATAGCGATGCCCCCGTGGCCGCAGGCTGGCGCGCCCTTCACGGCGCCGGCCGGCGAAAGCGGACGTCGCGCCGGTGCCTGCGCGCGACGCCGGCCGTGGCCGGAGCGGCGGGGACTCCGGTCCGCAGGTCGGGCCGCCGCGTCCGGCGCGATCGCCGAACCTGGATCGGCCTCGGTGGGCGTCGGGGGTTGGAACCCGGACCTACGGACGCGCGCCGGATTCGGCCGCGAAGCCGCGTGGGCCCGCCTCGCGCGGTTTCGCGTTCATCCGCGCCGCCACGGGGCAGCGGTATCCCGGGGCGTTCAGCCGGTCGTGCGCGGCGCCTTCAGCGCGCGGTAGCGTTCCAGCGCCTGCTCGAGGTCGCTGCCCAGCGAGGCGCGGTCCTGCAGCTGCTGCTCGAGGATCGCCTGCTGGCGCAGCAGGTCGGCGTGCTGGCGGGCGATGTTCTCCACCAGGTCCTTGCGCACGGGCTTGGACTGCAGCTCCAGGTCCGAGGCCTGGCGCAGCAGGCTGAGCAGGCTCTGGCGCAGGTTGACCAGGCCCAGGCGCGAGGTCTTGAGCGATTCCTCGACCAGGGTGATGCGCTCGCCGTAGGCGCGGCGCAGGTCGTCCTCGGTGGCGTAGGACTCCACCATCGCCAGGTCGCGGCGCTTGGCCGCGGCCTCGGCCTCGGCGTCGCGACGGGCCTGCGCGCTGGCGACGGCCGCGGCGTCGCGTTCGGCTTCGGTCGGCGCGCGGTCCACCGCGCGCACCGCCATGCCGGTCTTCGCGCTGATCTCGGTGCGCGCGGCGTCGGCGGCGTCGGCCGGCAGCGCGTCGCCGCAGACCTTGTGGCCGTTCTCGTCCCAGCAGTAGATCTTCTTGCCCTTGTCCTGCGCGGACGCGGCGGCGGCCGCGAGCAGCAGCAGGCAGGCCAGGCGCTTGGTCATGGCGTCCATCGTTCCGTCCCCCCGGCCGGTCGATTCAGTCGGTGCGGCAGCCGTAGCGCGCACGGTAGGCGAGCAGGCGGTCGCGTTCGGCGGCCAGTGTCGCGCTTTGGCCGGCAAACGCAAGCAGGTCGGAGAGCCCGGCGATGGCGACCACCGGGATGCCGTGCGCCTGCGCCACCGCCTGCGCGGCCGAGCGCGGGTCGTCGTCGGCCACCCGTTCCTGGCGGTCGAGCGCGATCGCGATCCCGGCCGCGGCGCCGCCGGCGGCGGCGATGGTCGCCAGCGCCTCGCGGATCGCGGTGCCGGCGGTGATCACGTCGTCGACCACCAGCACCCGCCGCCCGGCCAGCGGCGCGCCGATCAGGCTGCCGCCCTCGCCGTGGTCCTTGGCCTCCTTGCGGTTGAAGGCCAGCGGCAGGTCGCGGCCGCGGCGCGCGTACTCGCAGGCCAGCGCGGTCGCCAGCGGGATGCCCTTGTAGGCCGGGCCGAACAGCAGGTCGAAGGCCACCCCCGCGCCGTCCACCGCATCGGCGTAGCACGTCGCCAGTTCGGCGAGGGCCGCGCCCGAGTCGAAGCGCCCGGCGTTGAAGAAGTACGGGCTGCTGCGCCCGGACTTGAGGGTGAACTCGCCGAAGCGCAGGGCGTCGGCGCGCAGCGCGAGCTGGAGGAAGCGATGACGGTGGTCGGCGGGCATCGGACGGAATCAAGCGTGTGCGGATGACATGATGCCAGCCGCGCCCTGTCCCGGCGAATCGACGGGATCTGTGGGAGCGGCTTCAGCCGCGAGCTTTTTGCCCCCGTTCGCGATCCGGCAAGAGCTCGCGGCTG
>JAYRKR010000137.1:0-4351 GCA_041905645.1 Luteimonas sp.
GCGATGAGCCAGGTGCGCTTGCCGTTGTCGACGGAACTGTCACTCATGGGGATCCTCTGGCGAGTCTTCGTTATCAGGGTCAACCCGGCATTCTAGCGGACGCGTCAAGGGGGTCCCGGCGCAACGCTGCTTCCTTGACTTCCCCGGCCGCGCGGCAATACTCCGGGGCGCCGCGCAGAAATGACGGCGACCCCTACACAAACGACTGCAGAGGAGTACCCCGATGGGATTCGCTACCGAGTTCAAGGAATTCGCGATGAAGGGCAATGTCGTCGACCTCGCGGTCGGCGTCATCATCGGCGCCGCCTTCGGCAAGATCGTCGACTCGATCGTGAAGGATCTGATCATGCCGATCGTCGGGCGCGTGCTCGGCGGGCTCGACTTCTCGAACTACTTCGTCAAGCTGGCCGATCCGCCGGCCGGCTACAACGGCCCGATGACCTACGAGGCGCTCAGCAAGGCCGGCGTGCCGCTGTTCGCCTACGGCAACTTCATCACCGTGGCGATCAACTTCATCATCCTCGCCTTCATCATCTTCGTGATGGTCAAGCAGATCAACCGGCTGAAGAAGGAAGCCCCGCCCGAGGCGCCCGCCGCGCCGCCGGAAGACGTGGTGCTGCTGCGCGAGATCCGCGACGCGCTGAAGAAGTGAGACGCGCGTTCCGCCCCGCTCTTGCGGCGTGACGGAACGCACACGCCGGGGCTTGGGTTTGGGCCCATACTCCGCGCACGTCTGCCCGGTGGCGTGAAGGGTGTCCGCGGCCGGGCGGCCGTGGATGCTCCGCCCCGATGAACCTTCCCGACCCTCGCCAGAAAGCCGCCATCGATGCGGCCGTCAGCCTGATCAACAAGACCGCGGCCTCGGTGGCCGATCGCGTCTCCGATCTGCTGGGCACGCTCTCGCTGTCTGCCACCAAGACCGCCGAGCGCGATGCGCTGCTCGCGGGCCAGTTCGACCTGCGCCGCAACATGGCGGCGTTCCACCTGACTTTCCGCGATCAGCTGCGTGACGGCATCGCGCGCGACCTGGCGCCGCGCGCCGACGGACGGCGCCGCCTCGAGGCGACCGACTGGCATTCGCTCAGCCTGGTCGACGACAACGAGGTCGAGCAGCGGCTCTATGCCGACCGCATCGGCGCGCAGATCATGCAGGAATGCGAATGGGAGCAGTCCGAGGTGGCCTCGCACCTGGCCTCGCTGCTGAACACCGCGCGCCGCGACGACGATCGCAACCCGCTGCGCCCGGCCGCGATCGGGCTGGCCACCTACCGTGCCATCGAGGCCGCGACGGCGGCCGCCGAGCCGCGCAAGCTGCTGGCGCGCGAGATGGGCTCGGCGATGGCCAAGGCGATGAAGCCCTGCTACGCCGACATCCTGCACGACCTGCAATCGCGCGGCGTGAAGCCGGCCAGCCTCAACGTGCGCTCGGGCGATGGCCCGGGCTTCCACCTGCCCGGCGTGAACTCCGGCTACGCGACGCTGCAGCACAGCGAGTACCGCTCCACCGGCGGCTTCGCACCCAGCAGCGGCTTCGGCACGGCCGACGTGCCGCCGGCGCCGCTGCGCGGCCCCGGGCTGGCCGGCCTGCCCGCGGGGGGCGGCGGCGCCGGTGGCGCCCCCGGTACGCTGACGCGCGCCGACCTGGGCGCGCGCGTGGCCTCGGCGCACGCCCAGGCCGACGTGCAGCTGATGGCGCTGCTGCGCCGCCTGAACACGCTGGCCAGCCGCCCCGGCGAACTCGATGCACCCGGCAGCGGCCTGCGCGGCGGCTACAGCAGCACCGGCCGCCCGGCCCTGGCCGGCCTCGCGCCCGAGCACCACGCGTCGCGCGGCGGCGCCGGCGCGGTGCCCTACGGCGACCGGCTCACCGGCCTCATGGCCGTCAACCTCATCCGCGCGCACCGCGAGGAGCTGGTGCAGGCGTCGAGCGGCAAGCTCGACCACATGGTGATCGACGTCGTCGGCAGCCTGTTCGACCAGATCCTGTCCGACCCGCGCGTGCCGCCGCAGATGGCGCGCCAGATCGCGCGCCTGCAGCTGCCCGTGCTGCGCGTGGCGATGAACGACGCCAGCTTCTTCTCGTCGCGGCGCCATCCGGTGCGCCGCTTCGTCAACCGCATCGCCTCGCTGGCCTGCGCCTACGACGACTTCGCCGACGGGCCCGGCAAGGAGCTGCTCGACCGCATCCGCCAGCTGGTGCAGGAGATCGTCGAGGGCGACTTCGACCAGATCGCGCTGTATACCGACAAGCTCGCCGAGCTCGAGCAGTTCATCGCCGACCAGACCCAGGCCAAGGTGCAGCAGACGCCCGCCGCGGCCACGCTGGAGAGCAAGGAATCGGAGCTGCGCATCCAGCAGCGCTACATGCTGCAGCTGGTGGCCGCGCTCAAGCCGATCACGCTGCCGCCCTACCTGCGCGACTTCGTCTCGCAGGTGTGGAGCCAGGCGCTGGTGCTGGCGGTGCGGCGCGACGGCGCCGCGTCGGACCGCTACCAGCGCTACAAGCGCGCCGGCCGTGACCTGATCATGAGCGTGCAGCCCAAGGGCTCGCCGATGCTGCGCAAGAAGTTCCTGATGCAGCTGCCGCAGCTGATGAAGGATCTCAACGAGGGCATGGCGCTGATCGGCTGGCCCGATCCGGCGCAGAAGGCCTTCTTCGCGCAGCTGCTGCCGGCGCACGCCGAATCGCTGAAGGCGGCGCCGCTGTCCGAACTCGACCACAACCTGCTGGCCAAGCAGGTCGAGGGCGTCTTCAACACCACCATCCCGGGCATCGAGTCGCTGTCGGTGTCGGATGTGGTGCCCGAGGTCGAGAACGAGGTCATCGAGCGGCGCTTCACGCCCGAGGAGGCACGCCAGGTCGGCCTGATCGAGGAGAGCGCGGTCGACTGGTCGGGTACGGTCGACATCGAGATCGAGCCCGGCGCCGACACGGGCGATGGCGGCGACACGCAGCCCGACGCGCTGCACAGCGGCCAGGATTCGCTGCCCAGCGATCTGGGCCTGGACATCAACCTCGAGCTCACGCCCAGCGAACCGCCCGAGCCCTCGCGCGGCCCGCAGCTGATGGACCACATCAAGCTCGGCTTCGCCTACCAGATGCACCTGAAGGACGAGTGGCAGAAGGTGCGCCTCACCTACGTCAGCCCGGGGCGCAGCTTCTTCGTCTTCTCGCGCGGCAAGAAGCACCAGGAGACCATCTCGATGACGGCGCGCATGCTCGCGCGCATGTGCGAGACCGGGCGCATGCGCGCCTTCGAGAACGCCTACCTGATCGAGCGCGCCACCGCGCGCGCGCGCAAGCAGCTCGCTGCGCTCAAGGCGGCGCCGACGAAGCACTGACGCCGGCAACCAGCGTGCGCGCCATGCGCACGGCGGCGGCGAGGCTCGACGCGTCCGCGCGCCCGCTGCCGGCGATGTCGAAGGCGGTGCCGTGGTCGGGGCTGGTGCGCACGAAGGGCAGGCCCAGCGTCACGTTCACACCCTGCTCCACGCCCAGATACTTCACCGGGATCAGGCCGTGGTCGTGTGTCATCGCGATCACGATGTCGAACTCGCCCGGGTGCGCCGGCGGCGCGTGGCGCGCGCGCATGAACACCGTGTCGGGCGCATAGGGGCCGCTCGCGGCGATGCCCTCGGCGCGCGCCGCGGCGATCGCCGGCGCGATGATGCGGATCTCCTCGTCGCCGAACAGCCCGCCCTCGCCGGCATGCGGGTTCAGCCCGGCCACGGCGATGCGCGGCGCCGGCTGGCCCCAGCGCGCCGACGCCGCGTGCGCGATGCGGATCGTCTCCAGCACCGCATCGAAGGTGATGCCCTCGATGGCACGGCGCAGCGACACATGGATCGTCACCAGCACCGTGCGCAGCTCCTCGTTGGCCAGCATCATGCGCACCGGCGGCGGCGTGCCGCCATCGGTGGCGAGCGCCTGCAGCATCTCGGTGTGGCCCGGAAAGGTGATGCCGGCAGCGGCTAGCGCCTCCTTGTGGATCGGCGCGGTGACGATGCCGGCCGCTGCGCCGCCACGCACCAGGGCGACGGCCTGCGCTATGCAGCGCGCCGCGGCAGCGCCGGCACGCGCGTCGATGCGGCCGAGCGGCGCGGCCAGCAGATCGGCCGGCAGGCCTTGCGCCTGCAGCACCGGCAGGCACAGCGGCGGCGCCGTGAACGCATCCTCTGCACGTTCCACTTCGGCGACCGCCAGCGCGCCGCCCGTGAGTCGCGCCGCGCGGCGCATCACGCCGACGTCGCCGAGCACCACGCAGCCGCGCGCCGCGTCGCTGCGGAACAGGCGGGCGATGATCTCCGGGCCGATGCCGCAGGCATCGCCCATCGTGATCAGCAGCGGCAG
>JAYRKR010000036.1:0-5145 GCA_041905645.1 Luteimonas sp.
GCCGCGGGCTCGATCGCAAGACAGTGGACTTGTTCTTGTGGGAGCGACGGAAGTCGCGACGGCTTTCGCCGGCAAGGCGTCGCGACTTCCGTCGCTCCCACGACACCATGCCGTCCACACAACTCCAGGTGGCCCGCGTGGGATGGGTTGAGCAACGCGAAACCCATCGCCCCGCGCACGCACCGTCCTGCCCGAAGGCCGCCCCGGCGGCACCCTGCCCATGCGGGAGCGGCCAAGCCGGCCCCGCGACCCGCGGCTTTGGCGGATAATCCCGCTCGCCGGCAACACGTCGGCCATTGCCCGGGGGAGCATGCACGTGCGCGCATGGGGAATCCTGGCGTTCGCCGCGGCGGCCTTGTGCGCGCTGGCCACGCTGTCGTGGTGGCAGGCGATGGAGTCGCGGTCCGCGCGCATCGATTCCGGGTTCGCCCGGAACTTCGTCGACCTCAACCGCCGCCTGGACGACGACGCGACCGCGGTCGCGTACGACCCCGTGCTCAGGGTCCTCGCCGTGGGCCGCGACAGCGGCCGGCTGGAGCTGTGGGACGCGCGCAGGACCGATGCGCGCATCTCGATCCAGGCGCACGCGGTGCGCATCGAAGACATCGCCTTCGGCGCGGAAGACGGCATCGTGCTGACCGGCTCGGTCGGCTCCAACGTGATGGGCCTGGACCCGGACGGCGTGCCCAAGGTCTGGGATGCGCGCAGCGGCGAGCTGCTGCTGGCGCTGCCGGGCGAATGGACCGGCGGGCCGCTGGCGGCCGCGCCGGTGCCGGGGTTCTACCTGCTCTCCAGCGACGACGAACTGCGCGTGTACGACCATGCCCGGCGCGCGGTGGTGGGCCAGGCGCTCAAGGTGCACGGCGGCGTCACGGCGCTGGACGCGGACAGGGCGTCGGGCCTTGCGGCCGTGGGCACGAGCAGCGGCGAACTGCTGCTGTTGAAGCTCGACGTCGCCGGCGCGGAGCCGCGCCTGGCGGTCGTCGGCAGGACCTCCACCTACGGCCTGGAAAGCCGCACCGACGTCCTGGCCGTGCTGCTGCGCGACGCAGGCAGGCGGCTGGTCACCGTGAACTGGCTGCCCGAGGCCGTGCGCCACCAACAGCCGTCGAAGATCGCCGGGCAGCAGGCCGAGATCGTGCAGTGGGACACCCGCAGCTGGCGGCGCGAGCGCACGTTCCCGCTGACGCTGCAGGCCGTGCACTGGGCGTCCCGGACCCCCGGCGAACCCTGGCTGGTGCTGGCCGGCAGCGAATCCACCCGCGGCCGGATCGAGCTGGTCGACCTGCAGCGCGGCGAGGCCTGGCGCTACCGCGCGAACACCTCGCACCCGCGCGCCGTGCTGCTGCCGGAGATCCGCACCGGCCTCATCCTGCAGAGCGGCGGCGCCACCCAGATCCGCTACCTGGACCAGTAGGATGGGTCGAGCGCAGCGAAACCCATCATCGCAAACGTGCAGTCGCGAGGTCGTCCGCTCCTGCATGGGCGATGGGTTTCGCTGCGCTCAACCCATCCTACGGTTCGATCGCGGTTCTCTCGCGCCGACGCCGATCCGCCTACCCCGCGCAGGGCACCGCGCGATACGTATGCCCCTTGACGACGGTGCCGCCGTCGACGCCGCAGAAGCGCGGGTTGCGCTCGCGCTTCCCACCCTCGTTGTCGAGCAGGAAGCCGCCGGCGTCGATGGGCTTCGCGGGGTCGGGCATCGCCACTTCGAAGTGCACGTGCTTGAGCATCGCGCAGCCGATCGCGTCCTCGTCGCCCAGGTACTGTCCGGCTTCCACCTGGTCGCCGACCTCGAGCCCGGCCTTCTTCGTCACCGAGCCCTGCGCGACGTGGGAATAGTTCGTCCACTCGCCGTTGGGATGCGCGATCCAGACGTAGTTGTTGTGGCAGTCCGCGGCGGCGCGGCCGCTCTGCTGCTCGCCGTAACCGTCCTGGATGGCGACGATGCGCCCGGCCGCGGCGGCGACCACGCGATACGGCGGCTGGCCGGCGACCGCGAACAGGTCGACGCGGCCCACCGGACGATGGGTGTCGAAGTCGTCGAAGACCTTGACGCCGGTGCCGTCGGCGAACGGAAGCCGGTATTGCCCGGCACTTTCCCCGGTCGCTCCGGGAGGCGCGGCGACGGCCGTGCCGCCCGCGGCCAGCAGAATGGGAAGGATCAGGCGTATCGCATGCATGGTGGGGTCCTGTCGTGTCGCGGGCATGGCGCTGCCGCGGAATCGGAGGTGCCCGGTGGCGTGCCGTGTGGTCGCCTTCGCGCGGACGGTCGGGCTCGTCCGGCCCGGGCGTCGGCGGGGATCGCAGGTCCGCGCCGATTGCGCCACCGTAGCACGCGCGGTGAGCCGGGCCCGTGGCCGCGTTCGCAATGTCCATGCATGCACAAGTAAGGCTCGCGCGGCGGCGGAAGCAGGGCCGGCCGCCTCGCCTTCGCCGAAGGCACCGTCCAGCGGGCGGGGCTGGCAGGGTTGCAACCACGGCGGTTCCGCGCGTATCCATATCGCACCCGCCCTCATCGACGCGTGCCGCGATGACCCGATGCCTCGCCCTGCTGCTGGGCTGCTGCCTGCCCCTGTCCGCCCTGGCCCAGGCCGCGGCACCGCCGGTCGCCGATCCGGCGGCGGCGCAGGCCGTGGCGCCCGAATCCGACCCCGCGCGCCAGGCGCTGGATGCGTGGCTGGCGGCGTTCAACGCCAACGACCGCAAGCGGCTCGAGGCCTACCGCGACCGCTACCAGCCGACCCTGGACGTGGACGGCCTGCTCGGCTTCCACCGGCAGACCGGCGGTTTCCGGCTGCTCCGCCGCGAGCCGGCGGCGCCGGGATCGGCGCAGGTGCTGGTGCAGGAGAACGACTCCGACACCGTGGCCCGGATCAGGGCGACGGTGCAGGCGGGCGAGCCGCTGGCGGTCGACATCCAGGCGGTCGAGCGTCCGGCGGACCTGCGCATTCCGCGCCTCGACCAGGCCGCGGCGATCGACGCGCTGGCGGCGAAGGCCGACGCCGACGCGAAGCGCGACGCCTTCGCCGGCGTGGTGTTGGTGGCGCGCGGCGACCAGGTGCTGCTGCAGCGCGCCTGGGGCCTGGCCGATCGCAAAGCCGGCACGCCGGTGACGCTGGACACGAAGTTCCGGCTGGGCTCGATGAACAAGATGTTCACCGCGGTGGCGACGCTGCAGCTGGTGCAGGCCGGCAAGCTGTCGCTCGACGGCACCGTCGGCCAGTACCTGCCCGGCTATCCGAATGCGGACGTCGCGAAGGTGACCATCCGCCAGCTGCTCACGCATTCGGGCGGCACCGGCGACATCTTCGGGCCGGAGTTCGACAGGCAGCGGCCCTCGCTCAGGACGCACGACGACTACGTGCGCCTGTACGGCGCGCGCGGGCCCGACCATCCGCCGGGCAAGGAGTACCGCTACAGCAACTACGGCTTCGTGTTGCTGGGCGACATCATCGAGCACGCCAGCGGGCAGTCGTACTACGACTACGTCGACGGGCACGTCTTCGCACCGGCCGGCATGCACGACAGCGGCTCGCTGCCCGAGGACGTCGACGTGCCGGGCCGCGCGCATGCCTACACGCGAGGGGACGATGCCGGGCCATGGCGCGATGCGGCCGACACGCTGCCCTACCGCGGCACCGCGGCCGGCGGCGGCTACAGCACCGCGGGCGACCTGCTGAAGTTCGCGCGCGCGCTGCAGTCGGGCAGGCTGCTGTCGCCCGCGCTGCTGGCCGAAGCCACCCGCAACCAGAGCCCGTGGTACGGCTACGGCTTCATGGTGGCGAAGGTGGAGGGCGTGCCCGCCTACGGCCACGGCGGCGGCGCGCCGGGCATGAACGGCGAGCTGCGGATCTTCCCGACGCTGGGCGAGGTCGTCGTGGCCTTGTCCAACCTCGACCCGCAGGCCGCCACCCGCCTGGTCGAGTCCTACCAGCTGCGCATGCCCCTGGCGAACTAGCCAGCGACCCCTGTAGGAGCGACGGAAGTCGCGACCGCCATCCCCGGCGGGCGAATGGCCATCGGGTCGCGAAGCCAGCGCGTAGGATGGGTTGAGCGAAGCGAAACCCATCATCGCAAACGTGCCGGTCGCGAGGTCGTCCGCTCCTGCATGGGCGATGGGTTTCGCTGCGCTCAACCCATCCTACGTCTCTGGTCCGAGGTGGCGCCCCTTGCAAGGGCGCCACCAAGGCGCCCACGCGATCGCGCAGGCGTTCCCGGCGCCGCGGGCATGCCGGCAACCGCCCGCTACCCGTGCGCCGATCCGTCGGCGGCGTACTTCTCGTGCAGCTTCACCGGCGGCTCGCGCCGTTCGGCGCGGCGGCGGATCCACAGGTTGATCATCTCGACGAACACCGAGAACGCCATCGCCGTGTAGACGTACCCCTTCGGGATGTGCTGCCCGAAGCCGTCCGCCACCAGCACCAGCCCGATCATGATCAGGAAGCTGAGCGCGAGCACCTTCACCGTCGGGTGGCGCTCGACGAACTCGCCGATCGGCCGGGCGAACAGCAGCATGAACACGATCGAGGCCACGATCGCGGCCACCATCACCCAGCGCTGGTCGACCATGCCGACCGCGGTGATGATCGAGTCCAGCGAGAACACGATGTCGAGCAGCATGATCTGCGCGATCACCGCGCCGAAGGTCGCCGTCGCCGCGCCGATGGCGGTGTCCACCGTTTCGGTGGTGCCCTCGAGCTTCTGGTGGATCTCGTGGGTGGCCTTGGCGATCAGGAACAGGCCGCCGCCGATCAGGATCAGGTCGCGCCAGGAGAACGGCTGCCCGAACAGCGAGAACAGCGGCGCGGTCAGGCCGACGATCCAGGCGATCGCCATCAGCAGGCCGATCCGCGTGACCGCGGCCAGCAGGATGCCGGCCCTGCGCGCCTTGTCGCGCCGCTGCGGCGGCAGCTTCGCGGCCAGGATGGAGATGAAGATGATGTTGTCGATGCCCAGCACCAGCTCGAGCGCGGTGAGGGTGGCGAGGGCGATCCAGGTTTCCGGGTTCGCGAGCTGTTCCATGGGAAGTGTTCCGGAGGGTCGGTCGGTGGACGTGCCGGCGCCGGGGGGGCGGGGCGCCCCCGGGGCCGGGCGGGGGAGGGAGCGGGACCAACACCCCGCGAGGGGGGGGGGCGCCCG
>JAYRKR010000036.1:5155-30820 GCA_041905645.1 Luteimonas sp.
GGATGTGTTCCGGAGGGTGGGTGGGTGGACGTGCCGGCGCGGGGCGCCCGGTCCGGGCGCGCGACGGAAGCGGTCAGAAGTCGAACAGCTCGCCGAGCAGGGACTTGGGCCGCTTCCCGCGATGGTCCTGCCCATGGCCGTGGCGGCGAGGGTGGCGGTCATCGGAAGAACGGCGCGCGCGATCGTCGCCGTAGGCGGGCGGCATCATGGGCGCGGCGGCGTGCTCGGCGCGCTCGATGAGGCGGTCGAGCTCGCCGCGGTCGAGCCAGATGCCGCGGCATTGCGGGCAATAGTCGATCTCGATGCCCTGGCGGTCGGTCATCGCGAGGTGCACGTTGTCGCAGGTGGGGCACAGCATGGGGATCTCCGGTCGATGGATGGAGAGCCGCCGCCTCCCCTTGCCATCGGCCGAACGCGCGAGGTCGCGCTGCAGTGCTCGGTGGGTGGAGGGAGGTGGCGTGCTCGGCGACACGGCCGGATCGCATCGGGCTGATGCACCTTCGCCGTGGTCGGCGAAGGTCTCGCTCACAGGCCTCGAGGGCCTGCTGCCGCACCGGAGCCGAGGCTCGTCATGACGGTGGCGGCAATTGGGAGCTACTCCCCTTCGAGGCGGAGGTTAGCACGGGAAGGCGGGCAGGCCCGTGGCGCCTGCGGCTGGCACGCCGGGGGCGGTCATCCCGGGGCAAGCGCGGTGGCGTGGCGGGAAAGGGGCGATCGGCCTTCGGCGAGGCGGCGCAGGCAAGGCGCGGATCCGTCGTGCGAAGGGCGCCCGGAGCCCCGGCCCGCAAGCTGGCATCATCGCCCCGTGCCGTTGACCCTCGACCATCTGCGCCGCCATGCCGTGGCGCGCTCCCTGTTCAAGCCGACCACGCTGATGCGCGCGATCGGCAAGCTCGGCTTCGTGCAGGCCGACCCGATCCGCGCACCGGCGCGCGCCCAGGACCTGACGCTGCGCCATCGCGTGGTCGGCTATCGTGCCGGCGAGCTCGAGCGCCGTTATCCGCGGCTGGCGCTGGAGGAGGACTTCTTCGTCAACTACGGGTTCCTGCCGCGCGCGCACCAGGCCTTGATGCACCCGCGCACGGCGCGCGAGGCGTGGACGCCGGCGCGCCGGAAGCAGGCCGAGGCGGTGCGCGGATTCATCGCCGCGCGCGGCGCGGTGCACCCGCGCGAGGTCGATGCGCATTTCGCGCACGGCAGGACGGTCAACTGGTTCGGCGGCACCTCCAGCGCCAGCACCCAGCTGCTCGACGGCATGCACTACCGCGGCCTGCTGCGGGTCGCGCGCCGCGAGGGCGGCACGCGCGTCTACGCGGTGCGCGAGCCCGACGCGCCGCCCATTGACGATGCCGCGATCGAGGCGCGCCTGGACACCCTGGTCGACATCCTGGTGCGCAAGTACGCACCGCTGCCCGACGCCAGCCTCGGCCAGCTGCTGTCGTACCTGGGTCGCGGCGTGCCGCAGTGGCGGCATGCCCGCGCCACGACGCTGGCGCGCGCCCGCGCACGCCATGCCCGTGCGCGCATCGACGGCGTCGACTGGATCTGGCCCGCCGGCGAAAGCCCGTCCAGCCGCCGCTGGCGACCGGACGAGGCGGTGCGCCTGCTCACGCCCTTCGATCCGGTGGTCTGGGACCGCCGCCGGTTCGAGCTGTTCTGGGGCTGGGCCTACCGCTTCGAAGCCTACCTGCCGGCGCCCAGGCGCACGCTCGGCTACTACGCGCTGCCGCTGCTGTGGCGCGATCGCGTGATCGGCTGGGGCAACGTCGCCGTCGCCGACGGCAAGCTCGCCTGCGACTTCGGCTACGTCGCCGGCCGCCCACCGCGCGAGGCCGCCTTCCACGACGCCCTGGAAGCCGAACTCGACCGCCTCCACGCCTTCCTCGACCTCCAGGATCCACCCCGTAGGATGGGTTGAGCGCAGCGAAACCCATCACCCGGCGCAATCACTTCGCTCCCTGGATTCGCCATCCACCCCGGAATCACCACCCCAATCCGCCGCGACCCACCCCTTGGCCACATCTCGATGCACCGTCGAATACGGCCAAGCCACCGCCCTGGCCACATAACCGTGCCTGACCGGGTTGAAGTGGATGTAATCGACGTGCCGCTGCATGTCGTCCTCGTCGCGAACCAGGTGCTCCCAGTACCGGCGCTGCCAGATCCCGCGCTCGCCCTTGGCGATGCGGCTGTCGCTGCGACGTTCGCCCGGAGGAACGTGGCGCGAGAACCACGCCTTGAACAGGCGCCAGCGCAGGGGGTAATCGGCATCGCCCGGCGGCAGCGTCCACACGGCATGCAGATGGTCGGGCAGGACGACCATGGCGTCGATGGTGAAAGGGTGCCGCCGGCGGACGTACTGCAGGGCCTGGCGCAGGGACGCGATGTGGTCGACCAGCAGGGTGGTGTCGCGCCGGGCGAGGTTGGCGGTGAAGAACCAGGTGGCGCCGGGGGCGCGGGCGCGTCGGTAGCGGGTCATCCTTGACCTCGATGGTTGGGTGGGCGATGGGTTTCGCTGCGCTCAACCCATCCGACACCACCCCCCTAGGATGGGTTGAGCAACGCGAAACCCATCACCCCGGATTCGTCGTTCGCAGCTGCGCGTTGAACCACCCGGCGACCGCCTCGCGCACGCGGGCGAGGTCGTCCGGCGCGGCGAAGCCGTGCGGCATGCCGTCGATCGGCACGAGCGCCAGCGGCGCGCGACCGGCATACAGCGGCGCGAGCGCATCGCGCAGCGCGCGTGCCGGCCGCGGCGTGAGCATGGCGTCGGCCTCGCCCTGCAGGATCAGCAGCGCCGGCGCGCCGGCCGCGATGTCGCGGGCGCGGCCGACGGCGTCGGACTCGCGTGCGATCCCGCGCGCTCGCGCCGACCACGCATAGCGTTGGCCGGTCGCGCGCTCGTACGCATCCACCGAGGCGGCCAGGCCGGTGGAGGCATTGAGCAGGACGGCGGCGCCGACCGGCACCTCGCGGCGCGCCAGCGCATCGAGCGCCGCCGCGCCACCCGCGGAGAAGCCGAACAGCCCGATGCCGTCGCCCGCGCGCAGGCAGCCCGCTTCGCGCAAGGCGGCGGCCACCGCGGGCAGCTCGCGCGCCGCGCCGAGCACGACCGGCTCGAACACCTGCGTCGCCAGGTCCTGCGCCTGCCGGCGTGCCAGTTCGCCCCTGTCGGCCGGGCTGCGCGCGCCGAACAGCGGCAAGCCGAGGTAGACCTTCACCGCCGGCACGTCGTCGAGCGGCAGCTGCGCCATCAGCGCACGCTCGCTCGCCGGCGGGCCGAAGCCGTGCCAGAGCACGATCGGCGGCCGCGTCGCGCGCGGCGGCACGCGCAGCAGCGCGGGCACGCCGGCCAGCGTGCCTGCGCGCACTTCGACGCTGCCCGACGCCGGCGGTGCGCACGACGGCGCCGCGTGGCCGGGCAGGGCGATGCAGAGCAGCAGCGGCAGCAGCGCGAGGATCGGCATGCGCCGCGTCGCGCGTACCGGGGATGTCATCGCGACGGCAGGGCCGACAGTACCGCGCCGGCGACCTTTTCCGGCGCGTCGAGCTGCACGTCGTGCGAGGTGCCGGCGACCGAGACGCGGCGGCCGGCGGTGGAGGTGGCGGCGAGGGCGGCGTGGGTGCGCGCCTGCGCGGCTTGCAGCGCCTTGCGGTCGGCGGGTTGGGCATCGTCGTAGGCGCCGGTGGCGGTCACCACCACCAGCGGCTTGTCGCCGTGCGTTTCGTCCGCGGGCACCGCGGCGTCGAACAGGCCGATCTTCGCCTCGCTCGCCGAGAGGATGGTCTGCCAGAACGCCGGCGATGACTTGGTCGCGCGCACGGCGGCGTTGAGGCGGTCGCTCCAGGCCGGGTTCGGCGGGCGCAGGCAGCCTTGCAGCTCCGGCGGCGGCGCGGGCGAGGCGAGCTTGCCGTCCTTCGCGCCCTGTTCGCACGCGCGGTAGGCCTGCAGCATCGCGGGCGCCATCGCGGCGTCGGCCTTGGCGTAGTCCGGCGCGGTCTCGGCCAGGCCCTGCGGCGGCGGGTCGACCAGGACCAGCGCGGCGACGTCGTCCGGGTAGCGCTGGTCGTAGCGCCGTGCGAGGTTGCTGCCGATCGAGTGGCCGACCAGCACGACGGGCGTCGCCAGGTGCGCGGCGTGGACCAGCGCGTGCAGGTCGGCGACCTCCGCGTCAAGGTCGCGCGGCAGCGGGCCGGCGTCGCTGAAGCCGTAGCCGGCGCGGTCGTAGGCGCAGGTGCGCGCGTGCGCGGCGAGCAGTGGCTGCAGCTTCGCCCACGCCATGGCATCGGCGCCGAAGCCGGCTTCCAGCACCACGGTGGGCGCGCCCTCGCCGCTGCAGCGCAGGTCGAGGCGGCGGCCGTCGCCGATGTCGATCCGTTCGCCGGGGGTGGCGTAGATGTCCAGGCTGGCGTCGGGCCCGGGCCTGGAAGGCGCATCGGCGGCGGCGCAGGCGAACGCGGGCAGGCAGGCGAGCAGGCAGGCGGCGAGGCTGGCTTGTTGCATGGGGTGTCCTGTGCAGGGGCGGGTGGGAGATTGGAAGCGTTGCAGGACGGGAGCCGGAAGCCTGGCACCGCCCCTTCCGCTTTCGCGGAAACGGCGGCAACGGGACCGCGCGCCGGCGTCCGCCCTCCGATCCTGAAGCAGGAACCCGCAACCCGTGCGAAGTTTTCGTTGGCCCGATGTGCCAGTCTTGCGGGCAACGGCGTGGCCGCCTCCACGCGGCCCGCACCGGCCGGCGCCTGGAGGCCCCGGCTTCGATGGAACCACCCGCGGCATCGCAGGCTAGGGAGTCCTCGACATGACCTCGGCTTTCCTCTCGCTCCTCGTTGCCGCCGTCGCCTGGGCGGCCTTCCACATCGGCGTGTCCGGCACCCGGCTGCGCGACCGGCTGGTGGCGCGCATCGGCGAGAAGGCGTTCCGCGGCGGCTTCGTGCTGGGGTCGTTCGCGCTCCTGGGCTGGCTCGGCTGGTCGTTCGCCGCGGCCGGGCCGGTGCGGGTGCTGTGGGTGGCGCCGCAGTGGCTGGCGGTCGCGATGATGCTGCTGATGCTGCCCGCGCTGCTGCTGTTCGTCGGTTCGGTGACCGCGCCGAACCCGACCTCGGTGGCCGGCGCGCGCGCGCTGCAGGCACCGAACCCGGCCACCGGCGTCCTGCGCATCACCCGCCACCCGATGCTGTGGGCGTTCGCGCTGTGGGGCGCCGTGCACCTGGTGGTGCTGGGGACGCTGTCGATGGCGGTGCTCGCCGCCGCGATCGTCGCGACCGCCCTGGCCGGCATGCCCAGCCTCGACGCCAAGTACGCGCGGCGGGAGCCGGAGCGCTGGCCGGCGTTCGCGAAGGCCACGTCGATCGTGCCCTTCGCGGCCATCGCGCAGGGACGCAACCGGCTCGCATGGCGGGAGATCGGCTGGTGGCGCCCCCTGCTCGCCGTCGCGCTGTGGGTGGCGCTGATCGCACTGCACCCCTGGGCGTTCGGGGTGGACCCGGCGCGCTACCTGCATTAGGCGCCTCGCCCGGCCCGCGACGGCGGATGCCCGCCCCCGGCCTTTCGGAAGCGCGGGCCGAATTGATCCGGATCAGGATGCGGCCGTCCGGTCGTTGCTAGGGTGCAGTCGCCAGCCGAGCCATTCGAGGTTTGCGATGCCCGCCGAGCGTTCGCGCTATTCCCCCGCCCTGCGGCGGCTGCACTGGCTGATGGCGCTGCTGATCGCCCTGGCCTACGTGCTGGTCGAGCAGCGGGGGCTGTTCCCGCGCGGCAGCGCGCCGCGCGCGGCGATGATGCAGGGCCACTACTGGACCGGCCTGTCGATCCTGCTGCTGGCGGCGTGGCGGTTGCGGCTGCGGCTGCGCGACGGCGTGCCGCCGGTCACGCCCGCGCTCGCGGCCTGGAATGCCTGGGCCGGCGGGCTGCTGCACGTGGCGCTGTACCTGTTCTTCGTGGTCCAGCCGCTGCTGGGACTGGCCACGGCCTGGAGCGACGGCAAGGCGGTGCGGCTGCCGTTCACCGGCATCGCGCTGCCGACGCTGCTGCCGGAGGACGAGGCGCTGGCGCACGCGCTGGAAGACCTGCATGGCACCATCGGCGAACTGTTCTACTGGGTGATCGGCGCGCACGTCGTCGCGGCGCTGTGGCACCACTTCCTGCGCAGGGACGACACGCTGCGGCGGATGCTGTAGCGCTGCATCCGGCTCGCGTGGCGCAGGGGCCACGACGGCGCGTTCGCCCAGGCGTCCGCCCGCCCGGCCGGCTTCGCTTCCGGAGCCCGCTTTCCCTGCTCGTTGCAAAGGCCCGCGCGGCCGGATCCTTCCGGCCGCGCGGGGTTTACTGCTTCAGGGTGACCAGCTGCCGCAGGACGCCGTCCAGACCGCCGAACACGGTCAGCTTGTCGATCTTCTCGGTCACCTTCTCCAGCGCCTCGAGCTCCTTCAGACGCATCAGCACCGGGCTGCCCTCGACCAGCTTCGCGGTGTTGAGCAGGGAACGTGTGGCGTTCGCCTCCTCGCGGCGGCGGATCACGTTGGCCTGGGCCGACATCGAAGCCTGCACGACGCCGTTGAGGATCTCCTTCATCTCGCCCGGCAGGATCACGTCCTTGACGCCCACGCCGAGCACCTCGATGCCGAGCTCGTCGACGCGGCCGCGCACGTAGCCGAAGATGTCGGCGTCGAGCGAGGCCTTGTCGCCGAGCAGCTCGTCCAGCGTCTTGGCGGACACCGCCTTGCGCAGGCCGAACTGCAGCTCGCGGTACACGTAGTCGCCGTACTTGGCGACCCGGGTGCGCGCGGCCACCGGATCGGTGACGCGGATGCTGGCGGCCAGGTTGACGCGCAGGCTGACCTTGTCGCGGGTCAGCAGCTCCTGGCCAGAGACCTCGAGCGACTGCACGCGCAGCTCGACCGTCTCGACGCCCACGTTCTTCTGGAAGTTCCAGAAGGCGTAGGCGCCCGGGCCCAGCGTGCGCACCAGCCTGCCGTCGACGAACAGCATGCCCGCGGTCTCTTCCGGCACGATCAGCGCCACCGCCAGGCGCTCGAGCACGCCGAGCTGGCGCAGGCGCCTGACCACGCCGGCCTCGACTTCGAGCCCCTGCGCCAGCGACACGGTGCGCACCTCGACCTCGACCAGCCCCTTCCAGTACAGCTTGCGCGTCCCCGGGGCCAGCACGTCCTCGAGCTTGCCGTTCTTCATCACCAGGCCGACCTCGTCCATGGCCAGGTTGGCGAGCACGAAGGCGTCGGCGAGGCGATCACCGAGCACCGCGACGAGCACGTCCGCGTCGCCGCCGGCGTATTCCGGCTTGGCGATGCCGTGCACGGCGACCTCGATCCGGCGCAGCGGGTCGAACCAGCGATGCACGCCCGGCGCGAGCACGCCTGCGAATTGACGGTTGCGATACACCAGGCCGCGCTCGCCGTCACCGATCACGACCCTCTTGGTCCAGAACATGGGAGTTCTCCTGGTTGGCTCTGGTGGTCCGATCCGATTGGGTACGCGATGGATCGGTTCTCGCGCCGTTCGCCCCGGCATGGCGGCGGACGAGGCAATGGGGTGGAAGCGCCCCTGCGCCGATGGCGCGGGATCCGCGTGCTCTCCGCAGGCGGCGACCGCATCTCCGCGCACGGCGTGGCGCTGCCGTGCATGCGTTCGCTGCGGCCGCCGGCTCGCCTCGAGGGCGTGGATCCGGCGCCTTCGCCGCTGCGATGCCCCGTTGCGCGCCGCACGGGGTGCGGCGCCTGGCGGAGCGCCGCGCGGGGCGCTTCCGGTGTGGGCTTGCGCCCGGATCACGACTTGACAGGTCGTTGTGGAGCGGGAATCGAACCCGCGACACTCGGCTTAAAAGGCCGATGCTCTACCCGACTGAGCTATCCAGTGGTGGACGAACCGGATTCGAACCGGCGGCCAACGGCATGCACCGCTGCTCTCCCTCTGAGCTATCGTCCGCTCGTGGAGCACCGCCGCGCGTCCCCCGGCATGCGCCACGGCAGCGCCGCGCGCACCGGACGGGCGCGACCTTCAAGCCGCGAACCCGTGCCGCTGTGGAACGTCTGTCGATGCTCCGCATTGGCGCCTCGTCGAAGGCGCCAATCCGTGTGCGATCGCATCCGCCACCACCCGTGCCGAAGCATCCAGGCACGGCGCGAGAAGCGCCTCCGGCGGTCTTCCCCTGCCTCGGACGGAGACCGTCCGGATGCTTCGGGGTGCGCGATGCGATCGCGTTTGATTCCTTGATCGATCCTTTGCGAACGCCAAAAACGAAACACCCCCGGGTGGCGACCCGAGGGCGTTCGCGTTTGCCTCGGGAGATCGGGGTGACCGATCTCCGCAGGCGGGATCAGTCGAGTGGGATGAAGCCCGTGCGCGCGCCTTCGCCGCGCGGCAGGCCGCACGTGGCCGGGCCGTGGTCGCGGGGCCGCAGCGCAGTCTGGTTGGCTATGCAGGTGGATGGCTTCATGGAATCGGGTGGTTCCGGGAACGCGCCGTGCCGGCGAAGGCCGCGCACCTTACGCGCGCGCATTTCGCGATGCAAGTGGCATTCCGACGAACGGTCGTTCTTCGCGGCGGCAGCGCACGCGTGATCCGTGGCGACGGCAACCGTGCCGCGCGCCTGTCCAGACGCGTGGCCATCGACGACCGCGTCCGCTCAGCCGCGGCTCTCGATGCGGACCCTGGCCAGCCGCGCGCGCGCCGCGCGCAGCAGCGCGAGCGAGTAGAGCTTGTGGAACCCCATCAGCGCGCGATGCGGGAACGGGATCCGCGGGCGCCCCGTCGCGGCATCGACCACCGGCACCAGCGCCGAACCGAAGTACAACCGCGTGCCCGCGGCCGGGTCGCGGGGATCGAGCGGCGACACCATCAGCCACGAGCGCGTGCGGCCGGCGGGATCGCACAGCAGCAGCTGGTCCGCTTCGCGGGCCTCGACGTGCCATGCGGCGAAAGTCCCGGTCGCGTCCGTCGCCAGCCCGCGCGCCTGCGCGTCGGTCGATGGCATCGAGGCCAGCCATCGCAGCAGCAGCCGTTCGGCCTTGAACAGCGGCGTGGTGTAGAAGGCTTCCACGTACTCGGCGCGCGAGACCGCGCGCGCGATGTCGGTCGCGTAGCAGTCGGTGTAGGCGCCGGCGTCGCGATGCGCGCGGAGCAGCGCGCCATCGGGTAGCCCACAGGGCTGAATCGAGGGCATGGCGGCAGCCAGGAAGCGGAGGGCGCGTGCCAGCGTAGCAATCCCGCGCCGTCGATGCCGGCAGCCACGCCTGCGGTCGGCGGCAACGCCGGTTTCCCCGCGCCGGGCGCCTCATCCCGCCGGTTCGCGCAGCAGGTCGACGCGGAACGGCAGGATGGTCATGTTCCAGGACGCCTTGCGCCAGGCGATGATCTCGCCGTCGAGGCGCTCGCCGCGGCGCTTGAGGTTGAGCGAGAGGTGCTCGACGTGCTCGCGCTCGGTGTCCGGACTGCCCACCCGGCCTTCGGTCTCGCCGGAGAGCAGGCCGTCGACCAGGCCGACGTCCGCCACCGGATGCGCCGGCCCCTTGCCGAGCGCAAGCGTCGCCGTGCCATCGTGCGCCACCTGCAGCACGGTGGCGACCTCGCGGCCCTGCGCGAGCAGCGTGCCGCGCCAGGTGCCGGCGTAGTCGCGCAGCGGCCGCAGCGGTGCGAGCGACGGCGCGGGCGGCGGCGGTAGTCCCTGCCAGCGCGGCACCGCGATCGCCATCAGGCGGTCGCGCAACGAGGCGAGGAAGTCGCGGTCGCGCTGGTTGCCGAGCACCACGACGGCGGCCCCTGCCGACGGCACCAGCACGAATTCGGTGTCCACGCCCGACTGCCCGCCGCCGTGGTAGAGCACCTCGGCGCGGCCCGGCGCGCGCAGCACCTGCCAGCCCATGGCGTACCACTGCGCCGGTGTCACCGCGACGGCCGGGCGATGCAGTTCGTCCAGCCGCGCATCGTCCAGGATGCGCGCGGCGTCGGGCGGCGGACGTTCCAGGTGCAGCAGCGCGAAGCGCGCCAGGTCGTGGGCGCTGGCATAGACCTCGCCCGAGCCGGGGGTGGCGGTGAGGTAGAACGGCAGCGGCTGCCCGTCGTCGCCGTAGCGCACCGCCATCTCGCCGCGCCGTCCCGGCTCGGTGTCGAAGAAACTGTCGCGCATGCCGAGCGGATCGAACACGTGCTCGCGCAGGTAGCGGCCGTACTCCTGCCCGGAGACGCGCGCGACCACGTGGGCGAGGATGCCGAAGGCCAGGTTCGAGTACTCGTAGCGCTCGCCGGCGGGCGCGACCAGCCGCCCGTAGTCGCGGATCAGCGCGTCCATGCCGGGCTGGCGCGCGGCGCCGCCTTCCGGATACATGGCGAAGAAGGTCGGCAGGCCGGAGGTGTGGGTGGCGAGGCGGCGCAGCGTCACCGCCTGCGCGGGCCCGCGTGCGTCGACGATCCTGGCGTCGCCGAGCAGGTCGTTGACGGGCGTGTCCAGCCGAACGCGGCCGGCCGCCACCAGCGTCATCAGCGCGGTGGTGGTGATCGGCTTGGTCGTGGAGGCGATCGAGAATGGCGTGTGCTCGGTTGCCGCCCGGCCCGCGGCGCGATCGGCGTGGCCGAAGCCCGCTTCCCACGCGATCCGCCCGTCCTTCACCAGCGCGATGCCGACGCCGGCCAGGCGGCCCGACGCGATTTCGGCCTCGATGCCGTCGCGGAGGCGCGTGAACGCCTCGCGATCGCGCGACTGCGGTGCATCGGCGACGGTTCCTGCCTCGTGCCGCGCGGCGGGCTGCAGCGGCAAGGCGGGGGCGGCGGGCGCCGCGGTCGTGGCCGCGAGGCACCACCACAGGCAGGCGTGCAGGCAGGGTCCGGACATGGCGACTCGAATGGCGACCGTCGCCGGCATTGGATGCGGGAAACCGTCCGGGGGTTTGCACGGATCCGCAGCGGGTCCGGGCCGGTCGCGGCCGGCGCGCGCCCCGGCGTAACCTTTTGCTTCGCGCCCGCGAACCCCATCTGGATGACACGCCCGCCAACGCGACGCAACCCGGCAGGCCTGCCGGGCGCATCGACGGCGGACCACGGAGACCTCCCATGCGCGACTACCGCAAGCACCCCGACGCCCTGTCGAAGCTCACCCCGGAGCAGTACCGGGTCACCCAGGAAGGCGCCACCGAGCGCCCGGGCACCGGCGCCTACCTGCACAACCACGCGCCCGGCATCTACGTCGACATCGTCTCGGGCGAGCCGCTGTTCGCCTCGTCGGCGAAGTTCGAGTCGGGCTGTGGATGGCCGAGCTTCACCAGGCCCATCGAGCCGGCGAACGTCAACGAGCTGCGCGACACCTCGCACGGCATGATCCGCACCGAGGTGCGCTCGGCGCACGGCGACAGCCACCTGGGCCACGTCTTCGACGACGGCCCCGCCGACCGCGGCGGATTGCGCTACTGCATCAATTCGGCGTCGCTGCGCTTCGTTCCCCGCGACGAGATGGCCGATGCCGGCTACGGCGATTACCTGGACCAGGTGGAGGACGCACCATGACGACGGGACATGCTGTCGAGGAGCGCGCGATCCTCGCGGGCGGCTGCTTCTGGGGCGTGCAGGAGCTGCTGCGCAGGATGGACGGCGTGCTGTCCACGCGCGTGGGCTACAGCGGCGGCGACGTGCCCGACGCCACCTACCGCCACCACGGCACCCACGCGGAGGCGGTGGAGATCGTCTTCGATCCCTCGCGGACCAGCTATCGCAGGCTGCTGGAATTCTTCTTCCAGATCCACGACCCGACCACGCTGGACCGGCAGGGCAACGACCGCGGCAGCTCGTACCGCTCGGCGATCTTCTACACCACGCCGGAACAGAAGCGGGTGGCGGAGGACACCATCGCCGACGTCGAAGCCTCCGGGCTGTGGCCGGGCAAGGTGGTGACCACGGTGACGCCCGCGGGCGATTTCTGGGAGGCCGAGCCCGAGCACCAGGACTACCTGCAGCGCTACCCGGCCGGTTACACCTGCCACTTCGTCCGGCCCGGCTGGGTATTGCCGCGCCGCGCCGCGGCATCCTGAGCCGGTCATGCGAGAAGGCCCGGCCCTGTCAGGCCGGGCCGTCGGTGCATCCTCGCGGCGGGCGCGCTACATCTGCGGCGCGGGCCTGGCCCGGCCGCGCTGCATCGCCTCGGCGATCAGCGACCGGGTGGCCGCTTCGGCGCGCCGGGCGTTGGCTTCCTGGCGTTCGCCCAGCGCGTCCATCTGCCTGCCGAGGGCTTCCATCGGCTTGCCGGCTTCCTCCATCTGCCGGCCCAGCGCCTCCATCGGCGCCTGGTCGGCTTCGAGCGCCTCGCTCGCGGCGTCGACCGCGGCCTCGTGGGTGTCCATCTGCGCCGACAGCGCGTCCATCTGCCTGTCGAGCGCATCCATCCGCTGCTCCAGCGCCGCGCGATGGTCGTCGTCGGCCGTGGCCATCTCGGCACCCAGCTGCGCCTGCTGCGCGCCGAGCGCCTGCTGCCTGGCGGCGAGCGCCTGGATGGCGGCCAGTGCCTCGCGCATCTGCGGCGTTTCCTGCCGGTGCGCGGACAGCTTCTCCATCTGCGCGCCCAGGCCGCTCATGCGGTCGCCGTGGACCTGCATCTGCTTGCCCAGCGCGTCCATCTGCTTGCCGAGCGCCTCGCTGTCGCGCCAGGCCTCGCGCGCCTGCGCGACGGTGGCGGGATCGTCGATGACGTAGGTGCCGCCGTCGTGGCGGAACCAGATGAAGTCGCGGTCGATGCCCGCCCGCGCGGCTTCGATGTCGTCGAAGTCGTCGCTAGAGCCCGACATCGTGTAGCCCGACTGGCCCTTGCCGACCAGTGCGTAGGCGTCGCGTGCACCGTCGTCGCGCAGGGCGATGCGCGTGGGCGCGGGACCGGCCGCGGAATCCGGCGCGGGGCTGGCCGCGGGCGCCTGCGCGGCGACCGCCAGCACCGGCCTCTTGGCGATCGCCGGGCGCGGCGCGGGCAGGGCGGAGGCTGCAGCGCGCGGCGCGGGCACGGGTGCGGCGACGGTGATCGCGGGGACGGCCGGACGCTGCACCTGTGCGGCGTGCGCATACAGGGCGACGCCGGCGGCGGCGATGGCCACGAGCGGCAGCGCGACCTTGCCGCCGGCGACGCGGCGGGCGGGACGGACGAGTTGCTGGATGCGCGACATGAGCTGGCCTCCGTGGGCGGTTGGGGCGAAGCGGGAAGTCGATGCGGGCGCGGCGCACCGGCCCGCGAGTTCGGACAGGGCGACGGCGAGGCGGTGCGGCGCTCCGATCGCCTCGGCGGCCAGCGCATCGGCGACCTGCTCGCGCTCGATGCGGATGCGGCGCGAGAGCCACCACGTCACCGGGTGGTAGAACAGCAGCGCTTCGACCACGCACTGCAGCAGGTTGACCAGGTAGTCGTGGCGGCGCACGTGCGCGAGTTCGTGCGCGAGCAGCGCCTCGACCAGTTCGACCGGCATGCGCGCGGCCAGCGCGGTCGGCAGCAGCACGACCGGGCGCCAGCAGCCGGCCGCGACCGGCGAGTCGAGGCCGTCGACCAGCCGCAGCGCGACGCGCCGCATCGGCGCCAGCCGCTGCGACAGCGCGTCCAGCCGCGCCTGCCAGGCCGGCTGCGCGGGGCCCTGCGGCGTGGCGCGCAGGCGCCGGATCCAGGCCAGGCCGAGCCCCATCCGCAGCGACAGCGCGCAGGCGCCCGCCGCCCAGGCCGACACGACCGTCGGGAAGAAGCCCTCGAGGCCGCGCGGCCATGCCGCGACGATCGCGACCGGCACGCCGGCGTCGCCACCGGGCCGCAGCGCGCCCGTCGGCAACGGCGCCGCGGCCGATGCGAGCGACAGCAGCTGCGAGGCCACGCCCGCCAGCGGCAGCAGCGCGCAGGCCAGCAGTGCCAGGCACGCCACCGCGTAGCGTGCCTGCGGCCGCGCGTGGCGCAGCAGACGCAGGGCGAGCGCCGCGAGCGCGCCGACCAGCGCGCCCTGCCACACGAAGGCCAGCAGTGCGCGCCCGAGAATGGGCACCAGCAGCGTGGTCGTCGTCGCGATCCACTCGCTCATCGTGTCTTCTCCTCGCGGTGCTCGTCGAGGAAGCGGGCGATTTCCTCGCGCTCGCGCTCGGTGACGTGCGCGCTGAGCGCGGCCAGCACCAGGTCCTTGCCGGAGCCGGCGAAGGCCTTGTGGATCAGATCGCGCAGCAGGTTGGTCTGCAGCGCGTCCCGCGCGTGCGCGGCGGCGTAGACGTGCGAGCGCTGGCTCTCGTCGCGCAGCAGCAGGCCCTTGCCGTGCATCACCTGCATCAGCCGCAGCACGGTGGCGTAGGCGAGGTCGGGGCGCTCCTTCAGGCGCGCTTCGTGGACCTCGCGCACGGTCGACGGCCCGAGCCGCCAGATCACCCGCAGCAGGTCGAGCTCGGTGGCGGTGGGCTTCGGCGGGCGGGCGGGCTTGCGCGGCATCGGGCGGGGGCCTCCATCGGGCGTGAGGGCATCCTGCACCGACTAGACCGGCTTGTCTAGACCTTCTTGTCTAGGTCGGAAGTCATGGTCGTCCGGACCGCGTCGCGGTCCGTCAGCCGCAGCCGACCGGCCCGCGGGCCCTGCGGGCGCCGGCCGCGGGGTGCAGCGTCGGCCGCCGCGCGGCGGCCGGGCGATCGCGCCGCAGCAGCACCGCGACCAGCGCCAGGGCCGTGACGATCGCGGCCGCCAGCATCGGCAGCGCGAAGCCGTGGCCGAGCCCGGCCATCCACGCGGCGGCGACCGGCCCGATGATCTGGCCGATGCTGAAGACGGTGGTCAGCGTGGCGATCAGGCGGGTCGGGTCGCGCGGCGCCAGCAGCCGCGCCTCGCGCATCACCAGCATCACGAACGGCATGGTCACGCTGCCGATCAGCACGGTGCCGATGCACAGGCCCGCGACCGTCGGCCAGGCGACGCACAGCAGCATCCCGGCGAGCATCGACGCGCAGCACGCGGCGAGCACGACGCGGTTGTCCAGCCGCGCCGGGAGCTTCGGCACCAGCAGCGTGGCGACCACCGTCGCGCCGCCGAACAGCGGCCAGAACCATTCGCGCAGCGCCGGCTGGTGCAGCTGTTCCACCGCGATGAGCGGGAGGAAGGTCGCCGGCACCACGTAGGCGAAGCCGACCAGGCCATACATCAGCGCGAGCGTCCAGGCCGGCCCGGATGGCGCGCCTGCCGAAGCGCGCGGCGCGGCATTCGCCGGCGACTGCGCTGCAGCCGCGGCCGCGCCGACCGCGCGCCACACCAGCATCGCCACCGGGATGCAGAGCAGCCCGAAGCCGGCCCACAGCGCGCGCGAGCCGATGCCCAGCGGCGCGAGCAGCGCGACCAGCACGCCGCTGGCGACGATGCCGACGCCGGTGCCGCTGAACAGCACGCCTTCCAGCGATTCGCGACCCGCGCCGCGCAGCCGCATCATGCTCCAGGCGATGCCATGCACCGTCAGGCCGGCCGAGGCGACGCCGCCGAGCACGCGCCAGCCCAGCCACGCCGCGACGCCCGAGGACAGGCCCATGCCCAGCGTCGATGCGACGACCGCGACCAGCCCGGCGCGGATCGCCAGCCGGGCCGGGATCGCCATCGCCACGCACAGCAGCGCGCCGGCGAGATAGCCGACCAGGTTGGCCGAGGCCAGCCAGCCGCCGGCGGCCAGGCCGAGCCCGGCGTCGGACTGCATCAGCGGCAGCAGCGGGGTGAGCAGGAAACGGCTGATGCCGAGGCCCGTGGCCAGCATCGCCATGCCGGCGAGCGCGGTGCGGAGCGGGGACTGCATCGGAGGGTCCGGAAGCGGGGAGGGGCGTGATGCTAGGCCTCGCCGGAAATCGGGTAAAATGAATTATCCATTGCATATCCATCGGAATTTTCGATTCATGGAGCTTCGCGAACTCGAGACCTTCCGCGCCGTGGTCGAAGCCGGCGGCGTCGGCCGCGCCGCCGACCGCCTCAACCGCGCGCAGTCCAGCGTGACCGCGCGCATCCGCCAGCTGGAAGCCTCGCTCGGGGTGCCGCTGTTCGATCGCGAGGGGCGGAACCTGCGCCTGACCGCGGCCGGCGACGCGCTGCTCGGCTACACCGACCGCCTGCTCGAGCTCGCCGCGGAGGCGCGCGCGGCGGTGCGCGACGACGTGGTCGGCGGCCGCCTGCGCCTGGGGGCGATGGAAAGCGTGGCGGCCAGCCGCCTGCCGCATCCGCTGGCGGCCTTCCACCGCGAGCACCCGCGGGTGTCGGTGGAGCTGCAGACCGCGCCCTCGCGCGAGCTGGTCGCGCGCGTGCAGGCCGGCGCGCTGGACGCGGCGGTCGTCGGCGACGAGGTCGACGACGAGCGCTTCGTCCGCGTGCCGCTGTACACCGAGGAGCTGGTGCTGGTCGGCCCCGGCGGTCGCGCGCTGCCGCGCGATCCGGCGCAGCTCTCGGGCAGCACGCTGCTGGTCTTCCACGGCAACGGCTGCGCCTACCGGCGCAGGCTCGAGCAGTGGCTGCAATCCAGGCGCGCGGTGCCCGGGCGCGTGCTGGAGTTCGCCTCCTACCACGCGATCCTCGCTTCCGCCGCCGCGGGCGTGGGCATCAGCCTGGTGCCGCGCTCGGTGCTGGAGATCTACCCGCAGCGCGACGCGCTGTCGGTATGCCGGATGCCGGCGCAGAACGCGCGCGTGCGCACCGCGCTGGTGATGCAGCGCGGCCGCCACCTGCCGGCGCTCACGCAGCTCGCCAACCACCTGCGCGAGGACGCGCGCAGGGTCGCGCGCGGCAAGTGACCGGGCGACGCGCGCTGGAATGCGCCGCCCGCGACGGGCCGCCAGGGAGACCTGCCATGAAGCGCAACCGCCACGACCAGGCGTCCTTTTGAGGTCATGAGCAAGCGCCGGAAGGGATTCCCTTCCGAGACCGGGGTGAAGAAAGGCCGCAGGTTTCGTCCACGGCGACAAGGAGCTGTGCGAGAAGCCCGATCGCAACGATCCTTGCCCGTGCGGCTCCGGGAGGCCGTTTCAAGCGCTGCTGCCTCGGCGCGGGCGGCTTTCGACGGGGCCAACCGCCACGACTACTTCCGCTGACCTTCGCGGTGCCGTCGGTCCGTCCGGCGCCGGGGAACCCAGCGTCCGCGCGCCAACGCTTCCTCGATCGCGGTGAACCCGGAGTGCGCGCCCGCGGGCGCATCCGGCACCCCGGTGGCGAAGTAGGCGACGCCGGTGCCGGCGGCGCGGTCGACCCAGAGTCCCGACAGCAGGCCGTAGGCCGAGCCGGCATGGCCGATGCGTTCGACGCCGTCGCCGAACAGGTCGTCGCGGCAGCCGGCGCGCGGCGTCGCCAGCGTCTGCACCGCCAGGCCGTAGCGGCACAGCATGCCGCTGCCGGCCTGGCCGCTGTCGTCTTCCTCGGCGGTGACGCCGTTGCCGTCGTCGTGCGTCCACTCCGGGCCGATCAGCGTGCGCACGCTGGCGGGGTCGAGCAGGCGCACGCCGTCGAGCGTGCCTTCGCCGAGCAGCATGCGGCCGATCCGCGCCAGGCCGTTGGCGGAAATGCGCAGGCCGCCCTGCGGCGAGAACAGCGAGCCGTTGCGGCCGGCGCGCCAGCGCGACAGGTCGCAGTCGCCTGCTGTCGACCGGTTGACCGCGCAGTCGGGCGCGCGGCCGCGGTTGTCGTCGCGCACCGGCTTGCGGCCGGCGTCGTACAGCACCACCGCGCGCGCGGCGGTGGCTTCGCTGCAGGCGGCCCAGTTGAAGCATCCCTCGATGCCGAGCGGGCGCAGCACGAGCCGCTGCATCAGCAGGTCGAAGCGCTCGCCGGTGGCGCGCTCCATGATCGACGCGACCAGCGGGAAGTCGAGGTTGGCGTAGCGGAAGAAGGTGCCGGGCGCGTGCGCCGGGTCCCAGGCGCGCGGGTCGTCGAGGATCGCCTCGAGCTCGCCGTCCAGCGGCACCGCGTAGTAGCCGGCGGCGTCGGTGAGGCCGGCGCGGTGCGAGAGCAGCAGGCGCAGGCTGATCGGCGCGTCGGGGAAGGCGGGGTTGCGCAGCCGCCAGCCGAGCAGCGGCGAGACGTCGGCGTCGAGGTCGAGCGTGCCGGCTTCCACCAGCCGCATGACGCCGATCGCGGTGACCAGCTTGGAGATCGAGGCCACGCGCACCGGGTCGCCGGCGCTGGCCTTGCGGCCGCTGGTGAGGTCGGCGGCGCCGTGCGCCTCGATCGCGGTGATGCCGTCGCGGTCGAAGGCGACGCGCACGCTGGCGACGGGCTCGGCGGCGCCTGCGGTGGCGGCGAGGAGCAGGGCCAGGCAGCAGCCGGCGAGACGTCGCATGGCGGACTCCGGTCGGGTGGGGCTGTCCAGCGTAACCCGGCCCCGTGGGAGTGGCTGCGGCATGCCGCAGCCGGGAGGTCGCGACGCCTTCCCGCGGATTCCGTCGTGCTCCTGTCGCGGCTTCCCGGCTGTGGCATGCCGCAGCCACTCCCACGTAAGGTGTCGCCTCCACTGGCCATCGCGCAGGTTGCCCATGAACGAATCCGCCTCCCCGTCCGAGTTCCTCGTCATCTCCCGCGGCAAGTGGGACGACGGCCTGCCGCCCGAGCGCATCCAGGCGGCGATCGACGACTTCTACGCCTGGCACGACCGCTGCGTGGCCGCGGGCACGATGCGCGGCGGCCAGCGGCTGGCCACGGGCGGGAAGCGGGTGTCGCGGCAGGGCGTGGTCGACGGGCCCTTCAGCGAGAGCAAGGAAGTCATCGGCGGCTACTGGCACATCCTCGCCGGCAGCCTCGAGGAAGCGGCGGTGCTGGCGGCGCAGAACCCGTGCATGGCCTGCGGGCTGGAATTCGAGGTCCGGCCGATCGAGCCCGAGCGCGCCAGCGCCTACGTGCGCAGCAACGAGACGCCGGGCGCCTGACGCCCCGTCGGGGCGCCGCGCGAAGCGCTATTCGGCGGCGCCGGACGTCGAACCGCGCGGAAGGGGGGCGTGCCCGTAGCCGTCATCGCCGGGCACGAGGACTTCGCCGTCGGGCATCACGATTTCGCGGCGCACCGGCGCGCTCCGGGTGCGCTGGTACTTCAGCTGCCCGCTCCGGCGGATCTCGGCCTGCACCAGGCCGGCCGCGAGGCGTTCGCGTTCGCCGTACGGGACGACGGGCCGCGGATCGAGGGGAGGCAGGGACATGGGGGGACTCCTCCGCGGCTCGGCTGGCCGCGACACCGATCATCGCGCGCGGCTTGTTGCATCCCCGCGAAGGCGATGCGACAGCGGTCCGGCCAGGAGCGTCCGGCGGATCGGCGATCGAGGCGGCCGGGGCATCGCCGCCGCAGGGAGCGCCGGCGGCGAAGGCTCGCGGCAGGCGCGGCGCCGGGACGGCACGAGTGCGGCTTCATGTCCGGCGCCTCCGGAGGCAGGCGGCACCTGGACGCGAAGCCGGGCCAGGGACGCCGCGCTTCGCCCGGAAACGACTGCGCCCGGACGGATCCGGGCGCAGTCGCGTTGCGATGGCGGCGGCTTCAGCGCATCGGTTCGATGCGGAACGCACCGACGTCGACGCCGATGTTCACGCCGGCGCCGGCGCCGGCCAGGGCCAGCGAGACCGGGCCGTTGCTCAGCACCTGCGCCTCGCCCGACTTGACCACGCCGAGGTTGGCGCTGGCCTGGGCGTAGCGGCCCAGCACTTCGTGGATGCTGCGCACGTCGGTGAAGCGGCCGGTGCCGTGGTCGACCTTCCACTTGCCGGCGGTCAGGCCGACCGCCTTGGCGCTGACCCGCACCGGCATCGACTGGCCGTTGTCGCAGCTGACGCGGCCGTTGCCGGTGGTGTGCTTGTAGAGCAGGGACCAGCCGGTGAGCTGGTAGTCGAGCCTGCAGTCGACGTCGCGTGCGGCGTGGGCCTTGGGGGCCGCGGCCAGCGCGATCGCGCAGGCGAGCGTGGCGAACACCGTGGCGGATTTGCTGTTCATCGTCCGGGCTCCTGTGGGGGACGCGACAAGTGTGCGCGGCCCACCTGAACCGGCAGGTACCGGGCCGCGGGGGCTTCAGCGCGGGCTCGGCCGCGTCGCCGGCGGGTGAAGCGGCGCCGTGGCCGGGGGCCGGGGTCGCCGCGGGCGCGGGACCGTCACCCTGTCGATCCGGCCGCGCGCCGTTCGTCGTCGAAGGCAGGGCGCGGCGGCCGGGGCCGCCGCGCCTGCCACGCCCGACCCGTCCACGATCCCCGCCATCGCAGGAGACCGCCATGCGCCTGATTCCCTATCTCAATTTCGACGGCCAGTGCCGCGAGGCCTTCGCCTTCTATGCCGCCGCGCTGGGCGGCCAGGTGGTGTTCCAGACCACGTACGGCGAGTCGCCGATGCGCGACGAGATGCCGCCCGACAGCCGCGACCGGATCATGCACGCGCAGATCGAGGCCGCCGGCGCCACGCTGATGGGCGCGGACGGCCCGCCGCCGCACGGCCCGTCCGCGTCGGCGACCTGCATCAACGTCGACGTCCCCACCGTCGAGGACGCCGAGCGGATCTTCGCCGCGCTGGCCGAAGGCGGGAAGGTGCAGATGCCGATCGCCGAGACCTTCTGGGCCCATCGCTGGGGCGCGCTCGTCGACCGCTACGGCAAGCCGTGGATGGTGAACTGCATGAAGCCGATGTAGCGGATCGCCCTGTCCGGCGCCGCCGGCTTGCCGCCAGTTCGCCGCCTCCTTGATGTCGTCATTCCCGCGAAAGCGGGAACCCAGTGCCTTTTCGCTCTTGGAAAGCTTCGAGGAAGCCAAAGTCACTGGGTTCCCGCTTTCGCGGGAATGACGGCAGCGGGAGGAGCCCGGGGCATGGGGAGACGAGGTCCGACCGAATGTGCGGCAGGCATGCCCGGCGGGCGACTTTCGGATCGAGGACGGGGCGGAGGGCGGCAAGGCCCCGCGACAGGCCTCAGCGGATGAAGAACCCGCGCAGCGCGTCGGCCGCGCGCTGGACGCCGGCATCGTCGACGTCCAGGTGCAGCACCATGCGCACCCGCGGTGCGTAGCCGATCGACAGGCGCACGCGGGCGGCGTCCATGTGCGCCTTCAGCGCCTGCAGCCGCGCTGCCGGGACTTCGATGAACACCATGTTGGTGTGCCGGCCGGCGACGACGAGATCGGGCAGGCCCCGCAGCGCGTCCGCGAGCCGGGCGGCGCGGGCGTGGTCGTCGGCCAGGCGGGCGACGTGGTGGTCGAGCGCGTGCAGGCCCGCGGCCGCGAGCAGCCCGGCCTGGCGCCAGCCGCCGCCGAGCATCTTGCGCTGCCGGCGGGCGCGGTCGACCAGCGCCTGCGTGCCGAGCAGCACCGAGCCGACCGGCGCGCCCAGGCCCTTGGACAGGCAGACGGACACGCTGTCGAAGCGGCGCGCGATCTCGCGCGCCGGCACGCCCTGCGCGACCGCGGCGTTGAACAGGCGCGCGCCGTCCAGGTGCAGCGACAGGCCGCGGCGGTCGCACAGCGCGCGGGCGTCGGCGAGGTAGTCCAGCGGCAGCGCGCGGCCGTGCCAGGTGTCCTCCAGGCACAGCAGGCGCGTGCGCGCGAAGTGCGGATCGTCGGGCTTGACCGCGCGCTCGACGGCATCGAGCGGCAGGGTGCCGTCGTCCGCCTGCGGCAGCGGCTGCGGCTGGATCGAGCCCAGCACCGCGGCGCCACCGCCCTCGTACTTGTAGGTGTGCGCGTCCATGCCGACGATGTACTCGTCGCCGCGCTGGCAGTGCGCCATCAGCGCCAGCAGGTTGGACTGGGTGCCGCTGGGCACGAACAGGCCGGCCTCGAAGCCGAGGTCGCCGGCCAGCCGGCGCTGCAGGGCGTCGACCGCGGGATCCTCGCCGTAGACGTCGTCGCCGACCTCGGCGCGGGCGATCGCCTCGCGCATCGCCGGCGTGGGCCGGGTGACGGTGTCGCTGCGCAGGTCGATCCAGTCCATGCGGCGATGGTAAGGCAAGGCGGCGGATCCGTCCGCAGGATCCCGCCGCCGATGGCGGCGACTCCGGCACGATGCGCGCCGGCTGCAACCGGCGGCACGGTCGACGTATCAAGGACAAGCAGGCGCCGCCACCCGGCTTCGGCCGGGCGTCCCGATACGGCGCGGACAACGAGGACCACACGATGGCAATCCGCTTCACGCTGTTCGCCCTGCTCATGACGCTGTGCATGCCCGTGCACGCGCAGGCCTGCCCGGAAGACGCGTCCTACCGCAAGGCGCGCGAGGTCGTGCGCGACCTCGACCGCATCGTCGCGCCGGAGGGCGTGCAGGAGACCTACAAGCTGCGCGTCGGCGGCATCGACCAGTGGGTCAGCGTGCGCGGCCAGGACCGGTCCAACCCCATCATCCTCTTCGTCCACGGCGGGCCCGCCTCGCCGGTGATGCCGACGATGTGGCAGTTCCAGCGCCCCATCGAGGAATACTTCACCGTCGTCAACTACGACCAGCGCGGCGCGGGCAAGACCTTCCGCGAGGCCGACCCGGACGCGGTCTCGCCGACCCTCCACATCGGCAACTACGTCGACGACGCCATCGCGATCGCCGAGCAGGTCCGCAGGCGCTACCACAAGGACAGGCTCGTCCTGATGGGGCACAGCTGGGGGACGGTGGTCGCGATGAACGCCGCGCTCAGGCGCCCGGACCTGTTCTACGCCTACGTCGGCATCGGCCAGGTCATCAACACGCGCGACAACGAGAAGCTCAGCTACGACTACGGCCTGGCGCAGGCCAGGGCCCACGGCAACCGGGAGGCGATCAGGGAGCTCGAGTCGATCGCGCCCTACCCGGGCGAGGAGCCGATCACCCGCGAGCGCATCGTCGTCGCCAGGAAGTGGCCGCAGTTCTACGGCGGCATGAGCGCCTTCCGCGAGACGTCCACGTACTACTTCGACGCGCCCCTGCTCTCGCCCGAGTACGACTGCAACGACGCGCGCGCGATCGACGAAGGCAACCTGTTCACGCTGGGCAGGCTGCTGCCGGAGTTCCTCGCGGTCGATTTCAAGGGCGTGCGCGAGTTCCCGATCCCGGTGGTGATGTTCATGGGCCGCCACGACTACACCACGCCTTCGGCGCCGACCGCCGCGTGGCTGGAACGGGTGCGGGCGCCGTACAAGCAGGGCGTGTGGTTCGAGCATTCGGCGCACATGATCCCGTGGGAGGAGCCGGGCAAGACGCTGGTGAGCCTGCTGCGCTACGTGCGGCCGCTGGCGACGGGAGAAGGCGGCGCAGGGGGTTAGGGCGCCGCAGGATTTCCTGTTGCGTCGTTCCTGCGAAGGTGGGAAACCGCCCGGGCGGGATCAGGGGGCGTGGCGAAAAGCCGGGCCCTCACCCGGCGCTTCGCGCCTCCCTCTCCCGCGAAGCGGGAGAGGGGCTGCATTTCCGGTGGCGACGTTCCCGCTGCGGTAGGCCGAGGCCGGATCGCACTGCATCGCACTGCGTCGCACTACAGCGTTTCGCGAGCGGCGCATCGGGTTCACAGAAACGGTGGTGTGTTGCGGTGCACAATAGCCGCCATGGCCTTCGATATCCCTTCCGCGGCGGGCGCCGCCGCCCGCACCTTGCCGCCGCGCACGGTGACCTTGGTGCTGTTCGCGCTGGGCATGGGCGGCTTCGCCATCGGCACCAGCGAATTCGTGGTGATGGGGCTGATGCAGGAGATCGCCCGCGGGCTCGGCGTCACCGAGCCGCAGGTCGGCCACGTCGTCAGCGCCTACGCGCTGGGCGTGGTGGTCGGCGCGCCGCTGCTGGCCATCCTCGGCGCGCGCCTGCCGCGGCGCTCGCTGCTGCTGGCGCTGATGGGCTTCTACGCGGTCGGCAACCTCGCCGCGGCGCTGTCGCCGGGCTACCACGCGATGCTGCTGTTCCGCTTCGTCGCCGGCCTGCCGCACGGCGCGTACTTCGGCGTGGCCTCGCTGGTGGCCGCGTCGATCAGCCCGCCCGGGCAGCGCGGCACCGCGGTCGGGCGGGTGCTGCTGGGGCTGGCGATCGCGCTGCTGGTCGGCAATCCGCTGGCGACCTGGCTGGGGCAGGCGCTGTCGTGGCGGGCGGCCTTCGTGCTGGTCACCGCGATCGCGCTGCTGACGGTGTTGCTGGTGGCGCGCTTCCTGCCGCCGGACCCGGACGAGCCGCACCAGGATCCGCTGCGCGAGCTGCGCGACTTCAACCGCAAGCCGGTGTGGCTGGCGCTGGGGATCGGCGCGATCGGCTTCGCCGGCATGTTCTGCGTCTTCAGCTACCTCGCGCCGACGCTGGTGCACGTGACCGGCGTGTCCGAGGCGTGGATCCCGGTCTCGCTGGCCGCGTTCGGCGTCGGCGGCATCCTCGGCACGCTCGGCGGCGGCTGGCTGTTCGACCGCCTGCAGTTCCGCGCCGCGGCGGTGCTGCTGGCGTGGTCGGCGCTGCTGCTGCTGGCGTTCCCGCTGGCGGCGCACTCGACGTGGACGATCCTGCCTGCGGTGGTCGCGGTCGGCACCATGGGCGCGCTGGCGACGGTGCTGCAGGCGCACCTGATGGACGTGGCGGGCAGCGCGCAGACGCTGGCGGCGGCGTCCAACCACTCGGCGTTCAACGCGGCCAACGCGCTGGGCCCGTGGCTGGGCGGCATGGCGATCACGGCCGGCTACGGCTGGACCTCGACCGGCTACGTCGGCGCGGCCACCGCGATCGCGGGGCTGGCGATCTACGCGTGGGCGCGCCGCGACGCGCGGCGCGCGCGGATGTGCATCGCGTCCGGGTGAACGCGCGCCGGCGATGCGCTTCCGTCGGCGCATCCCTTCGATATCCCCGACCTTGCCGCGCGGCATGAGGTTGGCCTGTCCGCCCGCTTCGGTCGTCGTTCCGTGCGGATCGATCCGGCGCTGCCCGATGCTTCGCCGATAATGCGGATTTCCCGCGGAGTGGGCGCGATGCTGCGATCCCTGGCCGGCCCGCTGGCCTGCCTGCCGCTCTACGCGCTCGGTGGCGCGCACGGACCGTTTCCATTGCTCGCAGCGTTCGCGCTGGCGCTGCTGCTGCATGGCGTCTCCGCCGGTCGCGGCCGCTGGCCGGCGGCGTGCATGGTCGGCGCGGGCCTGCTGTTCCTGGCGATCGGCTACGGGCTGGTGCCGGGCTTCGCGCGCGTCGCGGTCGGCGACGCGTCGCTGTCCGGCGGCAAGGCGCTGGCCGGGGTCGCGGCGATGGCCGCGCTGCCGTCGCACTGGCGCTGGAACCGGCGCAGCAGCGCGGTCGCGGCCGCCTGCCTGGTGCTGCTGCCGCTGCTGGGATGGCTGAGCGGCTACGTGCGCTGGGCGCCGGCCGCGTTCGACGCGGTGGCGGCGTTCGCGCTGGCGAACCTGGCCAGCGTGGTCGCCGAGGAATGGTTCTTCCGTCGCTGGGTGCAGGCGCCGCTGCAGCGCCACGGCGCCGCGCTGTCGATCGTCGGCTCGGCGCTGCTGTTCGGCTTGGCGCACTTCGCCGGCGGCCCCGGGCTCATGCTGTTCGCGGCGCTGGCGGGGCTGGCCTATGCCGGCGTCTACCGGCTCGGCGGCGGCAGCGTGTGGGCCGCGGTCGCGCTGCACTGGGCGCTCAACGTGCTGCGCAAGGCGCTGTTCGGCTAGGGCCTGTTAACGCTATGGGCATGGGTCGCGCCGGGCTTGGGGGGGGGGAGGGGGAGGGGGGGCGGGGGCGGGGACGTGGGGACACGCCCGAGCGAGGACCCCGCCAGGCGTG